>JBJXGR010000560.1:0-5292 GCA_046160045.1 Bryobacteraceae bacterium
GGCGAAGGACCAGCGGCTACTGGAGAGGCTGAGGCAGTTCGAGGAGGTCACGGACGCGATCGCGAGCGAGACGAAGGAGAAGAAACCGGAGGTGGCGATCCGGGCGATGGCGCGGGGGGAGAAGCAGATCCAGATGAAGCGGTGGCTGGCCCCGGCAAAGAAAGGAGAGCACGGGGAGAGGTGGAAAAACGAGGAACTGGTCGAGCAGAACCGGGTGATTCTGGAGACGCTGAAGCGGCATCCGGCGGCGTTGCGCGAGGTGATGGCGGCGCTGAAGAAAGGGGATGGAGAAAGCGGCGTAGGGCAGGACTGGTGGCTGATGACTCAAGGAGTTGACGCCTCAAGGTGGTGCAGAGTGATTAAACGGACGAGCTATACCCGGAATCCGCCAAACAGACCGAGGCTCCGAGAGACGTAGTCGTTTCCTCCGTCAGGTAGGAAGACAGAAGACGAAAAAAAGGTGGAAACGCGATTCTACCTTGTTCTGATTTAGAAACGCATTGGACGTCCCCAGGTTTCCCGGCGCAAATATTTGTTTGAGTGTTGAACTGGAAAACCGTCGTCGAAACGGCTGGGTTGATTCGGCTGGGCGGAGATCAGAGAATCCAGACACCGTTCCGTCAGAAGTGCGCGGAATCCGCCCGGCGCTGTGAAAAAGCGGGACGGCCACCCCGTTTCCCGATCAGCGTTTTGTGGAGAACCAACGATTTGTGGTCGGGAAACGGGGTGACCGTCCCTGCTTTTTCACGGCTTCTCCCGGCCGCGGCGGCAGCCCTTCCGAGCCGTCGCACCCTAAGGAGTCCAGGTCAGGTTTTCCAACCGTCACCCGGGCGCCGGGCGACCTGGTGGAAGTAAACTCAAAAGCGAACATGGTAGAAGCGGTGACTCTTCCTTCCGGCGCGACTATGCCGGTCTTCGGCCTCGGCACCTGGCATATGGGCGAGCGGCGCGCCACCCGCCAGGCGGAAGTCGATGCCTTGCGAACCGGTCTCGACCTCGGCGCCACCCTGATCGACACCGCGGAAATGTACGCCGACGGCGGCGCCGAAGAAGTCGTCGCCGAGGCCATCGACGGCCGCGGCGACCAAGTCTACGTGGTCAGCAAGGTCTACCCCCACAATGCCGGCCGGCGCAAGATGAAGGAAGCCTGCGAACGCAGCCTGAAACGTCTTCGTACGGACCAGATCGATCTCTACCTGCTGCATTGGCGGGGCTCGGCGCCTCTCGAAGAAACGTTCTCCGCGTTTCAGGAACTCCGCCAGGAAGGCAAGATTGCCGATTTCGGCGTCAGCAACTTCGATCAGGATGACCTCGAGGAGATGACCCTCTGGGACGCAGGCCAGAATGGCACAAACCAGATTCTCTACAACCTCGCCCGGCGGGAAGCCGAATGGTCGGTTCTCCCGTGGTGCCGGGAACGGGGGATTCCGGTGATGGCCTACTGCCCTCTCGATGAAGGCCGGTTGCTCACCAGGCCGGCGATTCGCGCCGTCGCACAGCGCCACGGCGCCACGCCGGCCCAAGTCGCCTTGGCCTGGCTGCTCGCCCATGACGGCGTCGCCGTGATTCCTAAGTCCAGCAACCCGGAACGGGTGCGAGAAAACGTGGCCGCTCTTCAGATTCGTCTCACCCAGCAGGATCTCACCGAACTGGACCGCGCGTTTCCGCCGCCGAAGCGGCCTACGCGGCTAGGAATGATTTAGTGGGGCTGGCACCCTCGCCCGCAGCTGGCCCCCGGTCGACTCTGAATACTCTATCTTGTCGATCGAGATTCATGTTACCCTACCTCAATGGAGTCGCACGCCAGGAGTCTGGCCAAAGCCGCGAGTTACCGGCTGTTCGGCTCTCTCAGTACAGCCCTGATTGTCTATTTCATCAAGGGTGACACTGCCATCGCCGTGGGAGCAGGGATCGCTGACTCGGTAATCAAGCTAGGTCTATACTTTCTCCACGAAAGAGTGTGGCAATACATCTCATTCGGTCGTGCAAAGCCTCCAGAATACGAGATTTAAGGTCACCACGCGCAGCGGAATCCAAGGCTGACACCGCGGACGGATGGGCTGGCGCGTCCGCGGCTCGATACGCGGACCGACCGCGTGATGGAGACGAAAGAGCCGCCTCGCGTGACCCGATACTGGCCTCCCGCGGGACCGGCGGGGTCGGCGACGGCGCCCCGGTCGTACTCCTTCTCACCGAACCAATCGGCGACAAACTCCGACACATTGTCCAGCATATCGTGCAAGCCATAGCCGTTTCGGGTCTTGGCGCCGGCCGCGTGCATCGTGTTTCGATTCTGCAGGAGTTGCCGCTCCCAAGCCTCTCTCGAGGCGCGTGTTGGTTCAACCGGAGCAGTGCCGCTGTTCAGGAGATGCCAGGCGATCTCGTCGAGCGGACCGTAGCGCGCCCCCTTCGTCCCCGCTCGGGCTGCGTACTCCCATTCGGCCTCGGCCGGCAGGCGGCCGCCCATCCAGGAACAATACTCTTTGGCCTCATCCCAATTGATGTTGACCACCGGAACCCGGTCATCCACCGGAGGGGCAAGAAGAGGGGTTCCGCGCATCGCGGGAGCGTCGGGTAACGTCCGACCGGTAGCTTCCGCAAAACGCTTCCATGCCTGGAGGGTCACCTCGGTCTGGCCAAGCCAGAAGCCCTTGGTGAGGCGAACGGTGTGGGCGGGCTTTTCGAAAGTGGAGCAGTCGCTGTCGTCAGGCGAACACCCCATCTGAAACTCGCCCGGGGGTATCCAAACGTACAGCAGGCCGTCCTTCGCGTTCTGCCGCCTGCGTAGGGTTGGGGGTCTGCTCACACCTTCGGCCGAGTCCTGTGGCGGGGGCCGCAATCGCGCCAGGCGGATACGGGCCAGGTCGGTGAACTGACCGTTGGGATAGCGCTTCAAGTACGCCTCGAACAACTCCGGCGTCCTCTCGCTCTGGATCGACTGCCAGTAGGCGAGTTCGATTTGCAGGGAGGAGTCCGCCGCCACGGGACCGGCGATGGCGGGCGGCCCCATCGGATAAAAGCGCCCCACGATGCCGTCATACGAATACGGCATCTGCCTCCGGTTGGAGGCGAGGAAGACGTCGTCCTTCACCTTCTTGACGATCTCGTCCAACCCCAGTCCCGGCGTGGGAAACGACGCCACCAGATGCTTGGTAAACAATCCGTTGGCTTCCGCGGGGTTGTCGTCCGCAACGCTGTTGTCCCCGGTCGCGAACAGAATCAATGTGCCGGTCGCATCGGACTTCATCGGCGCCAGGCCTCGTGCTGTGCTGCGGACAGTGCGGAACGGGTTGTTCCGGCATGCGTCGAGAATCAGAATCCGCAGCTTGGCGCGGCTGCCTTCCAGTTCCTCCCTCACCCGTGATGCCGGGTACGCTTTGTACTTGGCGGCGGCCTCCGTTTGGGCGCTGAAATCGACCGGGACCAGGTAGTTCTCCTGCTGGATCTGGAGCCCATGTCCGGCGAAGTAAAACAACGCCAGATCGCCGTCCGCGATGCTCGCGACAAACCGGTCGACGGCCTGTTCGAATTGGCTGTAGTTCAGGTTGCTCTCCTGCGTAACTTTGAAACCGACCTGGCGCAACACTCCGCTCACCGCGGCTGCGTCGTTGACCGGATTCTTCAACGCCCCCTGGGGGTACTCGGCATTGCCGATCACCAGCGCCCGCCGTTTCTGGATCGAGATCGTCTCCGGCTTCAGGTCACGCTGCTGGGCGCACAGAAAAGCCAGGGAGAGCAGAACGCAACCGCCCGCCGCCATGGCCTTCATGGCGTGTATTATAGGTCAACCTGCAACCGCAGGTTAGCCCCTCACCGCCGACGCTTCAGGCACCTGTTGTCTCAGGCGGGCCATGTCGCCCGGCAGGGATCGGCAGGCCGCCAATCCCAGAAATGCCGCGACGATCACGATTCCGGAGATACATGAGAACGCGAAGCCGAGGCCATGAAGGCCTTTGATCCACGCCGCGAACAGGATTGACACGCTCCCGGCGGCGACGTTCGATGTCAGCAGCAACCCCATCGCCGACGACCACACATGCTTGGGGAGCACGTCGCACAACATCGGATTCTCCGCTGCTTGCCCGAACGACCGGATCAGCGAGAACAGGAACACGCAGGCACTTACAACCGCGTAGGTCGGCGCCAATGAGAACGCGAGCAGAAAGGGCGCGGAGACGAAGTAGCAAATCGACATCACCAGCGGACGGTGGCTGGGGCGGTTCTTCCCCCAACGGTCGGAGGCATAGCCGCCCGTCATAATCCCCAGGGCTGCGGCGCTCTGCAGCATGAAGGTCCCTGAGAAACCGGCTCCGGCGAGGCTGAGGCCGAACGTCTCCTGATAGTAGAGCGGCAGCCAGTTCCAGAACATCCAAACGCCGGCCGAATTCAGCATCGATTCGGTGAGGACCAGCATGTAAGTCCGGGTCCGGAACAGCGTGAGAAAGTTCGCCTGGAGCGAGACAGGGGCGACGCGCTTCGCCGGCGTGTGGCTTTCGCCGTCCCGGACATAGATCAGTCCGATCAAGGCGATGGCGATGCCGATGCCGCCGAGGTACAGAAAGGCCGGACGCCAGCCTTGCGACTCGGCGACGTAGCCGGCAACGGTGCCGGCCGTGATCATGCCGAAGCTCATGCCGGCGAGGTTGATGCCGATGGCCGCGCCGCGGGTCGAAGGTCCGTGATGGTCGGCGATCAACGCGAGGGCCGCCGGAGTGTAAAAGCACTCGGTGATGCCGAGCAGGGCGCGGGCCCACATCAACTGGCGCAGGTCGCGGACAAAGGCCACCAAGAGGGTGGCGACACTCCAGGCAGCGAGGCTGAGCATGACGATGCGGGCCCGCGAGAAACGGTCGGAGAGGTAACCGGCAAAAGGCGACCCGAGCCCGAAGGTCCACAGGAAGGCGCTGCCGACCAGTCCCAGTTCGATGTCAGAGAGGCCGAGATCCTTGCGCAGCAGCGGATAGACGGCGGAGAGCGCAGTGCGGTCGCCGTAGTAGATCGCGGCGACGAAAAACATGAAGGCGACCAGCAGCCACTTGTACCACGGAGCGCGCGGATTCATCTAGCGCATTGTATCCAACGTGGCGCCGGGCGACGTTGTTGGTCGCCCGGCGCACGTGCGGTCTGTGGGGTGTGCGCCCGCCGCCACACTGAGGTTGTGAAAAAAAGGGGGCAGCCACCCCGTTTCCCGATCAATGTTTCGTGAAGAACCAACGATTTGTGGTCGGGAAACGGGGTGACCGCCCCCAATTTTTCACGCCTTCTATGACGTGCGGATCAGGCCGCGGCCCT
>JBJXGR010000561.1:0-4522 GCA_046160045.1 Bryobacteraceae bacterium
TTGGGGTCTCGATTCGCGTGGTAGGATTTGACGACAGATGGCGCGCTATCCCAGATTTGCCCGGATTCTGGCCGCGATCGTCGTGTTTCTGCCGGTAGCCTTCGGTCAGGCTACTGCCGCCGCCACCACCTGCGAGTCCCTCCGCCGCCTCACAGGCTTCGAATTCACAGTGGCGACCGCCCAGACGATTCCCGCCCAGGGGGATGCTCCTCGTTACTGCCGGGTGACCGGCCTGATCCAGCCCGAGATCCGGTTTGAAGTCTTTCTGCCGGGGGAGTGGAACCGGCGTTTTCTGATGCGAGGCAATGGGGGCTACGCCGGCGTGCTGGACAAGACGGGTCCGGTGAAAAGCGTGCAGGCCGGGTATGCGGTTGCGGTCACCGACACGGGACATGATGCGCGACTCGAACCCCTCGGCACGTTCGCCGTGAATCGGCAGAAGCTTTACGATTTTGCCTTCCGGTCCCTGCACACGACTGCGGTCGCAGCCAAGAAAATCATCGCCGAGTACTACGGTTCGCAGCCGGCGCATTCCTACTTTGTGGGCTGCTCCACGGGAGGACGCCAGGCCCTGATCCTGGCGCAGCGGTTTCCGGAAGACTTCGATGGCATCATCTCGGGAGCGCCTGTGTTGGACTGGACCGGAACCATGCTCCAGTTCGCATCGAACACCAAGGCCATGAAGGCGGCCCCGGTGCCGTCGTCCAAGGTTCGCCTGCTGGCCGAAAAGATCTATCAGGGGTGCGATGCGAAGGACGGCTTAGAGGACGGAGTGATCGACGACCCCCGGCGCTGCAACTTTTCGGCGTCGCGCGACCTGCCGGTTTGCTCCGGCGGGGAAGATCGCCCGGACTGCTTCACGCCGGCTCAGATCGGCGCGCTCGAAACAGTGTACGGGCCGCTGAAGGCCGCGGGCGTCACCCTGATGGATGGGTGGCCCGTGGGGGCCGAAATCGCGGGAGCCAACGGCCGCAGCGGCTGGCACAACTGGATCGTCAACGACGACGGGCCCACGATCGCCATGAATTTTTCACAGAGCTTTCTCCGATACATGGCGTTCGAAGAGAAGGACCCGAAGTTCGAAGTGAGCGAACTCGACCTCGACCGGCAATCTCCCCTGGTCGACTGGCTGCGGCCGGTGATCGATGCCAAGGATCCCGACCTCTCGGCGTTTCACGCGCGAGGCGGCAAGCTCATCATGTATTACGGCTGGGCCGACCCGGCGTTGAACGCCATGATGGGCATGCGTTACGTCGAGAACGTGTTCCGGACCATGGCGGCGAAAACCGATTCGTTCTTCCGCTACTACCTGGTTCCCGGAAGGTTCCATTGCGGGGGCGGGGTGGGCTGTGGCTCGTTCGACATGATCCCCCCTCTGATCGGTTGGGTGGAAGACGGAAAGGCGCCCCAGAGCATCGTCTCGGCGAAAGAGGTCGAGGGCAAGACGGTGCGGACCCGGCCGCTGTGCCCGTATCCGCAAGTGGCGCGATCAAGGGCTCCGGCAGCACCGACGAGGCGGCCAACTTCTCGTGCGTGTTGGAAGGCCAGTGACGTCATTCATCGGGAGCATCCTAAGGAACGTTGAAGCGTGGCAATGCAACTCACTGATTCTTCGAGACGTTCTGCCAGTCGTCCTTAACGGAATAAATGGAATAACGGCTCTGCGGATGTTCCTGGATCGACGACAGCCGCTATGCTAGAGAAGCGTAAACTGGAAGTTGAGAGGTATGGCAGGCTCGATCATCACAATCGGATACGGGAACCGGTCGCTCCAAGAGCTAATCGACTTGCTCCGTCGCGAGTCCATTCAGTACCTCGTTGACGTCCGAACCAGTCCCCGCTCCCGATTCAAACCGGAGTTCTCCGCAGAACCTCTTGACGCCGCGCTGCGAGCCGCAGGAATCCGCTATGTCTTCATGGGCGACACTCTTGGAGGCCGACCGCCTGACACCGAATGCTATGAAGGCGGACATGTCGTCTACAGCATCGTCCGAGAGAAGCCATTCTTCAAAGCTGGAATCGAGCGTCTACTGACCGCCCTCAGACAAGACCTGAAGGTCTGCCTGTTGTGCAGCGAAGGTCGCCCAACCGATTGCCACCGAAGTAAACTCATCGGCGCAGCGCTCGCTGCGATCGGTGTTTCCGTCGATCATCTAGGACTAGAGGGAGAGAAGATTAGCCAAGCAGAAGTGATCGCCTCTCTTGAATCGCCCCAAGGCGATCTCTTTGGACAATCTCTGCGATCCAGAAAAGCCTATAGTGCAAAGACCATGACAGCAGGATCTTATCAGCATGTCCGAACCAGCGACGCCTGAAAAACTCATTACGATTGGGGCGTATGGAAAGTCTGCAACGACTTTCTTTGATGCGCTCATTCGCGCCGGTGTAGATCTGTTCTGCGACATCCGGCAGCGCCGAGGAGTCCGCGGTTCCGAGTACGCCTTCGTGAACAGCACACGGCTTCAATCGAAGCTTGCAGAACTCGGAATCGCCTACCGGCATGTGCCAGACCTTGCGCCAACAACCGAGATCAGAGAGCGCCAGTATGCGGCTGACCAGCTGCAAGGAGTAACGAAGAGAGCACGCCTTGAACTTGGGCAGACGTTCAAAGAACTCTACACTCACAATGTCCTTGACCACTTCAACGCGGACGCGTTTCGCAGTTCGTTGGGGAATGCGCGTAGGGTTGCCTTCTTCTGTGTGGAAGGTGCACCCGCGGCCTGCCATCGTTCGCTAGTGTCTGAGCGGCTCCACAATGAGTGGGCAGTTCCGGTGCAGCACCTCTGATGGCAACGAAGCAAGTGCTCGTTGTCGCAAGGACCCGCATGTATGGAGGAAAGGTCTGCATCGGGGCTCTATCAGACGCCGGAGAGAACTTGCGCCTGATGAACCAGCATTGCGACTCGGATCTTGGAACGAAGTCCATCTATCGCGTAGGCGAATGGTGGCAGGTAGAATGCGAGCCCTGCGGTACGAAGACGCCTCCTCACGTGGAGGATGTCTCTGTCGCAGTCGCAAAGAAGCTAGGGCTTCAAGACAATCTTGCTCAATACTTGAACAAGGCCACCAAGCCGTGGAAAGGCCCGATTGATGTTCTCTTCGACGGTAAGATCCGGTTCACCGGAAACGGCGGCGGCTACATCTCCCCTGCCGACGTTCCGGCTGGAGCGACCGGCTTTTGGATTCCTGACTCTCCTCTCACGCTCGACGTAGACGAACGAGACAAGCGCGGATACTACAACAACCATCGTCATCTCAGTTACGTCGGCACCGAAGAGGAAGTAGATGTTATCCCAGCAGGGACGTTGGTTAGAGTTTCCCTGGCGCGCTGGTGGAAGCCCCGTGATGCCGACCCCTCTTTCGAGGAACGTTGCTACGCGCAGCTCTCCGGCTGGTATTAACGCCCTTCGATCCATAGACAGCGCGAATTCTTGGAGCAAAATGCTGTCGGCGCGATCGCGCCGCGTGCCTGTGGTCGAAGAGCTTCATTCCGTCGCCGGAACCGGCTCAAAACGGTTTTTCGTTACCCCTTCGACTATCCCACCCGCAGTTCGGCCCCTCGACGCGTTATAGGGCAAATACGGTGCCGTTCCGGTTTGCGAAAAACCAGCTTGCCGGAAACCTGGGGACGTCCACAACGCGTTTCCACCTTTTTCCACTCTAAGTCCCAGCCCGCTGGACTGCAACATCACGGTCGCCGCTTTGTTGGCGGTTCCTTCCTTCGGCGGAAACAATTAAACAATTAGAACAATTAGGGTCAGAACAATTAGGAACAATTAGGGTCAGGTGGGTGCAGACGCTAGTTTCCTCGGGGTTCTCCAGGGCCGTGACCGGGCCAGTTTCCGCTTGACCGTCTTGCCGATTCCCCCTTCACGCTTTGCTTGCACCAGTGTCGTTGTCCGGCTTGGTGCCCGACCACGACCAGCCCGGTCCTCGCACTGTGGAACCGCAGTTCCGAACCGGCCGAGGACACGGTAGACTGGGTTTGTGCCGCTGTCAGAGCGCATCGTCGTCGATCCCAGGATCCTGGCAGGCAAGCCGGTCGTCCGCGGGACGCGTCTTGCCATCGGAGAACAACTAGAGAACAACTAGGGTCAGGTGGGTGCAGACGCTAGTTTCCTCGGGGTTCTTCAACTTCGTTCAGAACAACTAGGTCAGGTGGGGCAGACGCTAGTTTCCTCGGGCAAGATCTGCGTTTGCTCGTGCGTCCCCGCAGTGCAGCCGTAGGCTAGTTTCTGAAACAGTTGACGTTCTTCGCTGGCCGCCGATCCAAGTACATAGAAAGGAGGAGGTCGTGCCGAGAACATTTGATTGCGGCTCCGGCTGCACGATTACGTGTCCCGATGGCGGAGGCTGCGTCTACTCACCCACGTCGGGGGAACAACTAGGGAACAACTAGGGTCAGGTGGGTGCAGACGCTAGTTTCCTCGGGGTTCTCCAGGGCCGTGACCGGGCCAGTTTCCGCGTGACCGTCTCGCCGATTCTCCCATCATGCTTTGCTTGCTCCAGTGTGGTCCGGGCT
>JBJXGR010000562.1:0-36597 GCA_046160045.1 Bryobacteraceae bacterium
CGGTGCTACATGCGCGGCGCGTAGTAGCCCTTGCGCGCCCGGACCACAACATCCTTGCGCGTGGGAACCTTGACTTCAATGGCGTGATACAGGCCGTCGGGCTTTAGGGGAACCGGCTGATAGAAGATGTTGTACTGGTGCCGTAGCTCGTTGGCGATGTTCTCGAACGACTGAGCCAGGTCTTCCACCTTGAAGGGAAAGAACGCGAGTCCGCCGGTCTCGTAGGTGAGGTACTTCAACACCTTGTCGCCGTCCGATTCGGTGCGGGTGATGTTGGTGGAGATCGCGTACACGACGACGTCGGCTTTCTGGGCCATCTCGAGGGCCTGATCGCGAGTGACGCGGCTCTGGTTGTCGTCGCCGTCGGAGACGATGATGATCGCGCGGCGGAACTTGTGGCGGGGCTGATCCTGCTGCAGGCGGTCGCGGCAAACGAAAAAGATCGCATCGTAGAGAGCCGTGCCGCCGCCGGGGCGAAGGCCGCGGATCCCTTGCGCCAGCTTTTCGGGATTGTCGGTGAGGTCGGTGACGATTTCAGCCGAGGTGTCGAAGCTCGCCAGGATGGCTTTGTCCTGGCGAGGGCGCACGACGGAGTTGATGAACTCGATGGCCGCCTCCTGCTCGAAACGGAAGCGGTCCCGAACGCTGTTGCTGGTATCGATGAGGATGGCCAGGCGCAGCGGCAGGTCGCTTTCGGCGGTGAACTCGGCGATGGCCTGCTTCTTCTTGTTTTCGAAGACCAGGAAGTCGTCTTTGGCGAGGTCGGTAATGAAGCGTCCCTTCTTGTCGGAGACCGTGAAGAGAAGGTTGACGCGGGTCACGTCGACGACGATTGGCGCCTGCTGGATGACTTCAGGCTGGGACGGGGCCTCGGGCTTACTGGGCTGAGCCGGAAGCAGAGTGCTCAACAGAGAAAGGGCGACCAACAACCGCATACTTCTATTGTAAGGCCTGCGTTCGAACCGCTCGTTTCGCCCATTGTGCCCGATACGATGAATCCTACACCGCTCAAGGGCCGGCCTGGGGGCGAACCAGCCCGGTCGCAACCTCCCGAAGCCATTCCTCCAGGTGGGGGGGAAGTGGGGCGACGATCTCCATCGGTCCTCCGGTGGTTGGATGGAGGATGCGGATACGGTGAGCGTGCAGAAAGAAGCGGTGCCCGGCACTCGCCGGAGCGCCGTATAACCGGTCGCCGGCGACAGGGTGGCCGATGCTCGCCAGGTGCACGCGGATCTGGTGAGTCCGGCCGGTGCCGATCCGTACCTTCAAAAAGGTGAACCGGGCGAAGCGCTGTTCGACCCGGTAGTCCGTGTGCGCGGTTCGGCCGGTCCCCAGGCGTGCCGTCATGCGGGTCCGCCTCACGGGGTCGCGCGCAATCGGTGAATCAATCTCCCCCCGATCGTGGGTAACCACGCCGTGAACCAAGGCCAGGTAAATCTTGCGGACCTTGCGGGAAGCGAACTGGGCCTGGAGCGCGCGGTGGGCGGCGTCGTGTTTGGCTACCAGGATGACCCCGCTGGTCTGACGGTCGAGCCGGTGGACAATGCCGGGGCGCAGCTCACCACCAACTCCGGAGAGGCTGTGGAAGCGGCCGAGGAGGGCATTGACGAGCGTTCCGCGCGTGACTCCCGCCCCGGCGTGCACCACCATTCCCGCGGGTTTGTTGACGGCGATCAAGTCGTCATCCTCGTACAGGATTTCCAGGGGAATCTCTTCAGCCGTGGCGCGAAGTGGCGCCGGCGGGGCCGGTTCCACCTCAATGCGATCGCCGCAGCGCACCTCGTACGAAGCCTTCCGCCCAGCGCCGTTCACCCTCACTTTCGCGGTCTTGATCCAATCCTGAAGACGGGAGCGGCTGAACTCGGGGAGAGCGCGCTGAAGGAAATGGTCGAGGCGTTGTCCCGCCTCGAGAGCGCTGGCTTCGAACGTCACTGAAGGCAATTGTATGTGGTTCCCGGCAGATACGTCGCGCAGGGGGGCGGGATACTGTGGTCAACTGGAGGGAACTTTCAAGGCGAGGACCAACGCATGAGTGAGCCGAACGCCGGGCGGCGCGCATTTCTGCAGGCTTCGTTGGGAACGGCATTGGGCGCGGCAGCGCCCGCCGCTTCAACGACGGAGGGGCGGGAGACCAAGGCATCGCGAGGAGTGGTGGCGGCGGACCCGCAGGATTCCTCGCGTGCGGGGGCCAAGCTTCTGGCATCCGGCGGCAACGCCATGGACGCGGCCGCGGCGGCGTGCCTGGCCTCCTCCGTTTTGGAGGTGAGCGCCACCGACATTGGCGGCTACGTCTTCGCGGCGGTGATCCTCGAGGGCAAGAGCGGCCGCGTCTGGTCGCTCGATTCCAACTCGGTCGCCCCGGCGGAGGCGTCGGCCCGGATGTACGACGTTGAACCGATGGGTGCGGGCAAACCGGGCATCAACGAGAACGAGTATCGGTGCTCGGTACCCGGGAATGTGAATATCTTCGGGCCGCTCGCAGTGGGGGTGCCCGGCGTGATGGCGGGCGTCGGAACGCTGTGGGAACGATGGGGCCGGGCAAAATGGCCGCAGGTGGTTGCGCCGGCACGGGAACTGCTGGAACGGGGATTCCCGTACGGCCGGGTTGCCACGGCGGTGAAGGGGCAGGAAGCGGAGATCCGCCGATTCGAACCGACCCTGGATCACCTGATGCCCAAGGGCGTGCTGCCGAAACCGGACGAGATCTGGCATCGGCCGGACCTCGACAGCACGCTGGCCCGGATTGCCTCGGCGGGGTGGCGTGACTTTTATGAAGGGGAACTCGGCCGGCGAATTGCGGACTACGTCCGTTCCATTGGCGGCATTCTGTCGCGTTCCGATATGGCAGCCTTCCGGCCCCGGCTGACGCCCCCTTACGAGACGTCGTTCCGCGGGGCTAAAGTGTACAGCTCGATTTTGTCAAACGGTGGATTGAGCGTTGCGCAAGCCTTGAATATGTTGGACTTACTGGACCCGGTGCCAGGCACCGATCCGCGCTACTGGCACCGGCTGGCAGAAGTCCTGAAGTTGGTTTGGCGCGACCGGTTGCGGTATCTTGGCGATCCCGATCAAGCCCCGGTACCGGTGCGACGGCTTCTGAGTACGGAGTACGCGGCGGGGCGTGTCGAGACCTTGCGAGCGTCGCCGGAATCCGTCGACCGGCAGGGATTTAGCCCGGCCGGGCCGTCGAAAGGCACCATTCATATTTCGACGGCGGACACGGATGGCAACCTGGTGGCGGTGACGATCTCGCACGGTGGCGCTTTCGGGTCGTGCGTGACGGTGCCAGGCACCGGGATCCTCTTGGGGCACGGGATGTGCCGCTTCGACCCGCGCCCGGACCGGCCGAACTCGGTGGGGCCTCGCAAACGGCCGCTCAACAATACCTGTCCGACAATTCTGCGCCTTCCCGATCGCGATGTCGCGCTAGGCCTTCGCGGAGGACGGCGGATCGTCAGTGTTGTCACGGAGATGTGCCGCCGGATCATCGAGTTGAATGCGAGCGGGTACGAGGCGGTCAACGCGCCGCGGATCCACCTGGAAGGGCAGGAACCGGTGCTGGCGCTGCCCACCCTCGACACGGGGATCACCGGCGCACTGAAGGCGATGGGCCACGAAGTCATGGCTCAGACGGGCATTGGCGGCAATGCCAGTGTGACCGAACGGTTCGCCAACGGCTCCCTGCGTGGCGGCAGTAATGCCTGGACGGTGGGCGTAAGCTAGCCGTTCTGGACCGATCCGCGGTTGACGTAGCGGAAATTGCGCCGCTATGATCGTAGAGGTAATCCGCAAGGGAGGAGCACGATGGGTCCCCTAGGTTGGCAGGAGACGATCTTCATCTTTCTGCTCGCTCTTCTCATCTTCGGCCCAAAGAAACTGCCGGAGCTGGGAAAGACGATCGGGAAGGCGATGACGGAATTCCGCCGCGCGTCGAGCGAACTGAAGTCGACGTTTGATCGCGAGATGAAAACCTTGGAGCGGGAAACCGAGTCGATACGCGAGGAGACCAGTCAAGTCGCGTACGACACGTATAACTACGATTCTTCATACCCTTATGATTCGTACTCGTCGAACAATTCAGATCTTTCGACGACTGCGGAATTGGGGTCCGGAGAATCCACCGCCACCGAAACGTCCACACCAGGCGCATCCGCAACTCAGGGCGCTGAATCGACGACAGCCGCAGCCGCACCGGAGGGCACGATTGCCCAGGAATACCCACCCGGGATGGTTGCCACGGCCCCCGCGCCTGAAGCGGAGACCAACAAGACTGTCGGGATTTAGAGTCTTTCGATAAATGTCCTCGGACGAACCAAAGGAGACACCCGTCTCCGGCAACGTAGATCCGTCCGCTGCCGCGGAGCCGGAGAAGACTTCGGCTCTCGTGCCTGCGGACTCGTCGTCCGAGGTAACCACCGCTTCGACGGCGAAAGTCGATGACCCGTATGGGTATTACTACGACGATCCCTACAGCGAAACCAGTGCGGCGCCGGTAGTCGAGACGTCGTCGACTCCGCCGGCGCCGCCTCCGCCGCCCGAGACGAAGAAGGAGGAGGAAGAGGAACCGGAGGAGGACGACGGCATGCTCCGCATGTCGTTCCTCGAACACCTGGAGGAACTGAGGACGCGCATCATCCGGGCACTCGCCGGATTCGGCGTGGCGTTCGTGGCAGCCCTCTTCTTCGCGGAGAAGCTCTGGCTGTTTGTCCAACAGCCCGCGGAGCAGGCGCTTCGGTCGATCAAGGTCGACCCGCCAAGGCTGGTTGCGATCGATCCGATGGACCAGTTCTCCATCATCTGGATGAAGCTGCCGATCCTGACCGCAGTCTTTCTGGCATCGCCTTGGGTGCTGTATCAGGTGTGGGGATTCATCGCGCCCGGTTTGTACAAGCGCGAGCGCAGGTGGGCAGCCCCTTTCGTCCTCTTTTCAGCGGGTCTGTTCCTGATGGGCGGCGCGTTTGCCTACTTCATCGCCTTCCGATACGGATTGGCGTTTCTGCTGGGCATCGGCCGGGATGTCAACGTGATGCCGATGGTCTCGATGGTCTCGTACTTCGACCTGTTCGTGAACGTCATGCTCGGCGTCTCGCTGTTGTTCGAACTGCCCGTGCTGATCTTCTTCCTGACGCTGCTGCGAATTGTCACACCGGGCTTCCTGATCCGCCACAGCCGCTACGCCATCCTGCTCATCGTGGTCGTCGCGGCGATTATCACGCCCACACCGGACATCTTCAACTTGATGATGTTCGCCACACCGATGTGCGTTCTGTTTTACATCGGCATCTTTGCCAGCTATTTGCTGGTGCTGGGGCGCGAAGGCCGGAAATTCCCGTGGCGAAATGTGTTGCTACTGCTGGGCAGTATAGCGGCGATCGTGGCGAGTCTGATATACTTCGCCATGGTTAAGTACGGGTACAAATTGGTACCGGCCTGGCCTTTTCTGACTCGTTAACGATGGATTTGTACAAGGCAATTGTCGAATTGCGGGCCGAGAAGAAGCGCCTGGATGACGCCATCGAAGCCCTGGAGCGGAGCCTTGCCGGCGGTGGCGGCAAGCGCGGCCGCGTGTGGGACTCCTCGTCGCGCCGCGCGGCCGCCGAGCGCATGCGCAGCTACTGGGAGAAGCGCCGCACCGGCACCCCAAGCGGTGATGGAGAGGTACCGGATTCCTCCCGAACGCAGCCGGACGCGCCAGGGGAGTCTTCGGCCTGAGTCGATTCGACGCCGCGTTCACGCAATCGCGTGGAGCGTTCTCCATTTCGCCGACAGGGTGGTTCGCTTTAGGCGCAGCATCTCCGCAGCCAGCTTTTTGTTACCCCCGGTTCGCTCCAGCGCCTGGGCCAGCAGTCTTCGTTCAAATTCGCTGACGATCTGCTCGAAATCGATCCCGCTCTCCGGCAAGGGCGGATGCCATCGATCGTCGTCCTCCCGCGCGGGCAACTGCCTGCCGGCCAGGGGAAAATCGGTAGGGTAAAGGATCTCCCGATCTCCACTCATCGCCACGGCCATTTCCACGGCATTTTCGAGCTGACGAACGTTGCCTGGCCAGGACAGGCGGGCCAGCCGTTCCAGGGTTTCGGCGGAAATCCTCTTGTCCGGCAGCGATTCGACGCGGCAGACCTTGTGGAGAAAGTGTGCCACGAGCGCGGGAATGTCGGCCACTCTTTCCCGGAGCGGTGGAACCCGGAGAGGAACGACGTTCAGTCGATAGTAGAGGTCCTCGCGGAAACGACCCTCTTCGACGCGGCGTTCGAGGTCGACGTTGGTCGCGGCGATCACGCGCACGTGGACGCGAATCGTCTCCGAACTGCCGAGCCGCTGAAACTCCCTCTCCTGCAGAAACCGCAGCAGCTTGGTCTGAAAGTCCAGCGGCAAGTCGGCGATCTCATCGAGAAACAGGGTGCTGTTGGCGGCCTGTTCAAAACGTCCGATACGCTGCTGGTGAGCTCCGGTGAAGGCGCCCTTGACGTGGCCGAACAGTTCCGCTTCCAGCAGATTATCGGGAATGGCGGCGCAGTTGACGGCCACCATCGGCAGGTGGGCCCTCGGGCTCGCGAGGTGAACCGCTTTGGCAACGAGTTCCTTACCAGTGCCGGTTTCGCCGGCGATCAAAACGGTCGCCTTTCGCGGCCCGACCCGCCGAATCACCGAATGTACCTCTTCCATCGCAGCGCTAGAGCCGACCAGAAACTCCCGCCACGGTTCCTCTGATCCGCCAGGGAACCGGGGAGTCTCCGACCTCGACCGGAGATGACCGGCCGGGAATTGCTCCCCGAAGACGCAATCCGCCCCCAGGTGCAGCCACCGGCTGACGTCCTCCGGCGGTGTGTCGGGTGCGCGGATCAGTAGACCAGCCTCCCGGCACCTCCGGCGCAGTTCCTCGACGAGGTCGTCCGGCGGCCAACTCACATTCGCCAGGTCGACAACGACCACATCGAAGCGGGTGGTCGACAGGCGGCGGAAGGCATCGCCCGTGGTGGGCGACCCTTCCGGTCGAAGGCGGGGACCTTCGATGTCCGGGAACGGCCAATCCGATTTTTCCGAGATCCACAGGACTCGCGGGGAAACACCAGACGAGGGAGACAAAGACTGGGGCGGAGTCTTTGTCGTGGGGACGCTGAGCAGGCTTCCCATACGCGGCGGACGACCGTCCACACTCATCCATCGGGAGGGCGGCTGAAAAGGTTTAGGTGGGGAGCGTTGGCCGCGGAGTCCTCTCGGCGCAGTCATTCCGGGCGGATCCAAGGGCGCGGTAAAGCGCGCAGCAGCCTGAAGGCTGCCCCACACTGAAGGGGGATGCGGCGGGGCTACCGCCCAGCTTTTGGCGCCAGCGTCGCCTTGGTGGCTCCGGTCGAGATGCCGCCGTCCACCAGCAGCGTCTGTCCGGTGATGTAACGGCTCTCCTCAGAGGCAAGAAAGACAATCGCGCCATCGAGATCGCCGGGTGCGCCCGGACGCTTCAAGGGGATCCGGTCCACGATGTAGTCGAGCCACTCCTTGTTTTCATAGAGCACGGCGTTCTGTGAGGTCTTGAACCAACCCGGCGCCAGACAGTTCACCGTCACGCCGTGCGGCCCCCAATCGTCGGCCAGGCTCATCGTTAATTGTTTGACGCCGCCACGGCTGGCCGTGTATGGCCCAAGCCCGGCATAGCCGAAGACGCTCGTGACCGAGCCGATATTGATGATCCGGCCATAACCGGCAGGAATCATGTGCCGGACGATTGCCTGGGAGACGAAGAACGTCCCCCGGAGGTTGGTTTCGAGCACCAGGTTCCAGTCGTCCCAGGTAATGTCGAGAGCGGGTTTGCGCACGTTACAGCCGGCATTGTTGACGAGGATGTCGATCCGGCCGTAAGCCGCGAAGGCCTTTTCGGCCATGCGCTGAATGCTCGAGTGGTCCCGGACATCGAGTTCGAGGGGAACGGCGCGGCGGCCGAGGGCCTCCACCTCCTGCTGGAAGGACTTCAGCGAATCGGCGTGGCGGCTGGTGATGAGCAGGTCGGCGCCGGCCCGCGCCAGCGCGCGGCCGAAGTATTGGCCGAGCCCGCGGCTGGTTCCGGTGATGAGGGCGACGCGGCCGGAGAGGTCAAAGAAGGGTGAACTCATGGTGTGGTTTGCTTTCGGTGGTAGATCCATTCGGGGGGGGTCCAAAGGGCCCATCGGACACCGCTCTATTGGAAGAACCTGGCATATGCAACCCCCTCCCTAAGGAGGTGTGCGGAAATCCGAAATGGTCCCCCAGACACCGTTCCCTCAGACTCAGAACGCGTGAAGGAATCGTCCGCGGGCCACCGCTCCCTCAAGGTCGCGGCTCCGAAGAAAAGCAACTCCCTCCCTAACGGTCGGGGCTGCGGGTGCCCTGCATTCGTTTTGGTAGGTTGCGGGCCCATGTGCATTCGGTCGGGGACACCGTGTCACGGCTGCAGGATTACTTTCATCAGGTTCGGTTCATGGCTGTATAGCCTGTTGAACCATTGGACGCCTTCGCTCAGCGGGGCGGCGGCCGTAATCATTGGATCCACCCGGATCGCTCCTCTCGCCAACAGTTCGATGCACTCCGGATACTCGCCGCAGGACGCGCAGGAGCCGATCAGCCGGATCTGGCGGGTCACCACCGACTGCAGGCTGAGGTTGATCTTCGGCGACACGTTGCCGATGAGGGTCAGCACGCCGCCCTTCCGCAGGCTGGCCAGCGCAGTCTCGATGGGCTCAGTCGCGCCCACCGCTTCGGCAGCCACGTCCGCGCCTCGTCCGCCGGTCAACTCGCGCACCGCGGCGGGAACATCGGTCCGGCTTGGATTCAAGGTCACATCCGCGCCCAGCGATTGGGCAGTGGCCAGTTTGTTGTCATCCAAGTCCACGGCGATGATCATTCCGCAGCCCTTCAAGCGAAGGGCCTGAATGGTGAGCATGCCGATCATGCCGCTGCCGACCACGACCGCCGTCTCGCCGAGCCTGACGGGAGTGAGGTTGACCGCGTGGACCGCGACGGAAACCGCCTCGATCATGGCGGCGTGCTCGAACGCGAGCGAGTCGGGAAGGGAATAGACGATGTTCTGCGGGACGGAAACGAGTTCCGCGAACGCGCCGTGGCGGCGGAATTCCCCTGTCGAGACCCCCAGCACCTGGCGGTTGTCACAAAGGTTGATATCACCGCGGGCGCAGAAGTAGCACTTCCCGCACGAGACGGTGGAGTCAAAGGTGACGCGGTCGCCGGCCTTCCACCGCCGGACGTTCGCGCCCGCTTCGACCACAATGCCCGCCGCCTCGTGCCCCATAACGATGGGCGGGATGCGCCGTCCGGTGCTGCCGTCGAAGCCGTGAACGTCACTTCCGCAGATGCCGCAGGCGCGGACCTGGACCAGAAGGTCGTCCGGACCGATGACCGGCTCCGGCACATCGGTGTAGTCAAGTTGCTTGTATTGAGTGAGGAGTAAGGCCTTCATAACGGTCCGCCGGATCTTTCATCCTATCAGCCGGGGCGGGGCTGTAGAGTCTAAAGCGACGGTTCGGCCCCAACGCCTGTAAGCGGCGGGTCGCCCAAGGTCGAAGAGGCTAGCTAGATTCCGTCCCGGGACGCCGTGTAGCGCAAACAGGAGCGTATACGCCACGATTTCAGGGCCGACCTGGTCGTCGCGTGTCGAGACATGTAGTCGGCCGCATCCGAAGTTGATACGCTCAAAAGCGAACGCTCAGGAACCGCCAATGACCCTTTCCCGAAGAGAGATGCTGGCCACAGTGCCCGCGCTGGCTCTGGGCCAGACCCGCCGGCCGAAGATTGCCGCCGTCGCCACCATCTATTTCAAGTTCTCCCACGCGCAACACATCGTCGACCGCTTTCTGGAAGGCTACGGCTGGAACGGCGACCACCATATGCCGCCCATGGACCTGGTTTCGCTTTACGTCGATCAGGTGGGCCGCGACGACCTCAGCCGCGAGCGCGCCGCCCGCCATCCTTCAATGAAGATCTACCCGACCATCGCCGAGACCCTGACGCTGGGCAGCAGCAAACTGGCGGTGGATGGCGTGCTGCTGATCGGCGAGCACGGCCAGTACCCGCAGAACGAAAAGCACCAGACGAAATACCCGCGCTACGAGTTCTTCAAGGAAATCGTCAAGGTGTACGAGTCGAGCGGGCGCGCCGTTCCCCTGTTCAACGACAAACACCTTTCCTGGAACTGGGAGTGGGCGCGCACGATGTACGACGACTCCAAGCGCCTGGGATTCGCCTTCATGGCCGGATCTTCCTTGCCCGTCACCTGGCGGACGCCCTCCGTCGAAATGCCCGGCAACGTCGAGGTGGAAGAGGCGATGTGCGTCGGCTATGGCGGCGTGGACAGCTACGATTTCCATGCGCTCGAAACCCTGCACTGCATGGTGGAGCGGCGCAAGGGCGGCGAGAAGGGGGTGAAGTGGCTCCAGGCTTATCGTGGCGAGGCGTTCTGGAAGGCGCACGAACAGGGTGTGTGGCCGCGCGACCTGGTCGATGCCGCCCTGACCCGCAGCCACACGCTCAAACCCTCGCGGGAAGGCTTCAACAACGACTTCCCCACGCTCGAATCGATGAAACGGATCGTCAAAGAACCAATCGCCTACCGCTACGAACACTCGGACGGCCTGATGTCGACCATGGTGCTGATGAACGGACTGGTGGAGGACTTCAACTTTGCCGCGCGGATTCGCGGCCGCAAGAAGCCGTTGTCGGTGCAAATGTACCTGCCGATGCCTCCCGCGCGCACGACGCTGGCGAATTTCTTCAGTCCGCTGACCAACAACGTGGAGGCGATGTTCCTGAGCGGAAAGCCGACCTACCCGGTGGAGCGGACGCTCCTGACCACGGGCCTGACGGCCGCCGGCGTGGAGAGCCTGCATCTCGGCCAGAAGCGATACGAGACGCCGCATCTGGCCGGAATCGCTTACCGGCCGGCGAAGGCGTCCACCTTCTGGAGGACCTAACCCATGCCGAAACGCATCGCTGTCGTCGCCACCATTTATCGTTATCTCTCCCACGCGCAGCACATGGGCGACCGGTTCCTGATCGGCTATCCGCTGGCGGGCGAGTGGCACAAACCCGACATGAAGGTTGTATCGCTTTATGTCGACCAGAAGCCGCAGGGGGACCAAAGCCAGGAACGCGCCAAAGAGTTCGGGTTCACGGTGTACCCCACGATCGCGGAGGCCTTGCGCTGCGGCGGGGACAAACTCGCCGTCGACGCCGTCCTGATCATCGCCGAGCACGGCGAGTATCCGCGCAACGAGAAGGGACAGGTGCTCTACCCGCGGTACGAGTTCTTCAAGCAATGCGTGGATGTCTTCGAAAAGGACGGCCGCGCCGTGCCGATCTACAACGACAAGCACCTCTCCTACAGCTTTGAGAAAGCCAAGTGGATGATCGATTCGTCCAAACGGCTGAAGTTCCCGGTGCTGGCGGGTTCGTCGCTGCCGGTGACCTGGCACCTGCCCGATTTGGAACTTCCCTGGGGCTGCCAGATCGAGGAGGCCCTGATGGTCGGGGTCGGCGGTTCGGACCCCATGGACTATCACGCGCTCGAAGCGATGCAGTCGATGATCGAACGGCGCAAGGGCGGCGAGACGGGCGTGCGCTCGGTGCAGTTGATCGACGGCGACGAAGTGTGGAAGGCGGGCGACGACGGACGCTGGTCGAAGCGCCTGCTGCGCGCTGCCCTATCCCGCAGCGATTCGCCTAAGGGCTTGACCGAAGTCGATGCGCGGACCCAGGATCTCACCGCGCCCGGAGTCCTGCCCGGTCTCGTGAAGGAGCCTGCGGCCTACTTTATCGAACACAACGACGGTCTGAAAACCACGCTGCTGATGCTGAACGGCGCGGTGGGCGACTTCACGTTCGCGGCGAAGGTGAAGGGCATCCCAGGCATTCCTTCCACGCAGTTCTTCCTGCCGCCGACGCCGCCCGTCACGTATTCCGCATGCCTGGTGAGCAAGATCGAGGAGATGTTCGCGACCGGCAAGGCGCCCTATCCGGCGGAGCGGACGCTGATCGTCAGCGGGATGCTCGAAGCCTGTCTCACCTCGCGAATTCAGGGCCACAAGCGGCTGGAAACGCCGCATCTCAAGGTGGCTTATTTGGCGCCGAAGCAATCACACTACCCGCGCGAGTAGGAAGGCTCGTCAGTTGGAGGGACCGGATCCCGCCGTAGACGGGAGGCTCAGAGCGGACCCGCTGCCATCAGATCGGCCCAGGTAGGAGGCGCAAACGGTGATCGTATTTGTGAACCGGGCACTTGGCAGTCACGGCTTGCCGTGTTGTTCGGTTGCCCGCCTACAGTCGCGGCGAGGATCTCTCCGAACCGCGGGTGTAAACCCGCGGGTTGCGTGGGGCACTCCGTCATGTCCGATTTCACAGCACCCGCGGGTTTACACCCGCGGTTCGGAGCCATCGCCCCCGCGGTTCTAGTGAACAGGATTCGGTTTAGGATTAACCTGACGGCCGCATATGCGAGTGAAGGTATCGATCACACTTCCGCGAGATTTGCTTGGACGGCTGGATCGAGTGGACAGAAACCGCTCGGCGCTGCTGGAGCGAGCGGCGGAGGCCTACTTGAGAGACATCGCCCGCCAAGGGCGTGAACGGCGGGACATCGCGATCATCGACAAGAGTGCGGAGCGATTGAATCGCGAGGCAGCGGAAGTGTTGGACTATCAGAAGCCTTGGTGAGGGCCCTTTGACGTGGGGGCTTCTTCCTGATCAGGGAACTCGGATCAACGACGGTGACATTTCTTCTGCCGAGGCGATATGCTCGACAACATGCCTCGCCTCGCCAATCCCGCACCGTCAACGTCGCTCGATGGCCGGACTGTGGCTCCGGCGCGAGGCATGAGAGGCAACATCCGCTGGACCATCTGTTTCAGCCTTCTGGCGCTGGTGACGCACGCACTGCTGACCCGAGCCGGGATGAGTGTGGCCGCGCAGGGGATCCAGAAGGAATTCGGCCTGTCGAACGTCGAAATCGGCTGGATTCTCAGCGGGTTCATCGTCGGCTATGCGCTGCCGCAGTTCCCGGCGGGGTTGCTGGTCGACCGCGCCGGGGCGCACCGCTTGCTTGCGGCATCGGTAATGGGGTGGTCGTTCTTTACCCTGGTGACCGGCTTCGCTCCGTGGTACGCGTTCGCCGGCATCGGGGCCGCCCTCTATGTCGTTCGATTTCTGACGGGCATCGGACAGGCGTCGGTGCTGGCGTGCGCGATCCGGATCAATGCGTCGTGGATGCCGCTGACCGAGCGCGCCTCGGCCAACGGCCTCGCCATGATGGGCATTGGGCTTGGCGGGATGCTGGCGCCGCCACTGGTGGTGGCCTTGATGGCGCGGTTCGGCTGGCAGATGCCGTTCTACGTGTTTGGCGCCGCGGGTCTCCTCTTGGGGTGGTTCTGGCTGAGGTACGGCGGGGAGACGCCGGAAGAGCATCCGAGGGTCACGGCGGTGGAACGGGAATTGATTCGCGCCGGGCGCGAGCCCAGGGGTTCGGCCCACCGCCGTCCGCTCGGCCCGATTCTCCGCAGTCCCCGCGTCTGGTGTCTGGCGGTGGCGTACGGCGTGGCGGGCTACACCTCGTATGTGTTCTTCACGTGGTTTTTTCTCTACGTGGTGAATGTGCGCAAAGTCGATCTGCGGGCGAGCGGCTACTGGACGATGCTGCCTCCCCTGGCGATGACCGTGGGTACGCTGGTGGGCGGGCGGGTGTGCGACTGGCTGACGGCCCGCTTCGGCCGGTTCGTTGGCAGGACGTCGGTGGCCCTGGCGGGCGAACTCACCGCGGCGGCCCTGATCGTGGCGGGAGCGCGCATCGAGAACACCTATGTCGCGGTGAGTCTGCTCGCGCTGGGCGCGGGCTTCCACCTGATGGGCCAATCGCCGGCCTGGGCCGCCTCGGTCGACCTCGCGCCGGCACAGGCGGCGACCATCTTCGGCCTGATGAACACGCTGGCGCAGGTCGCCGGCGCGGCGGCGCCGATCCTGACCCCGGCCCTGGCGCATCGCTTCGGCTGGATCGCGGCATTGGACTTCGCCGCCCTGGCGGCCGTCCTGGCCGGAGGTCTGTGGATCTTCGTCCGGCCGGATCGCCGGGTGGTCGCGGAGTAGAAGCGGGAGCACCGCTCGGCCGAGGTTCAGATGAGCCAGACGGGTGGGGTCGACTTGCTTGTCACCGGGCAACGGCCCCCTCCTTGCACGAACGCCTTTCCGGCGCAACCGACCTCTTGCCGGTCTGGGATCTCCCGAATTCGGGCTACTGCTGATGCGAACACCGGCCTTCCGGCCGCTCGCCATGGCTCGGCTGGCCTTCTGCGGTAGAGTTAGTAACATGACGGGTCTACTCGAAGAGGCGCTTCGCCGCGTGCAAGCCCTGCCCCAACAGGAACAGGACGCGATTGCAGCCCAGATTCTGGAGAGTCTCGACGACGAAGAAGCCTGGGCACGGAGTTTTCGAGAGAATCCAGAGGTTTTGCGCTCCCTGGCTCGCGAGGCCACGGAGGAACATCGCCGGGGCGAAACCCATTCGCTTGAAGAACTCATCGACGAATGAAATCCTTCACGTCCCGGCGATTTCGGCAAGCCTACCGAAATCTCCCCGAAGCCGTTCGGCGACAGGCGCGTCGCTCCTACCAGCTTTTTCTCCAGAATCCCTATCATCCGAGTCTCAATTTCAAGAAGGTCGACACTGCGAACAACGTCTACTCTGTGCGGATCGGCCTCGGCCACCGTGCGATGGGCCAGATGCAAGGTTCGGATCTCGTATGGTTCTGGATTGGCCCGCACAGCGAGTACAATCGGCTCGTGTGATCGGACGGAACCGGGTGTCCGAGGCGCGCGCCACTTGCTTGTCACCCGTCCACGGCACTATGGTGGAGAGAAGTCCGTAGCCGATGATCAGGCGCATTAGCTTCGTTCTTCTGCTGGTCGCGTCGAGCGCGTCGAGCGCGGTTGACTTCACGCGCGACATCGCGCCGATCTTTCGCAAACACTGCATTGGCTGCCATGGCGCGGCGCAGCAGATGAATGGCCTGCGGCTCGATCGCTCGGCCGATGCCGTGCGCGGAGGGTATTCGGGTCCGGCGGTCCGGCCGAAGGATGCCGCGGGAAGCCGGTTGTATCAACTGGTCACCACGGGCGCCACGAACGCTGCGGGCAAGGCGCTCACCATGCCGCCCGCGGGACCACGATTGACCGAAGCGCAGACCGCGATGATCCGCATGTGGATCGAGGAGGGCGCCACCGGTCCCCCGGAGGCCGCGGTCGCGAAGCCGGCCAATGTCAAGCATTGGTCCTTCCAACCGCTTCGCAAGCCGCCCGCTCCCGTCGTGCGGAATGCGGCGTGGGTGCGGAATCCCATCGATGCATTCGTGCTGGCCAGGCTGGAGAAACGTGGTATCAAGCCGTCACCGGAAGCGACCAAGGCGGCGCTCGCCCGACGTCTGTATCTGGACCTGATCGGACTGCCTCCCACACCGGAGGAGACGCAGGCGTTTGTCGACGATGCCCGGCCGGATGCGTACGCAAAGCTGGTGGACCGGCTGCTCGAGTCACCGCACTATGGCGAGAAGTGGGCGAGGCAGTGGCTGGACCTGGCCCGTTATTCCGACAGCGAAGGCGGCATCCAGGACTATGCGCGGCCGTTCGCATGGCGCTACCGGGAATGGGTGATCGACGCGTTCAACCGCGATATGCCGTTCGACCAGTTTACCGTCGAGCAGGTTGCCGGCGACCTGCTGCCAGGAGCCAAGCCGGAGCAGAAACTGGCGGCGGGGTTCCACCGGCAAACGATCACCAGCCGCGAAGGCGGAGTCGATCTGGAAAAACTGCGCTTCGATCAAGTAGTGGACCGGACCACCACCATCGGCGCCGTTTGGCTGGGCCTGACCGTGGGCTGCGCGCAGTGTCACGACCACAAGTACGATCCCATTACCCAGAAGGATTTCTACAGCCTGTTCGCGTTTTTCTCGAACACGCAGGAGGTGGACATCGACGCGCCGCTGCCGGGAGAGCTTCCGGTCTACCGGCGAACGATCGGCGAGTATCGCGACCAGCGGAAGGACCTTCTGTGCGAGTACAACGTAGAGGCGCTGCAGCCGGAGTGGGAATACGAGATGCGATGGACGGCGGCGCATCCGGGCAAGAGGCCGGCCTGGGATGTGTCGTTGGGCAACCTGCAACGGATGCTCGATCACGGCGAGCGGATCCTCAACAAAGCGCCGGAGACCAGGACCCGGCGGGAAGCCGATGACCTGACCGATCACTTTGTGAAGTCCTTCGGCTCGGCGGTCGGGAACAAACGCTATGAACAGGTGCGGTTCAAAGAACTCGACAAGAAGTTGTCGGACCTGGCCAAAAAGTACCCGCCGTTGAGCCGTGCGATGACGGTGGAGGAAGACTCAAACCCACAGCAGACCCATGTCCACCTGCGCGGCGATTACCGGGAGCGGGGGATCGAAGTGACGCCCCAGCCGCCCGAGTTCCTGCCGGCGTTGCCCAAAGGCGCTACCGCGGATCGCCTGGCCCTGGCGCGATGGCTGGTTTCGCCGGAGAATCCGTTGCCGGCGCGCGTTACGGTGAACCGCATGTGGCAGGAGTTCTTCGGCAAGGGGCTGGCGCGGACGTCGGAGGATCTGGGAACGAAGGGGGAAGCGCCGACGCATCCGGAGCTCCTGGACTGGCTGGCCGCCGAGTTCGTGAAGAACGGCTGGCGGATGAAGGCCATGCACCGCAGGATCGTGCTGTCGGCGACCTACCGCCAGTCGTCGAACGCGCGGCCGGACCTGAAGAGCGTAGATCCGAACAACACGCTGCTGGCGCGCCAGAACCGGATGCGGCTGCCGGCGGAATTGATCCGCGACTCGGCGCTCCGGGCTAGCGGGTTGCTGTGGGAAGAGGTGGGCGGACAGAGCGTGAAGCCGCCGCAACCGGAGGGCGTGGCGGACCAGACGTACAGCATCAAGTGGGAGGAGAGTCCGGGCCGGGAGAGGTACCGGCGCGGGCTGTATGTCTACCTGCAGAAGACCACCGCCTACCCGCTGATGATGAATTTCGATGCCCCGGACCGCACGGTGAGCTGCAGCCGCCGCGACACCTCGAACACGCCGCTGCAGGCGCTGAACCTGATGAACGATCCGGTGTTCACCGAAGCGGCGGGAGCACTGGCGCTCCGCCTGATGGCGGAGAAAGCGACCAATCGCGAGCGGCTGGACCGCGCGTTTGCGCTGTGCTTCGCCCGCCGGCCCAATGCCAATGAACAGGACGCGGCGCTGAGCCATCTGGAGCGCCGGCGGACAATGGCGAAGGCGGATGCGGCCGCGAAGCTTCGCCTGGGCGACCTGGAAGGTGCGGAAGGATCGGAAGCCGTGGCCTGGTTCGGCGTCAGCCGCGCTCTGCTCAACACCGACGAGTTTATGACGAGGGAGTAGGCGATGGATCTCGGAAACGTGTTACGCCGGCGTGATTTTCTTCGGGACGCGGCGGGCGGCGTCGGCATGATGGCCATGGCCAGCCTGCTGGCGGAAGAGGGACGCGGCGCCGAGCTATACACGCCGAAGCCGCCGCACTTCGGAGCCAAGGCGAAGAACGTCATCTTCCTGTTCATGGAAGGCGCACCGAGCCAGATCGATCTGTTCGACCCGAAGCCCGAATTGCAGAAACTGCACGGAAAGCCGTTTCCGGAATCGCTGACCGGGCATTTGAAGTTCGCGTTCATCAAGCCGACGGCGAACGTAATGGGCAGCCCGCGCAAGTTCCAGCGCTACGGGCAAAGCGGAGCGGAATTCAGCGATTACCTGGGACCGGCGTGGGAGTCGATCGCGGACGAGATGTGCATCGTGCGGTCGATGCATACGGACGCGTTCAATCATCAGCCGGCGGATACGCTGCTGATGACCGGGCATCAACTGGTGGGGCGGCCGACGGTCGGGTCGTGGGTATTGTACGGGTTGGGCAGCGAATCGCGAAACCTGCCGGGATTCGTGGTGCTGAGCACGGGCAAGAACAACATGGCGCAGGGGGCGCAGTGGTCGAGCGGGTTCCTGCCGTCGGCGTACCAGGGAGTGATGTTCCGGCGGAAGGGCGATCCGGTGCTGTACCTGTCGAACCCGGATGGCACGTCGCGCGAGGAGCAGCGCGCGGATTTCGACCTGGTGGCGCAATTGAATCGCGAGCGCGCGGCGGACACCGGCGACGCGGAGATCGCCTCGCGCATCGCGTCCTACGAGATGGCCTTCCGGATGCAAGCGAGCACTCCCGATCTGCTGGATTTGTCGAAAGAGCCGGCGGCCGTTCGCGAACTCTACGGCGTGGAAAACGAACTGACTCGCGCCTTCGGGACCAACTGCCTGCTGGCGCGCCGCCTGGTGGAGCGCGGCGTCCGGTTCGTGCTGGTCAGCCACTCCTCCTGGGATCAGCACCAGACGCTGAACAAGAATCTCAAGGAGAACTGCGACATCACGGCGGGACCGGTCGCGGCGTTGATTCAGGACCTGAAGCAGCGCGGGATGCTCGACAGCACGCTGATCGTATGGGGCGGGGAATTCGGGCGCACGCCGATGGGCGAGTTCCGCAGGCCGGAGCAGGCGGAGGCGGCGGGGCGCGATCATCATCCGGGGTGCTACACCATGTGGCTGGCGGGCGGCGGGATCCGGCGGGGGATCTCGATCGGCAAGACGGACGATGTGGGACTGACCGTCGTCGAGGATCCGGTGCACATTCACGACCTGCACGCGACGATGCTTCATTGCCTGGGCATGGATCATACGCGGCTGACGTATCGGCACATGGGGCGCGACTTCCGGCTGACGGATGTGTCGGGGAAGGTCGTGGAGAAGATGCTGGCGTGATGGTCGTAGCCAAATTTGACATTTTTTGTCAGGCGCCCCTACCATCAGGATATATGAACGTCTCCCTGACCCCGGAACTGGAGAAGCTAGTCAACAAGAAAGTGGCGACCGGTCTGTACCAGACCGCGAGCGAAGTGGTCCGCGAAGGGCTCAGGTTGTTAAAGCAGCGTGACGAAGACCACGCCCAGCTTCGGGAAGATATTCGCGCCGGCTTTGAAGCCGTGGATCGCGGCGAATTCACGGACTACGATCAGAAGTCGGTGCGGGCATTGGCAGCGCAGGTCAAGGCACGGGGGCGGAAGCGGTTGGCGGAGGAACGAAAGATCCGCGTTCGATGAAGAGATTGCGGATCTCCCGTTTGGCGCAGCGGGACCTCGATTCGATCTGGCTTCATGTCGCGGAGAACTCGGGCAGTATCGAAAGAGCGAATCAACTTGTCGATTTGATCGCCGATCACTTTGGGGGTTCTGGCGAGACACCCCGGCTCCGGCCGCGGCCGGCACGAGATCGGAGCCGGCCTGGGGAGTGAGGAGTTTCCCCGCGGGCGAGTACATGATCTACTACAAGACGGCCGGGGCACACCTCATCGTCTCGCGAGTTATTCATGGCAAGCGCGACCAGAGGAGCGTGTGGCTTCGGAGGGACTCCGAGTGAAACAACGGGAACAGCCAAGAAGAGACTGCGCAGGAGTTCCGTGAGCTTCGGCAAGGCTGCGTTTCATTGGTAGCCGCCGGCGTGGGGTGCACCACGCACGGGCGATCAGGCCGCGCCCTTCGTGTACTTCGCAAAGACGGAATCCGTTTCCTCTCCCGTGCCATAGCCAAACTTTTGACTGATGGCGCGCACTCGATCCAGGCGGGCGACGAGACCAGCGCGGCTGTTGGCGGGCAGCGTCTGTGTAAGTTTTGAGCGCCTGTTCAAACATCCGTAGAAATGAAGCGCAGTAGCCTTCATCGTCATTGCCAAGGTCATCGATAAAACCGGCAGCCCGCTCGCAGTAGAAGACCATCAGTTCCGCCAGTCCATCGGGTTCGCCAACCGCCTTCCTGTAATCGGAAATGGCTTGCCGGGCTTTGGCGACAGATGTATTCTGCTTCAGAAACACGTCAGGCCAAAGCCACCGGTCGATTGTCTGCTTGTACGGGTTCAGCACGTCCTCGCCCAGGCCGAATCGGGCGTGAAGAAACCTCTGATTGTCTTTGTGAGTAGCGTACAGATCCCGGATCAAAGCCAGCAGGTCTGTCCGGTCAAAACCCGCGAGCTTTGCCTTGACTTCTGTCCATGTGGGTTGCGATTTCGACGGATGCTTGCTCAAAGTGGTCCTCGATTCCGCGCGGGCGATCTACGACTGCTTAGTACGGACTTTCACAAATACGATAACGTCCCCTACTCTCAGTTGATCCGCTTCTCGCGCCCGGCCCATTCGCGGTTGCGGAGTTCGTTCTTGCGCACCTTTCCCGTCGCCGTCTTGGGCAGCAGGGCGAATTCCAGGTGCTTCGGACACTTGAAATGCGCCAGGCGCTCGCGGCAGAAGTCGATGATCTCCTGCGCGGTCGCGGAGTGGCCGTCCTTCAGGGTGACAAACGCCTTCGGGACCTCGCCCCACTTCTCGTCGGGCACGGCAACCACGGCCACTTCGGAAACCGAGGGGTGATTGTGAATCGTCTTCTCCACCTCAATCGAGGAGATGTTCTCGCCGCCGGAAATGATGATGTCCTTGCGGCGGTCACGTAGTTCGATGTAGCCATCGGGATGCATCACCCCGATGTCGCCGGAGTGGAACCATCCGCCGCGGAAGGCTTCTTCGGTGGCCTCTGGGTTCTTGTAGTAGCCGAGCATGACGTTGTTGCCGCGCATGACGACCTCCCCGAGCGTCATGCCGTCGGCGGGGACGTCGCGCATCTCCGGGTCGACCAGGCGTGTGTGGGTGCCGGCGACGATATAGGAATTGCCCTGGCGCGCCTTCCGCACGGAGCGTTCTTCGGCGGGGAGCGCGTCCCACTCCTTGCGCCAGGCGCAGATGGTGTGCGGCCCATACGTTTCGGTCAGGCCGTAGACGTGCGCGACTTCGGCGCCTATGGCTTCCGCGCCGCGAATGACCGCCGGCGAGGGGGGCGCACCGGCCGTGACAATTTTGAGGCCGTTGACGCGGACCTTGTGGCTCACGCAGTGCTGGATCAGGGTATTGACGACCACCGGCGCGCCGCCCATGTTCGTCACGCCCTCCGACTCGATGAGCGCGACGATTCGCGGCGCATCGACGTGGCGGAGCAGAATGTGGCGTCCGCCGGCCGCCGTGACTCCCCAACTGAAGCACCAGCCGTTGCAGTGGAACAGAGGAACCGTCCACAGGAAGGCGGATTCACTCGTGAGGCCGTGCTCCAGCGCTTCGCCGAGGGCGTTGAGATAGGCGCCGCGATGAGTGAACATCACGCCCTTGGGGAAGCCGGTGGTGCCGCTCGTGTAGTTAATGCACAGCATCTCGTTCTCATCCGGCACTCGGGACTGCGGGCAGGGGAACTGGCCGCCGGCGAGAAGTCCTTCGTAATCCTCAACGACATGCTGAACCGATCGGAGGTCGTGGCGGACCGGGTCGAGCACGGGCAGGAACTGAGGGTCGGCCAGCAGGACTCTGGCCTCGCAATGATTGAGGATCCACTGGAGTTCGTCGGCTTTCAGCCGGATATTGAGCATCACCAGGACGGCGCCGATCATGGGGACGGCGAAGTGCGGTTCCAGCGCGGCCACGGTGTTGGGCGCCAGCACGGCCACCCGGTCGCCGGGTTGGATGCCCAACCCGGCTAAGGAGGACGCAAGCCGGTGGCATCGCTCATGGAACTCGGCGTAGGTGAAGCGGCGGTCGTCCTCGACGACGGCGATCCGGTCTGGATACAGAAAGGCGCTTCGGGCGAGGAAGTCGAGGGGCGTCAGAGCGGAAAGCATGAACCTAAGATGATACACAAGCCGGGGAGGCGTGTCGGGCGGATCGAGAAGACGCAAAGCGCCAGGCGACAGACCGCAAAAGGCCGCAAAGGTACGTCCTGGGGCAGGGTGTCGCGACTACTCTCCACAAGTGGCACCGGACTGGTCGGATCGAGGGTGACTTCGGGACTATCAACTGGGGGAAGGCTACCCGATGCACCCGGCACAATGGGCCGATCACGAAAGGAAGCCATCGGCACGAGCCTGGCGCCAGACCGCACCCGGCCACTGCTGGCGGAGTACCTACCTCAGGCAGCGGGGGGTCCATTCGCGAGGGGCGCCCGTAATCCCTGCACCCTGACCAGAAGGTCAATCTCGTTGCGGGGAACCGCCAGTACAGCCGACACGGTTTCCGGCGAGTCTCCGCGCCGGATCATGAAAAGCGCCTCGGACCGCTTGTCGCGGTTGATTCTCGAGGCTGACGGCTTCCCGCGGTTACGGTCCTCCAGATCGCGTGTCAGTTCATCAATGCGGTGCGACTCCTGCGCGAATCGTAGTTGCCATTCCCGTTCCATCGACCGCACCTGCCTTCGCCAGGCCTGGTCTCGTTTTCGAGCCGTCGCCTCCAGACGGAGGGCGAGGAGACCACTTAACAGGCTGACCACAGCCAGTACCAAGTCGGGAGTTGACGGCATCAGGTGGGTATCCATAGCGGTCTAATTCAAGGTTCGCAGACGCTCCTCGCGAGTGATGACTTGTTGTATTCGGACACCATAATTGCCTTCCACGACGACGACTTCGCCCCTTGCGATCACACAGTTGTTGACAATGATCTCGACAGGCTGCGTGATCGTCCGGTTCAGCTCGACGATCGATCCCGAACTCAGCTTGAGGACATCGCGGAGAGGGAGTTGGGCCCGTCCGAACGAGACGCTCACTGGCAGTTCCACCTCCAGAAGCAAATCGAAGGTCTTCGAGCGAACCGGCTGCCGAGGCGAGTCCGAGGGTTCAGCCGCTCTTGCGGTATTTGCGGCCATTGCCTCGGGATTGGAAGGCGCCAGTGCGCCCTCCAGCAAGGCATCGGACGAAACGAAAATCGTTCCCGTCCCGCCTCCCGGCAGCGAGACTTCCACTGGATTGGCTCCCCGCGACTTGCCTGTTTCGACCACCTCCGGCCCGGCGAGACAAGGAGTCTGGGCGGTAATGTCTCTCCCCAGACGGGAGGTCAACACCCGCGCGAGCGAGGAGCACGCCTGGGCCAGAATCTCGACCGTGGTTCCCCGGGCGTCGTCCGGTGTCGTGTCATCAAGGCCCGCGGCCTTGAGGGCGACACCACCTATCTCCTGCCAGAACTCCTCCCGGGCCCCTATCAGCAGCAAGGCCCCAGGCGCAACGCCCATTGCCGACTGATACCAGCACAACGCTGGGTCAAACAAGCCGGCCGGGCCGCTTTTCATCTCCGGCCGTTGCATGGTCATCGACTCGATCGACTCGCCGAGTTTCTGGGCCCACTCCTCCACCAGCCACGTTCTTGAGGTGTCGTTCATTTTGCGTTATGCCGGCTGATGACCGCGCCGCCTTGGCCATCGCCGCTCCAAATAGGTGCGAAGACGCAGAATTCCCTGGGATTTTAGCTGAGATACCCGGCTCTCGTGGAGATCCATCACCTGCGCAATCTCGCGCAGGGTTAGTTCTTCGCGGTAGTAGAGGCTGAGCACCATTCGTTCCACCGACGGCATCCGCTCGATAGCCGATGCCAGCAACTGCTCGAGTTGAGAGCGCTCGAAGATCTCGCTCGGCCAGTCCTCCTCCCGATCGGCGATGAATTGAAGCAGGTCGCGCCCGTCATCGTCGCCGGTAGGAGCGCGTTCCAGGCTGCCGACGTTGACACCGCGGATTTCCACCAGCCACTGGTGATACTGATCCAGGGTAAGTTTCAGCTCAAGGGCGATGTCGTCCTCCGACGGGGTATACTTCAGTCGCCTCTCCGCGGCCACAATGGCCGCTTCAATCTGCTTGGCCTTCTTGCGCTTCTGCCGCGGGGCCCAGTCGAGATCGCGGAGACTGTCGAGGATCGCCCCGCGGATCTTATACTCGGCGTAAGTCTTGAGTTTGACGTTCTGCGAAGCGTCAAAGTGATCGATCGCTGTGATCAGGCCGATGATGCCAGTCGAGATCAGGTCGTCGAGGCAGACGCTCTCCGGCAGTTTGTCATGAATACGGCGGGCGATCAATCGAACCTGCGGGAGGTTCTCCAGAATCAGACGATCCCGATCGGGCGCGCTCACTCGTTGTACCGTCCGGTAGGAATTGCTCGACATAGGGACTGCCGCGCTCAGGCCGTGGCCATCGTGCGTTCGGCGTCCTCCTTCCTCTCGCCAAAGCCCGCCCATTCCCTGGCTGGGGAATTCGGAGAGGCGAACCGCCCGGCGACAAAGTCTTCGTCCATCATGGAAGAGAGAACCAGGTCGACCAGCCTAGGTTTGGATGCCTCCTCGAGATCGTCGGGGATCTCCTGCCCTGCCGAAAGAAAAGAGATTGGCATGCCGGATTCCACGGCGACGGTCAGGATGTTCCCGGCGATCACACTCTCATCGAGATGCGTAAAGATCAGCTTGTTGACACCAAAACGGGCGAACCGCTCAATGGACCTTTCAAGGTCGGACGTCCGCGACGTGGCATTGAGCACGAGATGTTTGTCTATCCAGCGGCTGGCGGCAAAGAATGCGGCCAACTCGGTGGTTCGTTCGATCTCCCTGGCCCCGTACCCCGGAGTATCGATCAGAACGAGATCGCTGCGTGTGTTCTCCTCCAAGGCCAACTCCAGAGCCTGAACCGAATCGAGTGTCTGGCAGCCCATGCCCAGGATCGCCGCAAAGGACCTCAGTTGTTCTGCCGAGCCGATCCGGTTGGTGTCGACCGAAAGGAGTTGGCAAGGCCGCCGTGGTCCAAAACCGTAACGCGCTGCTATCTTGACGAGAACGCTGGTCTTGCCCGCGCCCGGAGGCCCGATGACGGCAGCCACGCGGGGACGCTCCGGGCTTGGCGCGCCAGCCAATTGAGGTGAAACCTGGACCAGCCGCTCGAGTTCGCGCGCTACGGACCTTCGGGTTGCGTCCGGGTGCGCGGCAATCGCGCTCACATCCAGCCGGTCTACGACCTTGCGGGCGACTCCGGGTGAGAGATCTGTCAACAATAGCTCCCGATACACTGCTTCCACCCAAGGGTGCATGTTCATGGAGTTTCCTGGATCTGGGCGGGCCTGGGGCAGCGTCAGGGCAGAGGACAGGTGGTCCATCTGGCGGCGCATCTGACGGAACTGTCCGGCCAACTGCCTGACGAGGATACCGGTCTCGCCTGAGGGCTCGCGAGCGAGGACCTTGCTTGTCTCCGATGGGTCTTCGACTGCAAATACAACCTCATAGGCGCCCAGGTGTTGGGCCTCGGGCATCGACTTCCGCGACTGAACGAGCATCGCCTCGTCTCCCAGTTCGCGGCGCGCCGTGCGCATCGCGCCTTCGATGGTCGCCGCGAAGTAGCTTTTTATGCGCATACTTTTGTTCCTTCGCCCGTCTTCCTTCGCCCGTCTTCCCTACGCCCGTGTTTCCTGAGCCCGGACTGATTGCTCCGGCGTTCCTATCCATCCATCGATCGATTCCTGCAATCTCTTTAGCCCGCTCTGGCGGGGAAAACGCTCGCTGATGGGCGATGCTTGGTGTGACCGGCAGGCAGCTTCCTCGCGGAAATCGGCTGCCAGGTTAGCGCCGCAGGTTCGAACATTAGCCGCTGAGCTAGACTATCCTCATGACTCGACGCGAACTGCTGGCTCTCGCGGCCGCCGCTCCAGTGTTGCGTGCGGCGCCTCCCGCCACGCCCGTGGCAATTGCCCGCTGCCTCAGCTACCAGGAAGACCTGACGCCGGTCCTGGCGACGATGTTCGACCAGATCGGCGGGCTCGAGCGAATCGTCCGGAACAAGACCGTCACGCTCAAGTTGAACCTCACAGGCAGCCCGGCGCTACGGTTCGTGGGCAAGCCGTTGGGCGTCACCCACTACACCCATCCCAAGGTCGTGGGCGCGGTGGCGTACCTGATGGGCAAAGCAGGCGCGCGACGGATTCGTTTTGTGGAGGGCGCTGCGGGGACCGGCGGTCCGCTCGAAGAGTACCTCCTCGATTCCGGCTGGAACGTGCGCCAGCTCAAATCAGCGGCGCCGAACGTCGAGTTCGAGAATACCAACGCCCTTGGCCTCGGCAAACAATATACGCGCCTGAAGGTGCCCGGCGGCGGATACATCTATCCGGCTTACGATTTCAACCACTCCTATGCGGATACCGACGTGTTCGTCAGCATGGCCAAACTGAAGAATCACGCCACCTGCGGCGTCACCCTTTCGCTGAAGAACTGTTTCGGCAACACCCCGGCATCCATCTACGGGGACGATGCGGGCGAGCACGAACCGAACGAGAAGCCCACCAAGGGGCGAGTTGAGGTGTTCCACAACGGCAAGCGGGCTCCCGCGAAGTCGGCTCCCCAGGAGATCGATCCCAATTCGAGCCGCGACAAGTTCCATCGGGTTCCCCATATCGTGGCCGATATTTGCGGGGCGCGGCCGATCGATCTGGCGATCATCGACGGCGTCGAGTCAGTGTCCCGGGGCGAGGGGCCGTGGATCCCGGGAATTCGTCTGATCCGACCGGGCCTGCTGATTGCGGGAACCAACCCCGTCTCGACGGACGCCGTGGCCACAGCGACCATGGGCTATGATCCTCGGGCGCCGAAAGGGGTTGGGATATTCGCCAAATGCGACAACACGATGTTGCTGGCCGAGGCGAAGGGGTTAGGCACGACCGATCTGAAGCGTATCGAAGTGGCCGGACTGCCGATCGAGAAGGCTCTAACCCGCTTCGATGGCTGAAGACACCCTCCAATCGATCCGGTGTGGTTTTGAGAATTCTAAAGTGTTAGTTTAGAATTCTCACATGCGCTGGATCGCGCGGGACATTCAGGCGACCGTAGTGGCCGCGGCGCGCCACTTCCCCTCGGTTGTGCTGACGGGGGCACGGCGGACCGGCAAAACCTCCCTGCTGCGCCGTCTGTTTCCACAGGCGCAGTATGTATTGCTGGAGGACCCGGACCTCCAAATGCGTGTCCGGTCAGACCCACGAGAATTCCTGGACGAGTTGACTTCTCCGGTGTTGGTCGATGAGATCCAACACGCGCCCGAGCTGCTGGCCTACGTCCGGGCGCGAATCGACGCAAATCCTCGCCGCATGGGCCAGTGGTTGTTCACGGGATCGCAGGAAACTCCCTTGATGCGGGGGGTGACGGAATCGATGGCCGGGCGCGCTGCCATTCTTCAGCTGTCCGGGCTGAGCCTGGCCGAGAGTTCGCGGGTTTCGATGCTGTCGGGTGGGTTTCCGGAGGCGGTCGCACGCCCGAAAGCACGAGGGCTGTGGTTCAGTTCCTATATCCAGACGTACCTGGAGAGGGATGTCCGCACGGTCACCAACGTGCGTGACCTGGTGACGTTCCGCAGGTTCCTGGCTCTGCTGGCGAGCCGCCACGGTCAGATTCTGAATCGGACGGATTTTGCCGCCGGCCTGGGCGTTAGTCTTCCGACCGTGAGCGAGTGGCTGGACGTGCTGGAAGTGACCGGTCAAATCCTCCGGGTGCCTCCCTACTTTGAGAATTTCGGCAAGCGTCTCTTGAAGTCTCCAAAGGTCTATCTCGCCGATTCGGGTATGGCCTGTTACCTGTTGGGGATCCAATCCCAAGCGGAACTCGGTCGTTCGCCCTTCCTGGGCACCATCTTCGAGGGGATGATCGCGGCCGAGGTCCTAAAGTCGCAGGCGAACGCCGGAAGGAGGCGGGAGATCTATTACTTCCGCGATCAGCAAGGCTTGGAGGTGGATTTCCTGGTCCCGGCACCGAACGGAGGGGTGCTGCTGCTCGAATGCAAGGCTGCCAGAACGGTGAGTCCCGGCATGGCAAGCGGCATGGCTGCCCTTCGCAAGGCGATGGCCTCACCCAACGTTCAGATGTTCCTCGTCCACCGGCCGCAGACCGGCGATCCGGCCACGCGGGCCCTGGCGCCAGGCGTTCGGGCAGTGGACGCGACGGCGCTGGACGCTGTTCTGAAGGGGCGCTGACCGGCGTCCCACCCGGACTGGTATCCTTTTACTCGATATGAGATTTGTCGTCTGCCTGCTTGTTCTGTCTCTCATGCCGCTGGCCGCGGAGAACTGGCCGCAGTGGCGCGGCCCGGACAATAACAACATAAGCCGCGAAACCAATCTGCCGGTAAAGTGGAGTCCGACCGAGAACGTCGCCTGGAAGTTGCCGATGCCCGCCCGCAGCGGCTCGACACCGATTATCTGGGGCGACCTGATCTTCCTCAACGTCGCCGAGAACGGCAACCTCTTTCTCTGGTGTGTCGACCGCAACCGGCCGGCCGTCTTGTGGAAGAAGTCGGTCTCCGGCGGCGACGTCATGAAGCGCAAACAGAACATGTCGTCGCCTTCCCCTGTCACCGACGGCAAGACCGTGTGGGTTCTGACGGGTACCGGCGCGCTGAAGGCGTTCAACTTTGACGGGCAGGAACTGTGGGCGCGCGACCTGCAAAAGGACTACGGGCCATTCGGCCTGAATCACGGCTACGCTTCGTCGCCGCTTCTATACAAGGACGCGCTGTATGTCCAGGTCCTGCACGGGATGCTCACCGACGACCCGTCCTACGTTCTGCGCATCGACCCGAAGACCGGCAAGACGCTGTGGCGCGTGGAGCGGCCGACGGACGCGATTCGAGAATCGCCCGACAGCTACGCCACTCCCGCGATCCTGAAGTACAAGAACCAGGAAGAACTCGTCATCAACGGCGGCGACTGCGTGACGGGCCACGATCTCGCCACCGGGAAAGAGCTTTGGCGCGGAAGAGGATTCAACCCGGACAATAACCCGTTCAACCGGATCATTGCCTCACCAGTTACCTTCGACGGCATCGTCTACGCGCCCACCCGCATTCGCCCTCTGCAGGTGTTCCGCGCCGGCGGCCGCGGCGATATCACCCGGTCGCACCTGGTGTTCTCGTTCCAGAACGGGCCCGATGTTCCGACACCGGTGACCGACGGCAAGTACTTTTACTCGGTCAACGACAAAGGCATTATCTGGTGCCTGGATGCCAAGACCGGCGCGGAGGTATATGCGGGGGCACGGATCTCCACGGGCACCTACAGTGCATCGCCGATTCTGGCGGGCGGCATGATTTACATCACGAGCGAAGAAGGGGTCACCAGCGTGTTCAAGGCCGGGCCCAAGTTCGAATTGCTGGCCGAAAACAATTTTAATGACTATTGCCTGAGCACGGTCGCCGTTTCCGACGGGCAGTTGTTCATCCGCACCACGGGCCACTTGTGGTGCATCGGCAAGCGCACGAAGTAGCGGACCAACTGACACGCGGCTCCGAACGCGGGCATTCTGTATAGGCGAAGGGCTGCGTCGATCGCAGCCCCTCGTTGGTGGGCTTTGAGGTGGGCTTTTCGAGGTGGGCTTGTGGGGGGGCCGGCCTTTACTTAGTTAGGGGCGATTGGGGTCGCCGGCCGTTCTGACCTATTTATCGGAGCCCCCCCTGAAAAGTTGCCTCAAAGTTCGATAGAATTCTCTCCGCTATGAAAAAATCCGGCAAGACCCAGTCGACGTCGCGCCGCACGGCCATGGAAGCCGCTGCCTTAGCGCTGTTTGGAGGCGCCCAGGCTGCTTCCGCCCAGTCCGGTGGATGGACCCCAAAGAAGCAAGCGGGGAACGGGCCTATCCGCTCGGGCCACCTCTTGTTCATGGGCGGGATCGGCGGATGGTATCCCGACCGTCGGCCCAAGCCCGGCGACGCCGCGGAGCAAACCACCGACGCTCTCAACATCATGAAGGCCGGCCTCGAGAAAGCCGGGTCCTCGATGGACAACGTGTTGAAGGTCACCGTGTCCCTGGTCGATCCGGAGAACAACTGGAAGCCGATGGACGACGCCTACAACAAGTTCTTCACCAAGGACAAGCCGGCGCGTTCGTACTGGGGCGCGACCGGGTTCCGCCGGAGGGGCCAGTTGCTGCAGATCGACTGCATTGCCTACGTCGACTGACGCGATTAGGATGGAAAGCTATGCATAACCGCGTTGTTCGATCCCTGATGTTGTTGTGCGCCCTGACGCCCGGGTCGTTTGCCGCCGAGTACTACACGTACGTCGGCACCTACACGGCCAACGGGAAAAGCAAGGGCATTTACGTTCATAAGTTCGATACGGCAACGGGGAAACTGTCGCCGCTCGGCGTAGCCGCCGAGACAGACAACCCCTCGTTTCTGACCATTCACCAGAATGGGAAGTATCTTTATGCGGTGAACGAGATCGCCAAGTATCAAGGGAAGGATACGGGCACGGTCACGGCATTTTCCATTGACCGTTACACCGGGAGGCTGACCCAGATTAACAAGGTCGTCACCCGTGGCACCATTCCCTGCCATCTGAATGTCGACAGGACCGGCAAGTTTCTGGTTCTGGTGAACTACGGCAGCGGCAGCACGGCGTCTTTCCCGATCCAGCCAAACGGGGGACTGGGGGAGGCGGTCTCGGTGCAGCAACACTCTGGGTCGAGCGCCGATCTGCGCCGGCAGAAAGGACCCCACGCACATTCGATCAACTTTTCGCCGGACTACCGGTTCGCGGTGGTGGCGGATCTTGGCCTCGACAAAGTGCTCGTCTACCGCTTCGATTCGACCAACGGGAAGCTCGCGCCAAACGACCCGCCCTCTATCAGCGTGAGACCGGGCGCCGGGCCGCGCCACTTTTCCTTCCACCCGAACGGCCGCTTCGGCTATGTGATTAACGAGATGCAGTCGACGGTGACCGCGATGTCGTACGACGCGGCGCGGGGTTCCTTCAAGCAATTACAGACCCTGTCGACGCTGCCCAAAGGGTACGACGGCAGCAATAACTCGACGGCGGAAGTCCTGGTGCATCCGAATGGCCGGTTCCTCTACGGCTCGAATCGGGGCCACAACAGCCTCGCGGTCTTCGCCGTGGACCCGGCGAAGGGCACCATTACGTATGTCGAGAACTCGCCTGTCCTGGGTAAGACCGTCCGCAATTTCGCCATCGATCCGAGCGGCCAATTCGTGCTGGTTGAATACCAGGACAGCGATACGATCGCCATCTTCCGGATCGACCCGAAAACCGGCCGTCTGACGCCGACCGGCGACAAGGTCGACAACCCGATGCCCGTGTGCATCCGGTTTCTGGCGGTGAAGTGAAGCAGGGGCGGCCGCACTTTCACGCGGCGTAGAACGGCCGACAGATCTGCTCCTCATCCGTCATAATGTCCACTGACGGATAAGGAGGCATTCATCCAAGTGAATCGCAGAGATTTTCTGGCTTCGGCGTCCCTGGCGCCGCTGGGGGCGGCCCAGACCGCACAAGCGCAACCGGCCGCGCCGGCGTATCGATCCATCAGCCCATTCGATGTCGGCGATCGCGCCCAGTTGCTGATCGACGATGTGCTGATCTTCGAAAGCAAAGGCGTTTCGCGGACGCAGCATCCAGCGGAGAAGCATCCGGCCAATCCGCTGGTGAAGGCGGACAAACCGTGGGAAGGCTGGCGGCTGGAGATCTACGGCAACGTCATCTGGGACGAGGATGATCAGTTGTTCAAGATGTGGTACCTCGGCGAGGCGCCTAATTATTTCGCTCCTTCGCCTGACGGCCCGTCGGCCGACAACTCGACGCTCTACGCTACGAGTCGCGACGGTATCCGTTGGGAGAAACCTCCTGTAGGCACGCTGCGGTCGCCCAACGGTGAGAAACACAACGCCGTCCTTTTTGCCACGCACCTGGCCAGCACCATCAAGGACAAGAACGATCCGGACCCGAAACGGCGATACAAGATGTCGTGCTACGTGGACGCGCCCAAGGACGCGCGCGGCTACCACACCATGATTTCTCCGGATGGAATTCACTGGACGCGGAACAGCCTCAAGCCGATCTGCCGGGGAGCGGACGTCATCAACATGTGCTGGGATGCGTACCGCAAGCAGTGGATCGCGCTGGCGAAGATCGGTGAAGTAGTGCGCGGCACGCGGCGGCGGGTCTTCTGGCTGATCACCAGCAACGACTTCGAGCACTGGACCGAGCCGGAACTGGTGTGGACGCCGGATGCGCGCGACGATGCAAGTTCGTTCCGGCGCATTGAAGCCTCGCGCCGTCTTCTCGACGTGCCGGACGATATGAGCCGCATGCGGACGGAGTTCTACGGCTTCGGATTGTACCCTCAGGAGAGTTGCCTGCTGGCGTTCCCGTGGATGTTCACGATCAACAACAACGCACGCTATGGGAACCACGAGGGGCCGTTCGAATTGCAGATGGGCGCCTCGCGCGATCTGAGGGAATGGGCACGGCCCTTCCGCACGCCGTGCCTTCTGAACGGCAAGCCCGGCGAGTGGGACGAAGGCCTGATCGTCACCGCGTCGCAACTAATCCGCAAGGGCGACGAGATCTGGCTGTACTACGGCGGTGCGAACTACACTCACGGCACTCCGGCCATCTACCGCGCCCAGGGGACGGGCCGAGGAACACGCTACACGGGGTCGATCGGCCTGGCAAAATGGAAAATCGACCGGTTCGCGTCGATCGACGGCCCGGCCCAGGGCGGCACGGTGACGACGGTGCCCCTGATCTTTACCGGCAATCGTCTGGAGATCAACGCCCGGACGTCCAAAGGCGGCCGGATCACGGCCTCGCTGCTGGATGGCGCGGGGAACCCCATCACCGGCTACGAGAACTCGAACGCTTTTTCGGGCGACCAGTTGCGGGCGACGCTTGCCTGGAGAGGCGGGCGGACCCCGGCGGAACTCAAAGGGAAGCCGGTCTCCGTCCGGTTCCACTTACAGAACGCAGAATTATTCTCGTTCGCCTTCCGATCGTAGACACAATGTCGATGGCCCCGAACCGCAGGTTCTTTTTCGGAGCCGCGACCGTCAGGGAGCGGTGGCCAGTGCACCCTTCTTACACCCGCGGTTCGGAGAGATCATGCGCCGCGACAGCAACCGCCGGTCAGGCTCGCGGCTTGGGCGGCCAGTCGTCCGGCACACGCCACCGTACGACTTCCCCCGTGTCCTCGCGATTGTGATGGGGAGTGGGGGCATTGCGGGCCGTGTCGACGGGGCCATCGCCCTCCGTGTCGATGCGGTGGGTGTAGTAGCCGGTCACGATGGTGCCGTCCCGCAGTTGAACCGATCGAGGATGACCGCAGTAGCCGGACCAACTGTGCCACGACAGGATGATGGGATGATCGAGGTCCCACGTGACGCCGTCGTCCCGGCTGCACACAGCCTGCGTCCCGTACGGGAAAATGCGATTGCCGTAGAGCAGCAGCAGGCGCCCATCCTGCAACGGAAGCGGGTACGCTCCCGCTGCCTGGAGCACGCCCAGCCCTGTCGGCTTGGGATGCGACCACGTGCGTCCGTTGTCGTCGGAGAAGAAACTGTAGGCGGCGTCGCCGGCCTCTGAGCCGAAGGGCGCGGTCCGCCCGCCGGGCACGACGTCTTCCAAATGGTCCCGCTGGATCATCGCCGCGCTTGACCGGGTAATGCCGAGGATGCGCCCGGAGGGCAGCAAAGCATAGCTGATCTCGTCGGAATCGGTTTCCGTGGGAACGCGCGTCGGATCTCCCCAGGTCTTCCCGCCGTCCTTCGACCGGATCACATAGGCGGCCCATTCATACTTCCCGACGGTGCGGGCGAGGTGGACCATCAGGGTTCCATCGGCCAACTCGATCGGGCCGTGACACTCGCCCAGCGTCATACGCTGATCGCCGGGAACGATGCTGTCGGGAATCTCGAAGGTAGTCCAGGTCTTGCCTCCATCGGTGGAGCGGCTGATGCCTTCGCGACCGCCGCCGTGGCCGAGGATCAGGGTGCCGTCCTTCAGGCAGCGGAAGCCGTTGGAGCGCCCGCCGAATTCGAGGACCCGGGGCTCGCTGAACGTCTGGCCGTTGTCCCGGGAAAAGTGGAGCGTACAACGCGATTCCTTGTGCACGGGCGGCTCGATGAAGCCGGCCACAACGACGGTTCCATCGGGTAATTGCGCGGCCTGAGGCTTGCCGGCCATTTCCATCTTGACGCGGATGGCGGGGGAGCGCTCGACCACCATCACCTGGTTCATGCTGATCCCGTCGAAGCCATTCCGGAGCCCGCGCGGCTTGCGATAGGGGGAGGCCCATCGCACCTCCCGCCGCCACTGGTCGAGCGTCATGGCGGAGGCCGGTCTGGCCTGGCTTGTCCAGAGAGCCGCACTGAGTTTGCAGAGATCCCGGCGTCGCATTTGAGAAGGATGATATCATTCCTGTTCTTGATGGTGCGCGTTTGCCTGACAAGCCTTGTGATCGCCGGTCTGTGCCAGGCACAGATGCCGGTTCGCGTCGGTGTCGCCGACTTTACGAAGCGGGTGGTGTACCACTCACCGCAGACTCCCGGCTACACCAGTTGGGTGGGCTGCTGGCTGATGCCTGCTGGGAAGATGATGGTCTCCTTTCACCAGGCGACCGGTCCTTTAGAGGGCCGCTACCGGACCAGCAAGGACGTCTTGGAACGGCTCTCCTGGCCCCCGGAAGGGAAACCGGAGTATGTGAAGTACGACATGGCGGGAACGGACCTTCAGGCCATCCATCTCGCGTCCGAAGACAGCGGCGTCACCTGGAAACAGGTGAGCACGGAGCATGCGTCGACGCCGATGAACGGCTGGACGTGCGAGCCCGAAGTCGCGACCGCGGACGGCGCCATCTATCGTGCGGTGTGGGGCCAATACCTGCCGTTCTACGACGTTCCGCAATCCGGTTACTGGCAGCGGTCTGTGGACGGCAGCAAGACCTGGAGCGCGCCCGCGGTGTTCTTCGACGAAGGCCGGTGGAACTCACTACCCAAGCGCTTCCGGGTCCTGCGGGACGGGCGGTTGGTGGTGGCCGGCGGCGTGATGCGGCAGAGGGCAGGGCTGACGACTCGCAACGATTGGGCTCCGGCCCTCGAACCGGCCCTGTGGTTTTCCGATGATCAAGGGAAAAACTGGTCCGAACCGCTGCTTCTGTGGAACGACAAGACCGTGCGGCCGTCGGAGGAGTTGGATTTCGCCGAACTGGCAAACGGCGATCTGCTGGCCGTCATTCGCGTAGATGCAGCCAGGGGCCGCTACCAGACGATTCTCCGGAAGACCGGAAAGACCTGGCGTCCGGAGCCGGTCCGCAAGCTATGGATCCCGCACAGCGGGCATCCGGACCTGCTGGCGACGCGGGAGGGCATTGTGCTGCACCTGGCCACGGACGGCATCGCGTGGACGGCCGACGAGGGCAAGACGTGGACCTACCTGGACGGGAGGCCCCGCAGCGGATACTATCCGCGCAGCGTGCAACTGCCGGACGGGCGAATCTTCTGCGTCTACCACGTCGGCGGCGACAATTACTACGGCCAGGTGGATCAGCGGATCGAAGCAATCAGCTTTCGACTGAAGCCGTCGGCGCGGTAAATGGAAATCGCTGAGCGCACGCCTTAACGCAGCGCACGCTTCAGCGTGCAAAGGGACTTTAGTCCCTCCTGGGGCAGTGCAACCTCGGATCCACGTGTGCCGCCGCGAAATGCCGGGCCTTGATCCGAGCCTGGCCGGTTTCACGGTATCGTATGGTGATCGACCTCACATGCAGCCACAGAAAGGAAAATCGATGAACTGGGTAATGTACGCCGTTGGAGCCGCGTTGTTCTGGGGAGTCTACGGTCCCTCACTACACAAAGGGCAGGTCGCGCTCGGCAGCCCGCTGCGCGCGCTGCTCTGCGTCGGCGTGGCGTACTTTCTGGTGGGCGTCCTGGTGCCGGTGTTCATGCTGCACTCGCAGGGAGCGCTCAACGGGTTTGGCGCGATGGGAACCACTTGGGCGACGGCGGCCGGAGCGCTGGGGGCTCTGGGGGCGGTGTGCATCATCATGGCGTTCAAATCCGGGGGGCTCCCGGCGTACGTAATGCCCTTGGTATTTGCCGGCGCGCCGCTGGTGAACGTGCTGGTGTCGATGGGGACTCATCCGCCGAAGCAGGCTCCTAATCCTCTGCTGTGGGTCGGCTACGTGCTGGCGGCGTCCGGCGCGTGGATGGTGCTGCGGTTCAAGCCGTAAGACGCCGACTCGCTTTCCGCTTCATCGAACAGGAAATCGAGTTTACCGGCTGAGGAATCCCGATCGAGTTGTTCATCCCAGCGCGTCTGCTCGAGAGCGCGAAACCACTGAAGAATGCGCCGAAAGTCTTCCGGCGGCAAGTCGCTGATTGCCGCCTCGATCTCCTCGATCCGGTCCATCCTCCGGAGTGTAGCACCAAGGTCCGGCATGGTTTCTGGCCGGAATTCAGTCCTGATGTACCCGGAGGCAAACCGGCTGGTGCCCCCAATCCTCCTATGTCACGCACCGGAGAACGATTCCCCTTTGCGCCATTCGTCGCGTAAATACATAATGTAAGTATGAACCGATGAACTACGTTTGGGACCGCCGAAAGAGCCGCGGGAATCTCGCTCGCCATGGAATCGCGTTCGAAGACGCGATCCGCATTTTCGACGGCCCCACATTGGAAAGGGTGGATGACCGGTTCGACTACGGAGAAATTCGCGTCTACGCAATCGGCCTCGTCAACGGCCTCGAGATCACGGTGATCTACACGGATGTCAGCGAAACCGAACGCCGCGTCATTTCGGCATGGAGAGCAGAAAGTCATGAAAGAGCAGCCTACTGGCAAAGCCTCGGTTAGGGCTGGC
>JBJXGR010000563.1:0-2722 GCA_046160045.1 Bryobacteraceae bacterium
GAACACAAACCGGCCAGTATGCATCCTCCATTGTCGGCTGGGGATGGCGATTCGCTCGCCGCGCCCATTTTAGCCGCCTTGGATTTCAAATCGTTCCCGCTCGAAAACACCGCCACCCACAACGATAGAAAGGACTTACGGGCCCTTGCAAAGTACTTTACCGGACACTAGCTACTTTCCCACTTAAAATTCGGCACCCAAGGTCCTTGTTTTCACGGGAGCGGTGCGTGAAGGCCTGCTAGCTAGATCGAACGGGACCCTCGTCCCCGCCGAGAGCGTCGTTCTGATGCCTGGAAGGACTCGGAGCCATCCACACATTTTATTTTTTTTCAAAAATGTGTTGACTCAACCTTAAAGTTAGTGTATCATCCGTATTGATGACACGCGAGCAGGCCATCCGCAAGCGGGACATCCTCGCAGCTCGCCTCTCTTCCCCCTCTGACGTCCTTCGCGGCTCCCTGCTCCAGCGCACCGTCCATCACTCCTCCGGATGCCTGAAGTGCGCCCGTGGTGAGGGCCATCCACTCTGGGTCCTCAATGTCGGCTACCCCGGCGGTAAGACCCGCCAGATCAGCCTGCGCCCCAATCAGGTTCCCCAGGTACGTAACTCCATTGATCAATACCGTGATTTCAAGCAGACCCTGGAGGCCATCAGCGAGTTGAATCAGTTCCTGTTGCGCCTGGACCGCGAGGCCTCCAAACAACAGGAGCGCGAGTCGTGATCGCCGCTCGCCGCCTGCAGCGTAATTTCGCCGATGGCTTCCTCGCCGAGGCGGTGGAGGATCTCTGGGAACCCTGGATGCGACACGCCGACAAGGCGCTGGAAGATGATGCCCTGCTGCTCATTGTCCAGCAAGAGTTGGCCCAACGCTGCAAGAAGAGCAAGACGCGGGGCCGCAAGGCGACGCCGGCCGAGGTCGTGCTCCGAATGCTGCTGTTGAAGCACGTGCGCGACTGGAGTTACGAGGTGCTGTCGCGGGAAGTGCGCGCCAATCTGGTCTATCGCGAGTTCACCCGCATCGGCGGCGAAAAGGTTCCCGATGACCGGACGATGGGAAACCTGGCGCGTCAACTGGGGCCGGAGGTGATCGAACAACTGCATCGGCGCGTGGTGCAGATCGCCCAGGAAAACAAGATCCCAACGGGCCGGAAGATGCGCGTCGATACGACCGTGGTGGAGACCGACATTCATTATCCGACCGACAGCACTTTACTGGGCGACGGCGTACGCGTCCTGACGCGCATCATGAAGAAAGTCACTGCCGTGGCGGGCAAGGCGGGCACGCAGATGCGCGACCGCAGCCGGTCGGCAAAGTTGAAGGTGTTGGCGATCGCGCGCGCCAGCCGCAACAAGACCGAGCAAGGCCGGCAGAAGATGAACAACACCTACGTCCAACTGCTGGAAATCACCAGCCGGGTGGTGGGGCAAGCCAAGAAGTTTTCGCACGAGATTGCCGCAGGCGTCAAGCGAGGCAATCTGTCGGTACTGCACAAAGCCAAGAAGCAATTGGATGAGATGATTCCCCGCGTCCGGCAGGTGCTGCGCCAGACACGGGAGCGGGTGCTCCGCGGCAACACCCAGGCCGACGGAAAACTGCTCAGCATATTTGAGACGCACACCGAGGTGATCCGCAAGGGCAAGGCGAATAAGCCTAATGAGTTGGGCAAACTGGTCCTGATTCAAGAGGCGGAGAACCAGATCGTTACGCATTACCAAGTATGCGAACAAAGACCGGCCGACTCCACCTTGCTGGAAGGCTGTCTGGAGCGACATGTCGAACAGTTCGGACACGCTCCGCAGCGCGTGGCGGCAGATCCTGGGTTCTTTTCCGCCGCCAACGAATCCAAGGCCGAGCAGATGGGGGTCAGCCGGGTATCGATTCCGAGCCATGACACCAAGAGCCCGGCGCGCAAGCAGCGACAGAAGAAGCGTTGGTTCAAGGAACTTCAGAAATGGCGTACCGGCTGTGAAGGCCGAATCAGTGTACTCAAACGGCGGCATGGGCTGCGGCGATCACTCTATAAAGGGGCGGACGGTATCCACCGCTGGGTCGGACTCGGGGTGATCGCCGACAACCTCATTCATATTGGTACCCACCTGGCCGAGCAAGCGCGCCCGCGGTGAAATCCCTGTTCCCGGATACCCCTCTCAGATCCCTCAACCGCGAAACCGAAACAGATTTCTGAATCAGCTCCCGTTTCCGCTCCCACGCCCCCTTGAACATCGCCAGTCCGGCCAAACTTCTATCGGTTCGATGCGACCGTGCCAGTTTTCGGAATTTTAAGTGGGAAAGTAGCTAGTGCGTTCACAACACTTTCATATTTATTTTTTGTCGATCATCTTTCTGACTTTCCACGAGTTATTCAAAAGCCACACCCTGCCGCAGGCTCTTGACGCTTGATTCTCCGTGCGACAGTGAGATCGAGAGACAGATTTATGCGTCCTTGTACCGTGTGTATTCACCCCAAACGCGACGAAATCGACGCCGCGATCCTCGACGAACGTCCCTATCGCTCCATCGCCGTTCACTTCGGCATGTCACACCTCGCCGTTCATCGCCATAAACTTAATCACCTTCCCGATTCCTATACCCGCGATTCCGTGCGCCGCATCCGCGAGGATTTCGACGATTACTCCGACGAGATCCTTCTCCTCTTCGAACGGTCCAAGACGGGCAGTCTCACCGAAGCCATCCGCGCCGCCGCCCGCGTCGACAACCTC
>JBJXGR010000564.1:0-25635 GCA_046160045.1 Bryobacteraceae bacterium
TCCCCGGCCTTCCGGCCGGGGTTCGGATGGGCGCATGTCCCCGGCCTGCCGGCCGCGGTTCGGATGCGGGGCGGACTGCCGGCCGTCTATTCCGCCCAGACCACCCAGGGCAACTCGTAGGGCAAGATGGCATCCTCGTGGAACGGAATCACCCGCAGCCCAAACCCACAGGATCCGCTTTCGCGGCATTCCACCTCGCCCTCGTACACGTGATCCGATCCGCTGGTCCCCTGGAGGCTCATGTCCGTCGCCTGCCCGCGGATGATCTCTCCTTCGGGGTTGAGCAAGCCCCAGAAGATCTGCACGCGCACATCGGAAGGCAAGAGGCTGCCGAGCAGGACGCGCGCGGAAACTTTGACCTTAGAGCCGATCAAAACTTCCGCGGCGGCGGGAGCATCGACGTAGGTCACGCGGACTTCGCCGCCGTGGAGCAGCACCCGCCGGCGCCAGTCGACGAGGGAGTGGACCCTGGCGGCCTTATCCACCGACAGACGGAGATGGCGTTCATTGGCGGGAATGTAGAAGCGCTCGGCGTACTCGGCCACCATGCGGTTGGTGCTGAAACGCGGCGAGAGCTGTTTCATCGAGGCCTTCATCTTCGCAATCCACTTGCGCGGGAGGCCGTCCGCTTCACGGTCGTAAAACAGCGGGACGACATCGCCCTCCAGCAAGTCGTAGAGAGCGTCGGATTCGACCTGGTCCTGGAGTTCGGGACTGGAGTACTCTTCCCCTCTGCCGATGGCCCAGCCGACCTCGCGGTGGTAGCCTTCGTCCCACCAGCCATCGAGGATCGACAGGTTCAGGCCGCCGTTGATGAGCAGCTTCATACCGCTGGTGCCGCTTGCCTCGTTGGGGCGGCGCGGCGTGTTCAACCAGACGTCCACGCCCTGGACCAGGTAGCGCGCGACGGAGATGTCGTAGTCCTCGAGAAAGACGATCCGGTCGCGAACCTCGGGCTCCCTGGCGAAATGAATGATCTGGCGGATCAGGTCCTTCCCCTCGTTGTCGTGAGGATGGGCCTTGCCGGCAAACAGGAATTGGACCTGGCGAGTGCGGTCGCCAAGGATCTGCTTCAACCGCGGCTTGTCGCGCAATAACAACGTCGCCCGCTTGTAGGTGGCAAAGCGCCGGGCAAAGCCGATGGTGAGGACATCGGGCTCGAGAACGCTTTGGGCGGCGGTGATGGCGGTGTCGGCGCCGCCGCGGTGCTTGACCTGAGAGGCCAGCCGGGCGCGCGCATAGTGGATCAGGCGCTCCCGGCGAATCTCGTGCACCCTCCACAATTCCTGGTCGGGGATGCGGTCGATGCGGTTCCAGACCGGCGAGTCGGCGGGTTCCTCCGCCCAGCGCGGGCCGAGATAGCGGTTCAGCAGGGCATTCATCTCCATCGAGATCCACGACCGGGCGTGAATTCCGTTGGTGACATATCCGATTGGGACTTCATACAGAGGATAACCGGCCCACATGGGACGGGCCATCTTGCGGGTCACTTCGCCGTGGAGGCGGCTGACGCCATTCGAGTAGGCGCTGTGACGGGCCGCGAAGTACGCCATGTTGAACGGCTCTCCGACGGCCGAAGGGCTTTGACGTCCATAGGCGAGCAGTTGGTCAAAGCCGAGTCCGATCTGCTGCGAGTACGCCCGGAAGTATTTCTCTATCAGGCCGGGGCCGAAGCGGTCAAAGCCGGCTTCGACGGGGGTGTGGGTGGTAAAGATGTTGCCGGCCGCCGCGATTTCGCGCGCGCTGTAATAAGGCAGGCTGAACTCCTCCATCAGCATGCGGGTTCGCTCCAGGCCCAGGAACGCGGAATGGCCTTCGTTCATGTGGCAGACGGTGGGCCGGACGCCCACCGCCCGCAAGGCGCGAAAACCGCCGATGCCGAGGGTGATCTCCTGCTGGATGCGCAGTTCGCCGTCGCCGCCGTAGAGCGCGCCGGTGACCTTGCGGTCCTCGGGCGAGTTTTGCGGCACGTTGGTATCGAGCAGATAGAGCGGAACTCGTCCCACTTGCGCCCGCCAGACACGCGCAAACAGGCGGCGCGAGGGGAAATCAATGTCCACCACGAGAGGCTTCTCGGTGGCGTCGGTGACGGGAATGATCGGCAGGTTGTGAAAGTCGTTGATGGGATAGGTTTCCTGCTGCCACCCGTCGGGGTTGAGATACTGGCGGAAGTAGCCGCCCTGGTAAAGGAGCCCGACTCCGACCAGGGGGAGGCCGAGGTCGCTGGCCGATTTCAAATGATCCCCTGCAAGAATCCCCAAACCTCCGGCGTAGTTCGGAGCGCACTCAGTCAGGCCGAACTCGGCGGAGAAATACGCGATCTTGAGACCGGCGGCCTCGGGGTGGGCGTGGGAGAACCAGCCGGCGCTATGCAGATACGTCTGGAGACTGTCCCACACACGATCCATCTGGGCCAGGAAGGCCTCATCGGACTCGAGTTCCGATAACCGCTTCTGGGGGATGCGGCCCAGCATGAGGCGGGGGTTGTGGCCGGTTTCTTCCCACAGGTCGCCGTCCAGGCTGCGGAAGAGTTCGATGGTAGGGTGGTCCCAGGACCAGCGCAGGTTGAGCGACAAGTCGTTCAGACATTGCAGCCGCGCGGGCAAGGACGGAGAGACATGGTAGGTGTAGATGCGTGGCATCAGAGCCGCCTTCGAGGGTCCCCAGAGCCTCGCAACGTCAAGTGCCAGTATGGAACTACCCTCACTTGTAGGTCAACGCAGGAGTGTCTCCAGGTCAAGGGTACGGGCTGTTCTGTTTCGGAACGGAGGTGGGAACAAACGCGCGGTCCGCGGCCTTCCGGCCGCGGTTCGGATGCGGTTCGGATGCGGCGGCGGGCCTGGGCGTTGCTTTCCAAGGGCACGGGGGTCCGCGGCCTTCCGGCCGCGGTTCGGATGTCGCATGCGAGACTAGCGGCTGCGAACGGCGCGGCCGTCCTCAATGGAATCATCGGGCCGGACCACCACGGTATCCCCTTCTTTCAGTCCCGACAGGATCTCCGCCACCTGTCCGTTGCGGTGCCCCACCTCGACGACGCGATGCCGGGCCACCTGGTTCTCCACCGCGAAGACCGCCCAGCCGTCCCGGAAGCGGAACAGAGCGCTGGCGGGAGCGAGCAGAACACGGTCGGCTTCCCAGAGCACGAAGCTCGCTTCGACGCGATAGCCGTCGCCGAGGCGCGCCCACCGGTCGGGGGGCGAGGCAAGATCCACGACGACGAGCACGCGTTGCTCCTCGACGCCGAGCGCCGATACTTTGGTGAACGCCACGGGTTCGATACGGCGGACGCGCCCTTCGAGCGGTTGGTCGCCGCCCCATCGCTCGAACAGAACACGACTCCCGGTCTGGATGCGAACCGCGTCCGCCGAGAGGACCTCGACCTCCACCTCGAGCGAACGCGCATTGCCGATCTCGAGCAGAGCCTGTCCCGACGCCACCACTCCCTCGCTCTCGTGAATGACCTTCAGCACACGGCCGGCGACGGGCGAGTGGACCGGGACGGTCTCGCCGGGATTGCGCGCTGCCGGCGAGGCCGCCGAGTACCGGAGGGCGGCTCGGGCCGCTTCGAGTTCGTGCCTGGCCTGCTCGACGGCATGTTCGGCGGACTGGCGGGTCGCTTTCACCCGCCGCGATTCCGACGCAGCCTTGTCGTAGTTCTCGCGCGCGATGTCTCCGGATTTCAGCAAACGCTCGACGCGCTCCAGTTGCGAGTCCCAATACTGATCGTCGGCCACAACGGCCTGCGCGCGCTGTTCAGCCGCTCGCACGGCGGCTTGCGCGGCGGCTACGCGAGCCTCGCCCTCCGCCCGGCTGCGGGTGTCGAGGACCTGCGCCCGAAGAGGTTCGAGTTCCAGCAGGAGTTGTCCGGGCGAGACGATGTCCCCGACTTTCAGCCGGACGCGCCGCGCGAAACCGGCCACAGGCGCGGAGACGACGTAGCGGTTGATCACCCGGGTCTTGCCCTCCTCTTCAATGGTGACCCACATCGGTCCCGGCTTGATGGCCGCGAATTCCGTCATGGCCGGCCGCGGCCGGTACCCGTACGCCACGATGAGAACGGCGGCTGCCAGGATCAACAGCAGCCATAGCCAACGTCTCCAATTCAATCGAGTGTCACTCCCTGGCCTTCAAGACGGCCACCAGATCCAGATGGTCGAGTTTCCGCCTCACGATCCATCCTGACAGGATTCCCGCCACCAGCACCACCGTCGCGGCGAAGGAGTAGGTGGCGGGCGAGATCACGAGCGGAATGCGAAACAGATCCGTCTGCAGGTTACTGATCATGAACGCGCACAGGCCGCGTCCGATCAGGCATCCGATGGGAATAGCCAGCAGGGTCAAGATGGCCAATTCGCCGAGCAGGATGTATGAAATCTCGCCGCGCGTAAAGCCGAGGACACGCAGGCTGGCGAGTTCGCGGCTGCGCTCGGAAAGGGTGATGCGGGCGCTGTTATACACCACCCCGAGAGCGATGGTGGCGGCCAGGATTGTATTGAAGAACGCAAAAATCAAGACCTGCCTGGCCATGATTTCGTAGAAATTGCGCAACGCGTTCTCACGGACGGAGGCGCCGGCCACACGCGGCATTTCTTTCAGCCGGTCGAGGATGCCCGCGCGGGCCTGCCGGTCGCTGGTCAGGTAGACTCCCGAGATCGCCGAGCCTTCGCGCATCATCCGGTTCAGCGCCTCCAGGCGCATGTAGGAGGAGACCCCGATGAACTCGTTGACCAAGCCGACCACGGGCACCCGGCGCACGGGGCGCTCGCCCTCCAACACCTCCACCGTGAGCAGATCGCCGGGCCGGATCCCGAGAATCTTCGCAAGATGGTCGGTGAGGACGACGCCGTCGGGCGGAACGGTGACCTCGCGGAGTTGCGCGTCGAACAGACGATAGAGCGAGCTTCGCTCCGGAACGCCGCGGACCGCCGCGCGATAGGTGCGGTGCTGAAAACGCAGCCGCGCCGGGACACTCCGGAATGGCTCCACACGCTCGACCCCAGGTATACGCTGCACGGCGAACATCGCCCGCACGGGTTCGGGATCCACGAAGGTCACCGTCACATCGTCGCGCTGCGCCAGCTTGAACTGGATGTCCACCATGTAGTCGACCGAATCGCTGAAGAAGCCACCCGTCACCACGATCGCGCAGGCGCAGGCGATGCCGATCACGGACAGTAACGCTTTCAGCGGCCGCCGCTCCAGGTTGCGGATAATCATGCGAGTCGGCTGTGCCAGCAAACGCCGGAGTCCCAGCCGCTCGACGATGCTGATACGGTAGTTCGCCGGGGGCACGGGCTTCATCGCTTCGGCCGGAGGAACGCGCGCGGCGCGCAGCACGGAGTAAACCGTTCCCGCCACCGCGGCCGCCGCGCTGATCAGGACCGCGCTGATCGCGATCTCCGGCGTCAGCCGGTACAACATGAACGGAAACCGGTAAAAGTCCATGTACATCGTCATCAGGCCGTTGCCCAGGAAGAGGCCGCCGCCGATTCCCAGCGCCACGCCGAAGACCACGATGAGCAGAACCAGCTTGACGTAGTGCCAGGACACCGCCCACGTGCTATAGCCGAACGCCTTCAGAATGGCCACCTGGTCGCGCTGTGTATCCACCAGGCGCGTGACCACCACGTTCAGCAGGAACGAAGCGACGCCCAGGAAGATCAACGGAAACAGGATGGCCATCTGCCGCAGCTGGCGGAACTCTTCGGAGAGGTAGCGATGCGAGATCTGGTCGTTGCGCGTGTACGATCCCAGGCCGCCGTAACGCGCCAGCAGTTCGTCAATGCGGTCGACCACATTTCCGGAGGAGGCGCCCTTCGCGATTTGCACGGCGAAGTCGTTGAAGGCCCCTTCCATTTCCCACGCGCTCTCCAGTTGCTCGCGGGACATCCAGACGATGCCGAACGACCGGAAGTCGGGAATGATGGCGCCCGGTTGAAGCTGGTAGATGTACTCGGGTGAGAGCGCGATGCCGACAATCTGCAGCCGTTCCTTGTGGCCGCGGATGGTCGCGTCGAGGTGGTCGCCCGGCTCGAAGCGATGGGCGCTGGCGAACGATTCGCTGATCAGAATCTCGTTCGGACGCCCGGACTCGATCAGCCGGCCTTTCTTCAAATAGAGCTGGTTCAACGCCGGTACGCCGTGCTCGGGCAGCGACACGATCTGCGCCGTCACCGGGTCCGCAAAACCGGGGACATCGAGGCTGGCGGCGGCGACCACCCGCGTTTCGACGGTCTCGACTCCCTCCAGGGCGGCGATGCGCGATCGCATGGTTTCCGGTGCGCGCTTGAGCGAGCCGAAAACGTCCGCGAAACGGTAGTCCCGGTAATAGGCTGCCTGCGTCAGCATCAGGCCGTCGAGCGTCGTCAGCGACATGATGTAGGTGGCGACGCCGCTGCCGATCACCAGCGCGATGGCGACAGCCTGGCCCTTCATCCACCACAGGTCACGGAAGAGTTTGCGATTCAGCGCAAGCATGGCGGGCTACCAGTGCAGGTCTTGCGGGTTCGTCTTGTTCGTATTGTGTTCGATCGAGGTGATGTGGCCATCGCTCAGATGGATGACGCGGTCGGCCATGCCCGCGATGCTGGCGTTATGAGTGATCACCGCGGTGGTGGTGCCGAGCTTGCGGTTGACCTGATCGAGCGCCTCCAGTACAAGGATACCGGTCGCCGAATCCAGCGCGCCGGTCGGCTCATCACACAGCAGCACGGCCGGATTTTTGGCGATCGCGCGGGCGATGGCGACCCGTTGCTGCTCGCCGCCCGAGAGCTGGGACGGAAAGTGGTCCAACCGCTCTGCGAGTCCGACCAGCGCCAGAGCCTCTTCCGGCTTCATCGGATCGCGGGCGATCTCCGTGACCGCGGCGACGTTCTCACGCGCGGTCAGGCTGGGAATCAGGTTATAGAACTGAAAGACGAAGCCGACGTGGTAGCGACGGTACTCGGTGAGTTCGCGGTCGGAGGCCCAGGTCAGCTCTTTGCCGTGATAGCTCACGTGCCCGCCGCTGGCACGGTCGAGCCCACCGAGGATGTTCAGCAGCGTGGACTTGCCGCTACCGGAGGGTCCCAGCAGCACAACGAACTCGCCGTCGTGGAGTTCGAGATCGATTCCGCGCAGGGCATGAACCTCCACCTCGCCCATCCGATAGACCTTGGTGAGTCCTCTCGCATAGAAAACACTGCCGGCAGCATCGGGTTCTATCGTCACGGGCCGCTCGTCTTCAGTGTAGCGGCCCGGGCCACGTTCGATGACGGGCGAAGATTTCGGCAAACGGCAAGCCACCGCTCATTGAGGGGTTGTGAAGATATCGGTGGACGGCAAGCCACCGCTCGCTGACGGGGCTGTGAAAAAGCGGGTCGGGGCACCACAACGCCACCGCTCGCTGAACCTCGCGGCTCGGAAGAAACCTACCCGGCTCGGAGGAAAAGGCAACGCGCAGGCGAAATCTCACCGCGACGGTGAGGACGCGAAGTCGTACAGCGTGGTCGCGGTGCGGACCCAGATGTGGCCGTCCGCGATCGCGGGGGTGGCGAACACCTCCTCGCCTAGTTGACCCGTGGCGGCAATTCCCCAATCGCCGCCCGCTTCCAGCACCGAGATGTTGCCGTTGCGGCTGATCAGAAACACTTTCCCGTCTCCCGCCACCGGCGAGGCGTAGTATTCGTCCATGGCGTGCGGAAGCCGCCCCTGCTTGATCAGCTTGCCTGTGGCAGGTTCCAGCGTCTGTAGAATGCCTCCGTTGCGGATCAGATACAGCACACCACGATAAAGAAGGACGCCCGGAACATCGGGCAGCGACTTTTGATAGCGCCACAGCACGTGCGTGTTCGTGACATCGCCGCGGCCGCCGAGTTTCACCGCCATCGCGGCGTTCGACGAGGTCCGCCGCTGGCAGTAATACTGCCAGTCCTTGGCGTTCAACAGGTCGTCCTTGTCCAGGTCCTGCATGGCCCAATTCCCGGGATGCCAGTTCCTCGGCACTTCTTCCTTGGAGAGCTTGCCGTCGCCGTCCTTGTCGTATTGCTTCAACATTTCCTGGAAGACCGGAAGTTCCAGGCGTTCGCTCGGCTCCCCGCCTGGGGCCCAGCCATTGAAATACACCATGTCGCCGTCGATGACGGGCACGGATTTGACCTGATACGTCAACCCTGTCACTTTCCACAACAACTGGCCCGTGTCGACGTCATAGCTGGTCATCTGATACGACCCGGGCACGATCAGTTCGGTGGCTCCCTTCTTCGGGCGGTAGACCACGGGCGTCGAAAAGCTGTGCACCATCTCCGGCCGCTCGGCCTTCCAGACAGGCTTGCCCGTCCTCTGATCCAGAGCGATGAGGAACGCATTCTGATCCTGGTCGCAAATCATGAGCACCTTCCCGTTGACGAGTACGGGGGAAGCCCCCATCCCGTGGAAATTCGTGAAGGGACCCATGGCCAGCTTCCAGCGCTCCCGGCCGTCGCCGGTGTAGGAGACCATGCCATAGCCGGCGAAGAAGACGTAGACATCCCGCCCGTCGCTCACCGTGCTGGGCGAGGCCGGATCGTTGAGGTTGTGCCGCTTTTCGTCCCGATGCCCTGGCGCTTCCTTGCGCCAGAGTTCCCGGCCGGTCTTGCGGTCGAGCGCGAACGTGAACAGCTTGCCCTTGTCATGCCCGGTCAGAAAGATGCGGTCGGCGGTCACCACCGGTGAAGACTTGCCCATCAGAACCGACGTCTTCCAGACAATATTCCGGTCCACGCCGAGTTCGCGCGGCAGCGTCCCGTTCTCCGCGATTCCTATTCCATTGGGGCCGCGGAACCGGGTCCATTCCGAGGCGCCCGCGGGCATTGCCAGCAGCACGAACAGTAAGATGGTGGCGAATTTCACGCTGCAAGGATATCGCGACCGGCCTCCACGCTCCAAATCGAGGTTACGCGGCGCGCGGGGTCTGGCGATGCGGTTCCCGCGCAGCGAGCAGGTCCGGAAGCACCCGCCCTTCCGGCAGCAACGTGATTCGCGTGGAACCGCTCATCAGCCTCTCCATCTCGAGGATCTCGAGTAGCGCCTCAGCCACCTCGGCGTTGGCGGCGATCTTCAGCGATTCGCCGACCGTTCTCGGCCGGATCACGACCGCCCGGGCGTACTCCACCGCCGCCTCGCGATCGGCCGAACTAGTGATCACGTTCACCTGGTTCGCTCCATCCTGGCGGATCGCCGACGTCACCTGCCGCAGCCGGTTCACCACCTTCTCCTCGATCTGCCGGATCATCGTATGGTCCCGGAAATGCACCTTCCGGATATACACCGACCCCAGTTCGTAACCGTACGACTTTGACTTCTCCGTCACCTCCGCGCGGACGGTCTGACTCATCGAGTGCCGTGTCTCCAGCATCTCAGCGAGCGGCATGTTGCTCAGGCATCGCACGGTCGCATTGCTGAGATTCGCCCGCAGCGACCCGCGCGGGTCGGTGTTGTTGAACAGATAGGCGACCGCGTCGCTGATCCGCATCTCGAACCAGACTCCGATTCCCATCGGCGCGCCTTCTTCGGAATTCACCGGCTGGCTGCGCAGGTACTCCTGGTCCAGCCGAAGGTCAATCGTGTGGCACTTCCCGAGCCAGTTCACCAGAAACGCCTTCGCACCGTATTCCAGAGGAAGCCAGTGGAGTCCGGGCCGGTCGAGCACCCCGAGCACGTTCCCGAACAGGACATGCACCTTGCACGATCGCTCGTTCACGATCGTGTACACTCCCAGTGTCCGGAGCAGGCCGAGAAGCAGGGGTTCGGCGATCCACAGCAGGACGAACACCGCGGCCGCCACCACCGCCGGCTGAGACATCTCGATCGGGTTCATTGGCCCACCTCCAGGTACGCCTGTTCAGCCTTGCCGAACAAGGCCAGCCTGACGTTGCGCCGGTAGGCCGCCAGGACTCCTGCGCCCTGGCGGTTCAGATCGGCAAGCTGTCTGGCCAATTCGCGAATCGGTTCCGTCTCGGCCAGGGCCTTGAGCGTTTCGATCTCCACCGCGCGCCGCGACTGGACGATCTTCTGATCGGCCGAAGCCTGCGCCAGGCTGATGTCGCTCGACACCTGGTTGTAGGCCGTGTTGATCGCCGCCAGCGCCGATTCCACTTCCGCGGGCGGATCGATGCCCGTAATCAGAGACGCGTCCAGCACCATTCCGTACCGGCCCTCGGTCGACCGGCACTCCTGGTCCATGTAGTCGTTCAGGTCGCGCAGATTCTTGCGAATGTCGTTGATGGAGACCCCGGCAACTGCTTCACCTGGCACCGCAGGCCTCGATTCGAAGTTGGCGATCTTCTGTCGCAGTACCGAGACGAAGTAGCCCATCACGTGCACCACGGGCTGCTTGATGCCGAACAGAAAGGCGTACAGGTTCTGATCGCTGACCCGGTAGCGGATCTGGCCCGTCATCCCGGTGTTCAGTTGGTCCTTGGTAACGGCTTCGAGGATGGTACCGCCGGCGTTGGCCGAGCGGTCTTCCAGGTCGAGCGCCATATTCACGGTGTTGGTGGCCACCGAAACCTTGTGGATCTTTTCCCACGGCAGCTTGAAGTACGGTCCGCCGGGTCCGATCACCCGCACCTGCGGGTACACGTATCGTTCTTTTTCATTCGGCCGGAGAGGCTCCGAAACCGGATGTTCGAGAGTCGTGGCGCCGCCCGGCATACGCTCCGCGCGGCCAAGAACCGTCTTGACCGCGCGCTCGTTCTGGTCCACCGTGTACATGCCCATCACGAGGAACCGGACGAAGAACCAGGCTGCGATTCCAATCAGGAAACCAGTTATTGTCATCATTCGCCCCCAGTATGGGTTTGAATTATGACAAAACGATTACAGAAGGTGTTAAATCAGATTACAGTGTCCGGAAAGGCGCCGGCGGGCCTTAGGATCTGCCTTGAAAGAACATTGCCATTTCGGCGTGGCGCCACGACGGGGCCTTAGTACCCTGCGGCCTTGCCGTCGGCGCTGCGCGAATCCGAGGCGCCCAGCCGTATGCCGGTCTCCGCCTCAATCTGTATGGCGTGCACCATCCCGATGGACCCGGCCTCTTTGGCAGGCTGGAATTGGTGACCTTTCGTCTCCAATGCACGCACCACGTCGGCGGCGAGGCCGTACTTTTCGTACTTGATGACATCCGGCAGCCATTGATGGTGGATTCGCGGCGCGTCCACGGCTTCCTGCAAGTTCATGCCGTGGTCGATGAGGTTCAGCACCACCTGCAGGACCGTGTTGGGAATGGTGGTGCCGCCGGGCGACCCGAGCACGAAGGCCAGCCTGCCGTCCTTGACGGCGATGGTGGGCGTCTGGGAGGAAACCGCCCGCTTGTGAGGCAGGATGGTGTTCGCCTCCCCGGCCGGAAAGCCAAACGCATTCGGAGCGCCGGCCTTGGCCGCGAACTCGTCCATCACGTTGTTCAGCAGAAACCCCGCGCCGGTTACCGTGATCCCGCTGCCGTACCCGTCTCGGAGGGTGTAGGTGTTCGACACCGCATTGCCCTCCGCGTCCACAACGGAAAAATGCGTGGTCTCGCCCGACTCATGGGCCGGCGGGCTGCCCTCCCGAATCTGGCTGCTCGGCGTCGCATGCGCCGGATCGATCGAATGCATCCGGCTCTCGATATAGGCGGGCGACAACAGCCCGCTCACGGGCACCTTCACAAAGCCTGGATCGCCTACGTAGGCCGCGCGGTCGGCATAGCATCGCTTCATGGTCTCTACCAGCAGGTGATACTTGGCCGAAGAATTGTGTCCGAGCGCGGCGAGGTCGTAGCGCTCCAGCATCCGCAGCATCTGGATCAGCAGGAGGCCCCCGGCGCTAGTGGGCGGCATGCTGATCAACTCGTAGCCGCGATAGGTGCCGCGAATCGGCTCGCGAACCACCGCGCGGTAGCTCTGCAAGTCGTCGAGCGTCACCAGGCCGTCATGAGCGGCCATCTCCTTGACCAGAAGCCTGGCCGTGCGGCCTTCATAGAATTCTCGCGGACCGTCGTGGGCGAGACGCGCCAGGGTCGCGGCCAGTTCCCGCTGGCGGAGGATATCCCCTTCCTGGTAAAAGGCGCCGCCCTTCAGAAACAGGCGTATCGTCTCGGGGTAGGGCTCGGCCTTTGCCTTCAGGTTCCGCAGGCTGCGCGCAAACTCGTAGCTGACCGGAAATCCGTCGGCCGCCAGCCGGCGGGCCGGTTCCACCACGTCGCGCCATTTCAGCCGGCCAAACTTCTCTAAAGCCAACGACATGCCGGCGACGGTGCCAGGCACCCCGACCGAACGGTACCCGGTCTTGGATGCGCCGGGGATCACTTCGCCTTGGGCGTCCAGGAAGATGGCCTTGTGCGCCTTCCGTGGGGCGAACTCGCGGTAATCGATCGCGGCGGCGCGTTGATCGGCCATGCGCACGATCATGAATCCCCCACCGCCGAGATTGCCGGCGGCCGGATGCGTCACCGCCAAGGCCAGGCCGACGGCCACGGCCGCGTCCACGGCGTTGCCACCCTTCTTCAGGATCTCGACGCCGACGCCGGAGGCGATGCCGCTGACCGAGGACACCATTCCCCTGGGCGCCCGCACGGGCGCGGGCGACGCCGCGAGCGCCAGGGATGCGGCAGCAAGGAACGCGAGGATCCGATGTTTCATTAGCCATCCATCTTGTCACACGCGAAGGCTAGCCGATGCGCTACAACAGAAGACTCGCCTCAGGGAGAGGAATGCGAAATGGTCTCGAAACACATCGAACTGCTCAGCGATCGGGAGTGGCCGTCCGACGCGTTTGCCGTTTCCCTGCCAATCCGGCGGGAGACGGCGGCCCTCGGCGTGATCGACATGCAGCACTACGCGCTGAATCCCGCCTCCGACCTGATCCACACCGTCAAGGCGCATCGCGAGGAACTCTACCGCCAGTTTGCCGCCGAGGCCGGGATCGCTGTCGCCAACACCGCGCGGCTGATCGAGTGCTTCCGCGGCGCGAGACGCCGCGTCGTCTACACCCGCCACGGAATGCTGCTTCCCGACGGCGCGGACCTGGTCGTCCGGCGCCGAGGCCGTGAAGCCGCGGCGTTGGAGTCGATGTCGGGCCACTCCGGCCATCTGCCGCTGCGCGGAACCGCGGGCCATCAGATTGTCGACGAACTCGCTCCCCTGCCAGGTGAGCTGGTGCTGGACAAGAACACCAGCAGCGCTTTCAACAGCACTTCGATCGAGATGTTCCTTCGCAACATGGGGGTGGACACGCTCGTTCTGACCGGCGTGGCGTCCGATCAATGCGTGTTCGCGACCGCGCTCGACGCCGCCGACCGCGGCTTTCACGTGATCATCGCATCTGATGCCACTGCCGGTTTCGATCCAGGAAGCACGAGGGCGGTGCAGATCCTGTTCGGAAGGGTGTGGGGGTACGTGATGGAGACGTCTGCCGTCATCCGCTGGATGGAGACCGGCGAGAAGCCATCCGCAACAAGGCATCAGGTCACCGGCGGGTAGCCGCCAATCCGGATCAGGACGTTGCGCAATCGAGGCTGAAGATGTCCGATCGATTCGATCGAGAGCGTAATCGGCCCTATCCCGCCACTGCTCCTGAGGGGCTGCAGGAAGAGCCGGATAAGCAGCCACCGCTCGCGGAGGGGCTATGAAAGAAAGGGGACGCTATCCCGCCACCGCTCCCTGACGGTCGCGGCTCTGAATCGTAGTCGATTCGAGGACCTCTTAATAGGTGGCCCGGCCGCCGCTCGCGTCGTAGGTCTGCGCGGTGACGAAGGAACAGTCCTTGCTCGCCAGGAAATGCACGATGGCCGCAATCTCCTCGGGTTGGCCGGTCCGCTTCATCGGGATCTTTTCGGTCATGTAGTCGATCTGCGCCTGGGTCAGTTGTTCCAAAATCTTCGTGCGGACCACGGCGGGACTGACGGCGTTGACACAAATCCCTTCGGTCGCCAATTCCTTGCCGAGCGACTTCGTAAATCCGATCACCGCGGCCTTGCTTGCGGAGTAAGCGGTCATGTTGGGATTGCCTTCCTTGCCGGCAATCGAGGCGATATTGACGATCCGGCCGTACTTCCCCTTGCGCATGTGGGGAACGACGGCGCGGCAGAAGAAGAACGGCCCGTTGACGTTGAGCGCCAGGACACGCGCCCAGTCCTCGTCGCTCTGCTGCTCGATGGGGGCGGCTTTACCGGCGATGCCGGCATTGTTGACCAGGATCTCAATCTGGCCGCGGCGTTTGATCACTTCATCCACGCACTGGCCGACCGAGGCGGAACTGGTGGAATCGACGTACACGCCAAAGCACTCGCCGCCGAGCGACTGAGCCATATCCTTGGCGCCTTGCAGGTTGATGTCGGCGACGGCGACCGTAGCTCCGGCCGCGGCCAGACGGCGGCAGATGGCTTCGCCAATGCCGGCGGCGCCGCCGGTGACGATGGCTGTTTGTCCGCTGAGGTCCAGAAACATGTTAGTGATGAGGGCTCCTTATCCTCTCCAAAGTATCGCGTCCGGCCGCCGAACGAAAGTCGGACGGCCGGATGATGCGAGTACCGGGCTAGGATGGACAATGAGTCTGTACGATGGAGAGTGGAAGCTCGTTCGATTGGGACGAGGAGAATCAGAAGCACATCGCTCGCCATGGAGTGACCCCAGACGAGGCGGAGCAGGTGTTGGCAAACGATCCGCTCGACTTGGAACGACAGGACATTAATGGTGAGGAGCGCTTTGCGAGTGTCGGTCTGACAGACGGGGGCCGCTGGCTGCTGGTCGTCACGACGACGCGCGAGAACAAGGTGCGTGTCGTGACGGCGTTCGACGCCGGAAAGCGGCTGGTTGAGCTCTATTTGGACGAAAGGAAAGCAATATGAGCGACGAACTCCGGGTTCCGAAATTCGCAACGGAAGAAATGGAAGCAGAATGGTGGTACGAGAATCGGGGTGCGCTGGAGGAAGCGTTTGTGCAGGCCGCAAAAGAAGGCCGGCTACGACGTGGTTCGGAAGCCTTGCGCCGCGCGACTGGTGGCGGCAAGGCTCTGATGCTGCAACTCCCGGACGAAGATCTTGCTACCATTCGCCGGCTGGCGGATCGGGAAGGACAGAACGACGAAGTCTATGCGGCTTTGCTGCTGCATCGGGCTTTGGTTTCGGAGGCGCGAAAGCTCGAGGAGAGTCGGCCGTAAGAGGTAACCGGACCCGCCACCCTTATCGCAACTCAATCTCCGAGAGGGTTGCCAAATCACTGGCCAGATCGGCTTCCGTATAGCGATAGGGGATTCGTCGTTCTCGCAGCCACGGGTGGACGGCGAAGCGGGACGGAAGACGCAGGAGTCGCCTGACCTGACTTTCGGACAGCAGACCGCTGCGATACCCATGGCGCACAGATCCCAAGGTGCTCCTCAGACCGCAACTCTGCTTCAGAGAGCCGCGACCGGGAGGGAGCGGACATGTTCCACGTGCGGAAGGAAGAGCCTGGTTCTGCGACGAGAGCCGGACCTGATCGAGGCAGGCCCGGCGTGATTTGGACAGGCTACTCTTCTTTGACGACGATCACTTTGACCTTCGCGGTGACCGCCCGGTGCAGCCGGACCGGCACTTCGTGCTCGCCCAACTGCTTGATGGGAGATTCGAGCTCGATCTTGCGGCGATCGATCGTGTAGTTGAGCTTCTCCAGCATTTCGGCTATGTCTTTCGAGGTGACCGAACCGAACAGTTGATCGTTCTCGCCAGCCTTCTGAGCGATCGTCACCGTCACGCCCGACATGAGCTTAGCCAGATCTTCGGCCTCACCCTGCTGCTTGGCTTCCCGGCGCAGGTGCGCCTGGCGCTCCTGCTCGACGATATTCTTGTTGGCCTCGGTGGCGGCAACCGCGAGGCGCTTGGGCAGTAGAAAGTTGCGCGCGTAGCCGGCCTTTACCTTGACCACCTGCCCGCGCGCTCCGAGTTTTTCGACATCTTCACGCAGTATGACGTCCATGTTGCCCCCTTACACCTGCGACGCGAACGGAAGCAGCGCAATGTTGCGCGCTTTCTTGATGGCGTCGGAGAGACGCCGCTGGTGCGGCGTGCAGACACCGGAGATCCGGCGCGGCACGATCTTCCCCCGCTCGGCGATGAACGAGTTCAGCAGCTTGACGTCCTTGTAGTTGATGTCATCGATCTTGTCGACGCAGAACTTGCAGACTTTCTTGCGCCGGAAATATTGCTTCTTCTGAGTGGCTACCGCTTTGTCCCCGCCGGTCGGACGTTGGGAGGCGGCTACGGGTCTTCCTCTGTTTTCTGCCATGTGATTTCTCGTGTAGTCGGGGCGCGAGCGCCGGTCGACTTACGCCTCCTTCTCCTCGGGAACTCCGGGCATCATCGGGGCCGGCGCCGGCGCCGGCAGCGCCGGGGCCGGACCAGGGGCCAAGGGCAGGGCCGGCGCGGTCATCTGCGGCTTACGCGAGGCGCGCTTCTCGCGCTGCTTGCGCCGCTTGTCCAGCCGCTTCAACGTCTGGTCGATCCGCACCGTCAGGTACTTGACCACTGAATCGATCACCCTCAGGCGGCGTTCGAGTTCCTTCACCGCCTCCGCTTTAGCGTCGAATTGCAGCAGCACATAGATGCCTTCCTTGTGCTTGTTTACTTTGTAGGCCAGCCTGCGCTTGCCCCATTTGTCCACTTTCTCGATCCGGCCGCCGCCTTGCGTAATGGTGGCCGAAATCTGTTCAATGACCTGATCCACCTGTTCATCGGTGGCATCCGGTTGAATGATAAACAACTCTTCGTACGTTCTCATGCGTCCTCTGTCTTCCCGGGGGCGCGACGATTAAATTTCGTCATGGCCTTTTCGGCGCCCTCGGTGATGATGGTTGCGACGGCTTCTGCTGCCTGATCCACCGCCTCATCCAACTCCGTCCGGAGCGGCTTGCGTATCGGCGCAAGCACATATTCGGCTCCGCTGCCGATCGGGCGGCCGGGATGAATCCCGACCCGCACGCGGCAAAATTCCTGCGTTCCCACGTTGCGAATCACGCTCTCCGCTCCGTTGTGCCCACCCGCCGACCCTTTCAGCAGGATCCGGATATGGCCCCACGGCAAGCTCAACTCATCCCAGATGACGATGAGCCCCGAAAGCGCGATCTCGTGTTTCGCCATCAGAGGAGCCACGGCGGTTCCACTGAGGTTCATGTAGGTTTGAGGCTTCGCCAGCATCACCGGTTTGCCGCCGATTTCGCCCGCGCCGACCAGAGCTTTCGAATCCGGCCGCGTGACGCGGATGCCGTGCCGTCCAGCAAGTTTGTCGACCACGAAGAAGCCGGCGTTGTGCGGCGTCGCGGCGTACTCCTCGCCGGGATTGCCCAAACCCACCACAAGAAACATACGCGGGAGGGCGCGGCGCTACTTCTTCTTCTCCGCGCCTTCCTCTTCCTTCTTGCCCTTCTTGATCACCTCAGGCTCGGCCACCTTCGCGGCTTCCACGGCCGGTTCTGCTTCCGCCGTCTCCGTTCCGCGAGGCGCGATGACGTGCACCAGCACCGAGTCCGCCGCGCTCAATAGTTTCATCGAGCCCGTTATCGGCAGTTCGCTGGCCCGGATCGCCTGGCCAATCAGCAGTTCCGAGATATTCAAGTCGAAATGTTCCGGGATCTCGTCGGGCAGACATTCAATCTCGACGTTGCGATCGACCACTTCAAACAAGCCGCTCTGCGTCTTCACGCCCTTGGCCTCACCGTGATAGCTGATCGGCACGGTGACCCTCAACCGCTTGGACAGGTCGATCCGCTTCAGGTCGGCGTGGAGGAGAGTTCCGCGAATGGGGTCCCGCTGCAGGTCCACCACCATGACCGGCGTGGTTTCCCCGTCGGCAATGGCCAGATCGAAAATGGTGTTTTGTCCGGAAGACGTCTTCAGGACGGCAATCAGGTCCTTGGGTTTGATCGAGATGGGAACGGAGTCCTTGTATGAGCCGTACACGACGGCCGGGATCTGGAGGGCCTGCCGCAGCCTGCGCGCTTCATTCTTTCCGCGGCTCGAGCGAACTTCCGCAGTGACGGTGATGTCTCTTCGCAACTACGTGCTCCTTTGACGTGCAATCGCATTACCGCCCCGGTGACTTCACCAGGGCGGGCGGATTGCACCTTCCTGCCTCGCCATTCAAGTCCGGGCACCCGATCGTGTCACCGTGGGTTGACCGGCGAGGCTTGTCAATGTCCTGCCCGGCGTTTCGGCGCTCCCCCGATCGGTTCAAGCGCCACCGGACAACTAGTGGAAGAGGATGCTGATCGACGTTTCCTCGTGAATCGACTGGATCGCGGTAGCCAACAACGGCCCAACCGACAACTGCCGGATCTTGGCGCTTTCGAACGCCGCCTCCGACAGAGGAATCGAATTACACAACACCACTTCCTTCAACGCGGATTTCTCAATCCGTTCCACGGCCGGACCCGACAGCACGGCATGCGTGGCGCACGCCGTGACGCTGGTCGCGCCCTTATCGAGCAACGCCTCGGTGGCCTTGATCAACGTGCCCGCCGTGTCGATCAGATCGTCCACGATCAGGCAGTTGCGGTCCTTGACGCGCCCGATGATATGCATCACCTCGGCGACGTTCGCCTCCTCCCGCCGTTTATCGATAATGGCCAGCGGGGCATGCAACCTCTTGGCGAACGCGCGAGCACGCTCCACGCCGCCCGCATCCGGCGAAACCACCGTCAGATGCTCCGGGCGGCGGGGCTTGAAATAGTCGATCAGCACCGGGGCAGCGAACAGATTATCCACCGGTACATCAAAGAAACCCTGTATCTGGGCCGCGTGCAGGTCCAGCGCCAGCACACGATCCGCCCCCGCCACTTCGATCATGCGAGCCACAAGCTTGGCGGAGATCGGAACGCGCGGCTTATCCTTCCGGTCCTGCCGGGCGTAACCATAGTATGGTAGCACTGCCGTGATCCGCTCCGCCGACGACCGCTTCAGGGCGTCGATCATCAACAGCAATTCCATCAGGTTCTGGTCCACGGGTGTGCAGGTGGGTTGCACGACAAACACGTCCGCGCCACGCACATTCTCGGCGATCTGCAGATAGATCTCGCCGTCGGAGAACTGGCGCAGCATCGCCTGACCGACTTCAATGCCCAACTCCCGGCAAATCTCCTCGGCCAGGGAGCGGTTGGCGTTCCCGCAAAAGATCTTGAGCTTGCCTCGATTCATTGCCCTAACCGGCCTTGGGGCGGCCATAACGTCTCCGTAGCCACGTCCCCCAGCCACTTGCGCCACGACGATTGATATCGCCGGCGCGTGACCAGGGAAACGGAAAACACATCCGCTCCGCGCAGCGACCGCGCCGCCGAGTGGGCCTGCGCGTTCGTCCCGAAGATTCCGAACAGCGAGGATCCGCTACCGGACAGCATGGCGAATTCGGCGCCCGATTTCAGTAACCGCCTCTTCCAGGCTCGCAGTGAAGCGTGTTCCGCAAAGACCGGTTCTTCAAAGTCATTCTGACCGTGGGGGAAACCTGGACTCCAGGTGAGCGACTGGAACTCTTCTATCGTATTTTGTGCCCCTATTGTTGTCAATTCGTCATCCGCGCCAGGCCGGCCCAGGGCACGATAGGCGGCCGGGGTTGAAACATGAATGCCGGGCGCCACGATGACGGCCGCCCGCTTCCCGAAATCGGGCAGCGGATACACTTCCGTTCCGCGGCCAAGGCCGACCGCGGTCCCGCCCAGCAGAAAGAAAGGAACGTCGCTGCCCAACGTTCTCCCGAGCGAGATCCGACGCTCCAGGCTCAGCGGCTTTCCCAGCAGGGCGGGCAATGTCAACAGCACCGCTGCGGCGTCGGACGAGCCTCCGCCCAGACCGGCGCCCATGGGCACGGACTTGCGCAATCGCATCCGAACGCCCGCGTGGACCTTCATCTCCTCCAGGCACAACCGCGCCGCCCGCGCGACCAGGTTGTCGGGAATGTCGACGCTGCTCACGAGCGTGACCTCGGTCCGTTTCGCCCGAGTGACTTCGAGTTCCAGGGCATCGCCCAGCGAGATCGTCTGGAAGATGGTACGGATCTCGTGATACCCGTCCGGGCGGCGGTGGAGCACCCGCAGGTCGAGGTTGATTTTGGCAAGCGCGCGAACCCGCGCACGGCGAATCATTGGTCGTACTGCAACAGCGAAAAGACGTTGTACCCGTCGAGCTTACGCCTTCCGGGGAGGAATGTGAGTTCGACCACGAATCCCAACGCCGTCACCTGACCGCCGGCCTGCTCCACCAGCCGAGCCGTTGCCAGCGCAGTCCCACCGGTGGCCAACAGATCATCGACGATCAGCACCCGGCTGCCGGGGGTGACCGCGCCGGTGTGCATCTCGAGCGTATCGGTCGAGTACTCGGTGTCGTAGGTATAGCTGAGCTTCTCGCCCGGCAGTTTCTTCGGCTTCCGCACGGGAATGAACCCGGCGCCCAGCGCATAGGCCAACGCTGGAGCGAAAATGAAGCCACGGGCCTCCATCCCCACGACGTAGTCCACCCCACCGGCCGGCGCCAGGGATTTCAACCCGTCGATGACGCCGCGGAGACCCTGCTTGTCCTTCAGCAAGGTGGTGATGTCATAAAAGAGAATGCCCGGCTTGGGGAAGTCCGGGATTTCTCGAATCAGTGCTTTCAATGAGTCCATGACTCGTCTGGCGGCGAAGCCGCTATTGTCGCATGGCACCACGGGACATACAATCCACCGCTGTTGGAGGCCGGTGGGGAACTAAAGTTCCCTTGCAAGCTGAACCTTGCGCCACCTGCACAGAACGGCCCCTAGACAACCTTGACGCCAACGGCCGCGGAACGAACCCCGCCGCATTCCACTTCGCACGGGAACTCGCCGGGTCCCATCCAATCCTTCACGGGCACGTTCACCTGGCGCACGCCTTCCGGGTCGGCGTCGCCGACAAACAAAGGGGCGTGGTACACGCCGTCGATGAGGATCCGCACGTTCCCTCGATCCGCGTTGTGGGGCAGACCCGCGATCCACAGGCTGAGGTGCGATCCGTTCACCCTCCGCACCTCGCCCGGGACAGACTCCAGCCCGTCGCACAGCCCACGAATCTCGAGGCGACTGGCCTGCGCGGGGATTCCCACCGCGATGCGCCGCGGACAGCTTCGCTCGCTGGACCCCACTCGCAGGGTCACGTCGTGCCATCCAACGGCCAGTCCGGGCGGAACCCGGAAACTGACCATCCACGCATCCCCGCCTTCCCGCTTCACATGCACGGGCGCTACGCCGAAGCCGCCCACTTCCGGGAACAGTTGATCCAGTCCGATCTCAGGCCACGGATGCGTGAACCAGCAAGAGATGTACTCGTCTCCATCCTGACGGAAGTTGAAGCCAAAGTTCCAGGCTTGGGCGACCCCGCGCACCTCCGGCTCGGGGTCATTTCCGGACGCCGGAGGCCACCGGCGGTAGCAGGCAAACGCCGCGCGGTCGCCTTCGATGGCGCAGGGCTCCACCCGGGCGAACCCCGCGGACCGCGCCAGGGCCGGAACGCAATCGGCGCTCGGTCCGAACCAGTTGTCGATCTGCCCGCGAAGTTCGTCGCGCTCATAGAATTCCAGGTAGGGCAGTTCGGGCCTCGGTTGATCGTCCGCCGGTATGGTGAACGTCTCGACCACGGCCAGATCGCGCGTCATCCGGCAGACGCGCTCCAGTCCCAACAGCGGATGCTTGAGGTGATAGAGGACCCCCAGGCACAGAACGATATCGAACGTACCCAACTCGCGCGGATCGAGTTCGGTGATATCCCGGATCACGTACCGGACGCGCGACCCGAGGCGCCGGCGGATGTAGGCGAAGTGGTCGAGTTCGACGCAATCCACCGCAACCACTTCCGCGCCGCGGCGCTCCATCTCAAAGCTGAACCAGCCGTCCCAGGCGCCGACATCGAGCACTCTCTTACCCCGAAGGTCGTCCGGAATCGGCATTTGTCCAACGCGCCGGCGCAGCGTCTCCACCGGGATCGCGCCGTCGATCGCGGTGCCGTCGGGCAGGTGGAAGCTGTGATACCAGCCGCTGGCGAGCAGGTCTTCCAGTAGCTTTTCCGCGCCGTGCTTGCGGTGCTCGCGAGACATGTCTCCAGTGTAGTTCGCGGCCGGCGTGGGGGGCGGGGCTTCGGGCGGGGGATCGCACGACGATCTGGCGATGTACCTGCCGGAAGAAGCCCACGACTCCATTCGGATCCGAACCGCGGCCGGAAGGCCGCGGACAGGGCGTTGAGGGCAGAGGGGACGTACCCGCTCGGGGCACGCGGGTCCCCGGCCTTCCGGCCGGGGTTCGGATGAGGGGGCGGGCGCTCAATTCAACGGCAGCGTCGCCGTCCGGGCGGTCGAGCCGCTGATCGTCAGTGCTACCGGTTGCAACCCCGAAGGGGCATCGGCCGGGACACGCACGTTGATCTGATACAGGCCCACGTTTCCCGGGGTGAGCCCGCAAAACAAAACCTCGGCGGGCCGATTGCCGATGGTGACCACCGGAGGGTTCACCGTCCGCGCCAGAGGACTCACCGGGGCAGGCTCGCCGCTCTGCTGATCGTTGTCCACGGGGCCCAGGCCGTTCGCGTACAACTGCACGACGTCACCCCGGCGGATGGGATTCGCGACCGTCACCACCTGCCCGGCCAGATTCACCGCGGCCAGCAGGCGGCGGCCTCCGGCGGCATCGTCGAACTCGAAGAAGGCCGGGGACTGATTCGCCAGCGGCACGCTGTAGACGGCCGACTGATCATTCGGGCCGTCGGCGATCGAGACCTTCATCTGCACCGAATTCAAACCCCGGAACTCCCAGGGGACCTGGACGTTGATCTGCCCCTCGCTGACGAAATGGAGCCGTCCCGGCACGCTGATTCCCGGCGCGTCGAAGCTGACGCTGACCCCCGCCAGCGAGAACGGCAGCGAGGCCGTGGAGGCGATACGGGTCGCTTCCGCCAGCCCGCGCCCGAAGATCGAAATGTAGGAGCCGGGCGCGACCCGCCCCGGCTGCCCGCTAGCCGCGTTGACCACCCCGTCGGTATCGATCACGGGTTGCAGCCTGGCGCGTCCGAAAAAGTCCAGGCGAATGCGACCGATGTCCAAGGCAAACTGCTGCTCGCCCAGTTGCGGCCCGAGCGTCACGTTGGCGAACGTGATCCCGGCGACATCGGTCTCGGTCAACTGCGAGGTGACGCGGCCTCCGCCGCGCACCGTGGTGAAGTTGGCGTTGGCGTTCGAGACCGGCACGCCATAGCGATCCACCACTTTGGCTTCGAGCAGCCACCCCTGTTCGCTCACGATGCCCACGAAGTCCTGACCGTACATGGAGAGCACGTCGAACGGAATGCCGTCGCCAACGAGATAAAGGAAGGGGACGCGAAGGCCGGCGCCAGAGCCGCGGATCGTCAACGCACCCTCATACTGCCCGGGCTGCGGCAGGTTGCCCGCCAGCCGGACCGTGACCGTAGTACGCTGCCCGGGATTCAACTGCACACGATTCGGTGTGACCGTTAACTGAGCGGCGCTGTCGGTCTCACGCCGGGCAATCGCCAGGTCGAGCGTCGTGGGCTGGTTGGTCACATTCGTCAACACCAGAGAGACGGTCTTCGGCAACGGGGCAGAGGCTCTCACCACGCCGAACGACAGGGTCACCGGATCCACCGTCGTATTCACCTGGAGGGCACCCTGGACATTCAGCTTGCCGTTGCCCACCGCGACCACTCGCGCGGTGCCGTCCGGTCCGTCGACATCGAGGGTCGCCGTGGTGACTACCGCCGACTTGACCTGAGCCGGAGTGAACGAGGGGAATCGCTGCTTGACCAGCGCGGCCGCGCCGGCCACCATCGGAACCGCGAAGCTCGTGCCCTGCCCCGCGGTGAATCCCGCCGGGTCGTACAGCGCTCCGTTCGGGTCGAGCGACTGCGCCGCGAAGTAGAGATCGGTGCCGACCGCCACCAACTCCGGCTTGATGGGCGCCTCGCCCCTGGTGACGTCACCGATCGACGGTCCGTGCGAGGTGAAATAGGCGACGGTGTTCGAGACTTCGGACCGTTCACGCAACCTGATATCAAGGGTCACCAACGGGTCCGGGTTGGCTGCGAGAAACTGTTTCAACGCGACCCCGTCATTGTTCCGGACCAGCACGAGCGGGATGCCGGTTCCCGACAACCCTTCCGGATAACCCAGACCGTTGTTGCCATCAGGTTGGAAAAGCACCACACCGACCGCACCCGCGCGCTGGGCGTTGTTCACTTTTTCGGCGTACGAACAGTCTCCGCGCTGGATCAGCGCAAGGGCTCCCACCAGCGTGTCGCGGCCGAGCGGCGCGCACGCCAAGCCATTGTCCTGGAACGCCGTGACATCTCGCAACGGCGCGGTCAGGGTGGGTGAGGGTTTGGGGCCGTTTCCGAACAAGGCATCGATTTCGCGAAGATTCGAGGGGGCCGATCCGCTCTCCGCCCGTACCGTGGAATACCACACGTGGGCGTTGGTGGAGGCGCCGACGGTGATCGCCGAAGACGCCGTACCCGGCGTGTTGATGGTGTTGTAGGCCGGAATGTCGAACTCGACCCCGTCGTTGCCGGCGGGCACCACTACGGTGAGCCCAAGCCTGACCGCGTTCTCCACCGCGTACGCCCGTACATCGCAAGCGTCCGAGGGGATGTCGAAGCCCGGCGAGGTTGTCGCGGCGCAATCGCGGTCGCGCACGAGCGGGCCGAATTCGGCCGGACTGCCGAGCGAGAGCGTCACGATGTCCATGCCGTCAGCGATCGCGTCCTGGAGGGCGCGAATGATCACCGACGTGCGGGTGGCATCGTTGACGCCGGGCGAGCCGAAGATCTTGTAGTTGCCGAGGAACGCTTTGGGGGCAACGCCTGTGATGGTGGCGGCGGTTCCGGAGACGCGGCGGCCGGCGGCGGTCATCGCGACCGCGGTTCCGTGGCCCTTCCGGTCGCGCGGCGTCTTGTCATCCGGACGCGAATCTTCGGCCCGGACTTCGGCGAAGGGAAGCAGCGAGACATAGCTGCGGGCGACGATGATCTTACGGTTCGTGTACGGCAAGTCCTCGGGCCGGCCTTTCGGAAACCCGGCAGGCACCTGGAGAGAGTCGTCCTGAAAGGCGGGATGGGTGTGGTCGATGCCGCTATCGAGGATGCCGATCTTGACGCCTGCGCCGGCATTCCCTTCCCCGCCCACCAGAGTCCAGCCCTGGAGGACCCGCATCAGGTCCAGGGCCCGGTTCAGTTTCGGCTTGACCGGTGGAAGGTACTGGACGTAACGCACGCCCGGAGTCTTGGCGATCTGTTCGGCCTGTTCGGCAGTGGCACGGACGAAGATCGCATTCACGAGAAGGTCGGTGGAGTAGGTCTCTTGCACTTTGCGATCCGCGAGCGACTTGCGGACCGTGGCCTGCGCGCGTTGGATGCGGGCGCGGCGGTCGGCTGCGGCAGCGGTCTTCAGTTCCTTGGTCGAGGCGATGCTGGCGGCCAGTGGAGCGTCTTCCAGCACCACGGCGTACTCGCCGGTCGTCCGCGGAGTCCCGCCGAGGCTGGCCAGGGGCAGCAGAATCGCAATCAGAAGCAGGTAGAAATGCCGGAATCCGTTGATCATACGCCGTTTTGGACGCCCTTTCTCCAGAGGTGGTTACGGATGGGAGCGTTCCCTTCATTGTCGCCGAT
>JBJXGR010000565.1:0-28520 GCA_046160045.1 Bryobacteraceae bacterium
TACCCGAAGTCGCCCGAGATCCCGCGCTCCAGGCTGTCGTACGAGCGCTGGATCTGAATCGGCAGCCCCGCCAGCGGCGCGGTGAAGTCGGTGATGGTGGACATCATCCGCCCCGGCTTGTCCTCGCCCGAGACGGTCACCAGCAACAGGTTGGTCTGGGTGACCGGCACCGTATTGGTCGCCGCGAGCTTGATCCAGTAGCTGCCGTTGGCCAACACAGTCGAGTCCAGCGTTCCGATTTGCCCCGTCCCGGTCGTGTTCGCGTTCAGCACCGTGGCCGATGCTTCGCTGGCTGAGGCCGCCCAGTACGAGAGCGTCCCGCTCGTCAGCGTCACCGACGGGATCACGCGAATCGGGGTGAGTCCGCTCACCCGCGCCCCGTCGAGAGGCGATTCGAACCACCCCTGCGTCACCGCCGGCGATCCATTCACCGTCACCGTCACGGTGTCTTCGCCCACCAGCAGAGAATCGGTGGCTTGGATCTTCAGCACGTACGTTCCGGCGGCGGAAAAGCTGGCCGAGGTCGCCGGCTGGCTGGCGTTGAGAAACGCCACGTCCCCCGGTCCGCTCACCTTCGACCACGTGATCGTCAAGGCAGCACCAACCGGCAGCCCGTCGTCCGTGACGGTTCCGGTCAACTGCGCCGACGCCGGCAGCGTGATGGCTTGATCCGGCCCTGCGTTGACCACCGGAGTCTGGTTGGTTCCGCCGGCCCAGGTCACCTTGACCTCATGGGACACCAGGGAAGACCGGGACAGACGGGACTGTCTCAGCTTGTTTGAGACGAAGTCACCGGACGGCGCACTAACTCGATAGGATGCCTCGTTTCGCCCGCGTCGTTGTTCCTGAATGTGCCCACCATATTACCCAACGGGGAAACGCACGCCGCGACGTGTTCTATTCCCCCGCCGATCGTAGGGTATACCTGGGCCTGTTGAAGCAATAATCTGAATACTACCATTCTGCGTATTTGGGACCATGTCCACTTGATCCTCCGGCCGGAACGCGAGTTGGCGGTTTCGCTGGCGCTCATGAGGACGCAAGGGGAGTAGGCCCAGTGGGTGAACCAACTACGCCATCTGCCAGCCACCTGTGGCAAGGGCGGTTCTATTCCTGTACGTTGGATGACAAGCACCTACTAACGGCGCTGCGCTATGTGGAACTGAATCCAGTGCGGGCGCAAATTGTCGCCGATCCGACCCAGTATCGTTGGTCGAGCGCCAAATATCATGCCGGTTTGGCCACGGCACCGGCTTGGCTGGCGGGAATCGAAGCGCGGGGTAGGACGGCAGAGTTGTGGCGTCAGTACTTGGTCGAGGTGGGGCGTCCGGAGCAGTGGGTGCAACTTCGCCAGGCAACGCGCTTAGGACAGCCGTTCGCATCGGAGGATAACGGTAGCCGCGTGGGAAGCGTGCTATGGTCGAGGGTTGCGCCCTCGTCCCCAGGCCGACCCGCCCTAGCATCCGCCTCTGTGGGAGAAAATCGAGAACATCTATGAAACTAGCGTCTGCACCCACCTGACCCCAGTTTCCACCCCAGTTTCCCAGTTTCCATGAAACTAGCGTCCGCACCCACCTGACCCCAGTTTCCTGACCACAGTTTCCCCAAATGTTTGAATTCTCACGGCAAATAAAGTCGGAATGGTGGTGATCCGCCACACCGCCATTGCGGGGCCGTCACCGGGATGGACGAAAAAGGTTGCTCGACTATCGCCCAGGGGCAATGCCGGGCTTTCGCCCGGTGGGCCGGCCGGGGGGCCGGGCTTTCGCCCGCGTTGCCGGGCTTTCGCCCGGTGGGCCGGCCGGGGGGCCGGCCCGCGGTCCGGGGGGACCGCCCCACTTTTCGCGCCAAGCCCTCCTTTGCAGGCGGATCGCGGCGCCGAACTGTTGCCGGCGACTGAAGTCCAGGCCCGCCGCCACCAGGAGTGTGTCCGGCCGCAGGGAGTGGAAACTACGATATAGTTTCCAAATCAAGAGACGCGCATAAGGAGAACCCATGAACCGCCGTCAGTTTGTTGCCAAAGGGAGTGCCGCCGCTTTCGCCGCGAGCGCGTTTTCCCAGACCCGGAGCGCCAACGACACGATCCGCGTTGGCATCGTCGGACCCGGCGGGCGGGGAACCTCGTTGCTGCGCGAGTGCATCGAGTTCGGCAGCAAATTCAACGCCCGCCTGGTGGCGGCTTGTGACATCTGGACCGAACGTCGCGAGGCCGCGGGCAAGCGCCTGCGCGAAGCCTACGGCGCCGAGCCCAAACTCTACAATCGCTACCATGACATGCTCGCCGACAAGGATCTGGATGCGGTCATCATTGCCACCCCCGATCATCAGCACGCAAAGATGCTCAAGGCCGCGGTCGAGTCCGGCAAGGACGCCTATTGCGAAAAGCCGATGGGCAACGTACTGTCGGAAACCAACGAGGCGCTGGATGCGGTCCGCCGGACCGGCCGCGTGGTTCAACTCGGGACCCAACGCCGCAGCTATCCCAAATTCCGAGCCGCCGCCCGCATTCTGCAATCCGGCCGAATCGGGGACATCATCAAGGTCGAACAGAGCTTCAATACCTATTCGCCGTATCGCTGGTCCGCGAAGCCCGAGGCCATTGCCGCCCTGAAAGAAAACGACACCAACTGGAAGGAGTTTCTTTACGGCAAGCCCGACCGTCCGTTCGACCCGCGCATTTACCGCTCGTTCCGTCTGTTCCGCGAGTTCTCGAGCGGCATTATCGATCAGTGGATGACTCACGCCATCGACGCCATTCACTTCATCACGGGCGAGTCCTACCCGATGAGTGCCATGGCCGATGGCGGGGTGTACCGATGGAAGGACTACCGGGAGAATCCCGATACACTTCAGACGGCGCTCAACTACGGCTTCAAGGGCAAGCCCTTCCTGGTCAGCTATGGCGTTTGTCTGGCCAATGGCGCCGGAGCGGGGGCTCGGGTTCTCGGGACCCGGGGCACGATGCTGTTCGAAGATGCGTTCCGCGTCTCGGGTGAGGGAAGCAAAGATCCGGAGGCCCTCACCGCGGCCGAGGAGATCGCCGACGATCCGGCGGTTCATCACATGGCCAATTGGCTCGATTGCGTTCGCCGCCGCGACCCGAAAGGGTGCTACGCGCCGGTCGACGCCGGGTACGGCCACTCGATCGCCTGCATCATGGCGACCGACTCGCTCTGGGCCGGGCGGCGTATGACCTTCGACCCGCAGAGGCGCACCATTCAGGCCGGTTGAAGGAGCGTAAGTACGAGCGGGGATGGTATGCCGGGCGGGCAACGGCCGAGTCAACGGTCGCTGATGCTCCCATCCGGGAACCGATGGCTTCGCCAGTGCTTCGGCGAGTAGGGGAATTTCGCGGCGACCTTTTCATCCAGTTCCAGGCCCAGCCCCGGCCGGTCCGGCAGATCCGCGTATCCGTCCCGGAACTCAACCAGACCGCCGTGGAACAAGTCTTTCCACACCGGCTTCTGCCCGCTGCCGATTTCCAGGATCGCGGCGTTGGGCGCCACTGCCATTACGTGCATCGAAGCTACCGTGCTCACTTCGCTTTGCGGGTTGTGGGGTGCGAGCTGAATGCGGAATGCGTCGGCGATGGCCGCGATCTTGACCATCTCCAGAATGCCGCCGCAATGAACCACGTCCGGCTGAACATAGTCCACCAGATGGCGCGCGCACATCTCGGAAAACGCGTACTTGGTGACGTGCCGCTCGCCGGTGGCCAGGGGAGCGCTGGTCTTGGACCGCAGGAGCGCCAGTTCACCAAGGTCCTCCAGTTGGGTGGCCTCCTCGATGAACATCGGCCGGTACCGTTCCGCTCCCCGGCAGAACTCGACTGCCATCGGAGTCGTCGCCTTCCCGTGAAGATCGATCAGAATGTCGAACCGGGGGCCGACCGCGGCACGCACCTCGTGAAGCCGTTCAAGGGCTTCCGGGACCGCGATTGCCGGATCGATCACATTGCCGTCGTCAGGGTTGAGAAAGCCCGACTTCGCTGCCGTCCAGCCGTCCCGTTTTCTTTGGAGGAAGGAGGCAGCGCTCTGCTGAGGCGTTTTCCCTCCGGCGTGCGGGTACATCCGAATCCGGTCTCGCGCCTTGCCCCCCAACAGCTTCCAGACCGGCTGCCCGAGCGCTTGGCCAAGGATGTCCCAGAGCGCAATCTCCACGGCACTCAACGCGGACATCAGCAGGGCGCCCCCCCGGTAACGGGGTCCCCGAAACATTCCCTGCCAGTGAAATTCAATGTCGGTCGGATCCTGGCCGACCAGATACCGCTTGTGCTCCCAGATGGCCCTTTCGACCGTGGCCTCCTTGACCGTGAAGGTCCCTTCGCCCAACCCTGTCAAGCCACGGTTGGTGTAGATCTTGACAAAGACGAAGTTCTCGTCGCCGCCGGCATCCACCACGAACGTCTTCAGGTCGGTGACACGCAGATTTAGCGGGCGAGCCTTCTCTCTCGCCTGCGCGAGCAGCCCTTCGGGTCCAACAACCTTCAGGAGGGCGGCGGCCGCCGTCGTCAGGCCCGAACGAACAAACTCTCTTCGATCCACGTCAAGGTCCAAATCTCAATTTACCTCCCGCAGAGCCGCGAGAGGAACAAGCCGTGAAAAAACAGGGACGTTCACCCCGTTTCACGGCCACAAATCGTTGGTTCTCCACGAAGCGTTGACCGGGAAACGGGGTGGATGTCCCGTTTTTTCACAGCCCCGGAAGCGAGCGGACCAGCCGTTGCCGTGGCGCCGTTCTTTAACTTGGCCTCTGACCGTAGACCCGGGAAACCCGACCGCGCCCGGCGACAAACAACGTCGCCCGGCGCCACTCAGATCAAAACACGTATTTCAACGCGAACTGGACCTCGCGGCTTGCGCCGGCGCTGCCGATAGTTCCATACGCCGGGCTGGTTACCAGCGCTGTCGGCAAGCCAAAGTTCACGTTGTTGAGCGAATTGAAGAACTCGCCGCGGAACTCGAGGCGGTGCGACTCGAACAACATGAAATCCTTGTGAACCCCGAGATCGAAATTCTTGAGAGCCGGGCCTTCGAGGATGTTGCGGCCCGCGGTCCCGTAGCGGAACCCGGTGACCGGCACGAACGCCGCCGTATCGAACCAACGCAGCCTGGTCCTCTGGTCTCCTGGAAGGTTGCCGGCGCCCAGACGATCGGCGCGGACACTGCCGGATTCAATGCCGATCGTGTTTGGGGCGGTCGGCGAAAACCAGAAGCCGCTCTGCAGCGTGAAGATCCCCGTGACCATCCAGCCGCCAAGCACTGCGTTGGCGACCGGATGGAGATCGCTAAGGTACTTGCGCCCGCGGCCCCAGGGCATCTCGTACACCGCGCTCGCCACGAAGCGCTTCGATACATCGAAGCCGGAACGGGCCTTGTTGCTGCGGATATTGTTCGCGTCCTGAAAGTCAGACAACTGCGACGAGGTATTGTCGAGCGACTTCGAGAACGTGAAATGCGACAGGAATGTGAGGCCCTTGGAGAAGTCCTTGCGGACTTTCGTCGTGAAGGCGTGATAGGTGGCCGTGGAACCGTTGTTGGCGGAGACGACCACGCGATCGTTGGGGATCGGGCGGCGCGGCGGCAGCGCACCGGGGCCCGGATTTGCCGCGTTCAAGCCGGCATTGTTGTCCAGATGGACCGCAAGGCTGCCGGCATATGAAACTTCCGCCATCACCGATTGAACCACTTCACGCTGGATGTTGAAGTTCCACTGCTGGATCATCCCGTCCAGGAAGTTCAGGTCGTGCGAGAAGCCTGAGAAGGCGCTGGCGAGCGACGTCGGGATGAAGGTATTTGACAGGTCGAACGACGGCGACGGCACGGTGTTGGTGACGGTCTGGCGGTCGATCTGCGGAGCGTTGAACGCGAGCGTTTGTTTGGTGTTGTACGGCACGTAGGCAAAGAAGACTCCGTAGCCGCTTCGAATCACGGTCTTGGTCGATCCGCCGGGCCGGTACGCAAGGCCAAAGCGGGGGCCAAAGTTCTTTTTGGTGGGAATGCACAAGCAGCGGCCGAACTCCGAGTCGGGCGCTTCGATGCGGACGATACGGCCGCCGCGGGGGAAGAAATTGGCCTGGCGGTTTCGCGCTTCCACGACCGGACCGTTGTACTCATAGCGGAATCCGAGGTTGATCGTCAGGTTGCTTCGCGCCTTCCAGTCGTCCTGGGCGAAGAAATAGTAGTGAGTCCCGCGGTGGAGGCTCTCGAAAATGTTGGCAGTCGGTTGAAGGATCTCGCGAATTGCCGAACTGGGAATTCCGAGCAGGTAGTCGGCGAAGCCGTCACCGCCCGAGTAGGCGCCGCTGAACGAGTAGTTGCCCCTGATCTGCGGATTGAATCGCTGGTCCTCGTGCTCGCGCGTGATGTCGGTTCCGAAGCGCAGAGTGTGCCTGCCGCGAATCCAGTTCAGGGTATCGGCAAACTGAAAGTGCCGGGTCTTGAACAATTGCGGGGGACCCGCTCCCGCTCCGATTGAGCCGTAGCCGGATGGGTTGAACGACGGGATTCCCGCGCTGATGCCGCGCGCCTGAGGCTGGTTCTGGTTGCTCGGAAATCCCAGATCGGCGTTGCTGATGTTCTGCGGCGCCAGATTCTTGACGTCCTGGCTGACGAAGTTGAACCCGGCCTTGAAGTCATTCAGCAGGTTCGATTGGAAGATGTGCGTCCAACTGCTGCTGTAGGCCTGCGTGGTGACGGCTTGCAGCGCGCCGGTGATCAGCGTAAACCGGGGCGAGCCGATATCGAGCTTGGCCCAGTAAACACTGCCCCAGACCTTGTCCTTCTCCGAGAAACTATGGTCCGCGCGTGTGATGATTTGATTCAAGTCGTTCCTGGCGCTGGGGGCAATGATGTAGTTGTTGCGAATCGCGCCGCCGACATTCGGCAGCGGATAGTCGGCCAGGCGCATCGCATTTCGCGAGATGGGATTGATCCGCGCCGACGGGATCACCGCGTTGGCGAAGGGATCTCCGGTTACCGGATCGCGAATCACGCGGCCCAACTCCGCAAGGTCGCCTTCCCTCATACGCGCGGTCGGCACAGTGGTCGTCGACGTCGACCCGCGCCGGATGCGCGCCGCTTCGTAGTTGACGAAAAAGAACGAGCGGTTCTTGCCCGAGTACAGCTTTGGCATGAAAATCGGCCCGCCCAGCGATGCGCCGAACTGGTTCTGTTTCAGCGGCCGTCTCTTCTGCCCCGCCAGGTTCAGGAAGAAGTTGTTGGCATCCAACTTGTCGTTGCGCAGGAACTCGTAGGCCGACCCGTGGAAGTCGTTGGTGCCGCCCTTGGATGTCAGCACCACCTGGCCGGTGCGCCCCCCCATTTCCGCGCTATAGCTGTTCTGCAGGATTTTGAACTCCTGGATCGAGTCAATGGGTGGATAAGCAATCGTGCCGCCGGTGAACTCGTTGGTGACGTTGATGCCATTGAAGGTGAATTGATTGCCTTCCGGCCGCGAACCGGAGATGCTGAAGTAGCCCTGGGTCCCCACGCCGCCCTCTTGAGTGCGCGTGCCGACTCCCACGCCACCCTGCACTACCTGTGGAGACAGCAGCGCAAGCTGTGCGTAACTGCGGCCGTTCAGCGGCAGTTCCAGAATCTGTTTGTTCTGCACCACCTCGCCGAGCGTTGCGTGGGTCGCTTCGATCAAGGGCGGCGCTTCCGTCACCGAGACCGTTTCGGTCAACTGGCCCACCGCCATGTCGAAGTCGACCACCGCCGTCCGGCCGATCACCAGCGTAATGCCTGTCCGGACGGTCGTGCGAAACCCGGCCACTTCCGCCCTTGCCTCATATTCGCCAACCGGCAGCGACAACACGACATAGCGGCCGGTCGAGTCTGCCGTGACTGAACGCTCGACGCCCGTCGCGGTATTTCGAATTTCAATTTTCGCGCTTGGGATGGCCGCACCCGTCGAATCGCGCACCGTCCCTTCAATGCTTCCCGTGCCCAGCGAGACTTGGGCTTCCAGCAACAACCCTCCCGAAAGGAGAGCGATCGCGCCCGCCAACACCCCTCCTCGAATGCTCATGCTGTTGTTAACCTCGTTTTTTGTGTTTGGTGCCGGATGGGTATTACCGGTATCATAGGCAGCACGGCAATGTCAAGAATTGAGATAGAATCGGGGGCATGCGCGTCTCCCCAAAGGTCGCGATGAGGCTTCTGTTCACGGTCGTGGCAACCGTTGTGGCGTTGCGTGCAACGCCCAAGCCTTTGGCTCCCGCCATCGAGCAGGTCTTCCCCCAGAGCCTCCACTTGGGCGAGACCGCGGACGTCCTGATCGAAGGGAACTACCTGGACGGCGCGAGTTCGGTGCGGTTCGACAGCGACCGCCTGAGTGGACGGGTTCTGGAATCGTCGTTCACGAGGGCTCGAATCCGCGTCGTCACGCGGCCGGAGGCGGATGCCGGCCTGTATTCCGGGCGCATTGAAACCCGCCGCGGCGTCACCAATCTGTTCCATCTCCGCCTGACCGGGTGGCGCACGATGTCCGAGTCCGAGCCGAACGACCGTGCCGAGCAGGCGACTGCGGTCCAACTCCCGGTTTCCCTGAACGGCGTGATCGAGAGCTACAACGATTCCGACTTCTATCGGTTTCACGCGCGCACGGGTGAGCGGCTGGCCTTCAATCTGCTGATGGGCCGCAACGGCTACGCCACCGGGCACGAGATCGGACATTTCACACTCACCTTGACCGACACGGCGGGCAAAGTACTCCACACGCAGTTGTCGCGCTTCCTGATGGACCCGTACTTCCAGTTCACCTTTTCCAGGGAGGGGGACTACTTCCTGATCGCGAATCACAGCCGGATGGCGGTTTCGTGTCTGGAGAGCGACTGCCAGCAGAGGCGGACGTTCGCGTCGTATCAACTGGCTATCGGCGCGAGCCCCGTACTATGGTCGTTGTGGCCGCCGGCGGGCCGCGCAGGCTCTACCGTGACGGCAACGCTGGAGGCCGATTTCCTTCCAACGGCGCCGGCGCTCGACGTATCGGGAACCGGCGTTTCGGCGCGAATAGCTCCAGCGAAACCCGGCCAGTATCGAGTGGACTTCAAGATTGCGGACGACGCAGCCGAGGGCATGCGGCTGATCTCCGTCGACGACCCGGCCGGCCTCGAGTTCCCGCTCACCTTTCACGTCTTTCGCAAGGAGTTCCAACTCGAATCCGAGCCGAATGATTCGCGAGACCAGAGCCCCCTCATTCGGGCGCCGTTCACGCTGGTCGGCAGAATCGACCGCAGCCGGGACGTCGACTCGTTCAGCTTCATGCCGACCGGCGCCGAAGCGCTTTCCTTCCGGTTGACCAGTCGCACGCTGGGTTCGGAGATCGTCGACCCTGCCCTGCACGTGCTGTGCAAAGAAGGCGACATCGCCGTGACCAACGACGACGACGCGAGCCTGCGTAATCCCCGCAGCCGCGATCCCTATCTCGAGTTCAAAGCAAGCGACGCGCGGGCCTGCCTGAACCCGGAAGACGGCTACTACGTACAGATCCGCGATTCTTCCACGAAGTTCGGACCGGGAGCGTTCTATGTTTTCGAAGCCGAGAAGCCGCGGCCTTCCTTCGAGGCGGGACTCCGAATGGAGCGCATTCAACTGGAGCGCGGCCGTTCGACGTCGGTCCCGGTTAGCGTCCGGAGGCTTGGCGGCTTCAACGGAGACGTGGAAGTGAAGATCGAGGGCGCTCCCGCCGGAGTTGAAGCCAAACCGCTGACGATTCCCGGCGGGCAGACGGCGGGCAGCGTCGAACTGTCGGCCACCGGCGTGGCCGCGCACGTTACTGCGCGGATCCGGATCATCGCCTCCGCCAAAATCGGGGACACGGTCGTGACGAAGGACGTCGTCACCCCGCAACCGATGCTCGGTGACGGCGCGGGATTCGTGCAAACCGCCACACAACCCGTGCTGGTCACTGTCGTCGACCCGGTGGTCCTGGCCTTGGAGCGAATTCCCCCGCCCGGCGCCGGATTTGCTGCCGACCGTCACAAACTCATGCTGAACGGAGACCGTCTCTGCCGCGTGATCGTGAAGGTGGAACGCGCCGAAGGGTTCACCGGACCGGTTGAGTACTCGTTTGAAGGATTGCCGCCGGGCACGAAGTTCGACGGCGTGGAATGGAAGGATGGCGGAACGACCGCGCATCTGTCGGTGAAGGCGCTGCCGGGGGCGGATCTCAGGCCGGGCGAGTACCGCGTCACCGTCGTGGCATCGTCGGGCCCGCGGGTTCGCGAAGCGCTCCGGGCATTCTTTGTCAGAGTGGAGAAGTGATTGATGAACGTCCGAGCCCTACTGCTATTGCTGGCCGTGTTCCCGCTGAGTGCGGCGGATTTGGTGAAGATCGTCGTCGAACCCTCGGCGGGATATATCCACGGGACCGGGGGAGTTCATTCCTTCCTGGTGACCGGCCACTACCCGGATGGCACTGCGAGGGACCTGACGAGGCAAGCGGCCTTCTCGCTATCGGACGCCAAGGTAGCGAACACGACCGCCCCAGGCGTCTTCACAGCGACGGCGGAGGGCTTTACCGAGATCCGCGTTCAGGCTTCGGGACTTTCGGCTAAAGCGGCACTGGTGGTGGGTCCGCCGCGGGCCAAGTCCTGGCAGTTTCCGACCGACGTCGCGCCGATCTTTTCCAAGCTCGGCTGCAATAGCAACAACTGCCACGGAGCACTGAACGGACAGAGCGGGTTCAAGCTGTCCTTATTCGGCTACGATCCTCCCGCCGACCACGAGGCGATCGTCCGGGGCTCCAAAGGCCGTCGCATCAACCGAGCCACACCCGAGAAGAGCCTGCTGCTGATGAAGCCCACCTTCCAGATCCCACACGGCGGCGGCAAACTGTTCGACACGAAATCACTGGAATTTCAGACGCTGCTTCATTGGATTACCGATGGGGCTCCGATCGGTGAAGGCTACAGCCCGAAACTGACCTCGATCACGGTGTCCCCGTCGGGTCTGCGTGTGCTCGACCGGGAGGGCGAGGAACAGCAACTGCTGGTGATCGGCAGCTACGCGGATGGCTCTCGCGTCGACCTGACGCACCGCGCACGCTTCGAAACCGGTGACGAACACGTCGTGTCGGCCAGTCCCTCCGGACTGTTGACGGCCAAGGCGCGGGGCGAAACCACCATCCTCGTGCGTACGCTCGGCCAGGTGGAAGCGGTACGGATTGCGGTGACGGCGGGGCGCGCCCCGGTCGACGCCCGTGCGTGGCCACGCAACAACTTCGTCGACGATCTGCTGTTCGACAAACTCGCCAAGCTGCGCATCCGGCCGTCGGAGTTGTCGAGCGACGAGCAGTTCCTGCGCCGCGTGTATCTCGACCTGATGGGCGCCCTGCCTTCCGCCACGGAGGCGGCGGCGTTTCTGGAGAGCAAGGATCCGAAGAAACGTGACGCGCTCATCGACCAGTTGCTCGACCGCCCCGAGTACGCTCAGTTCTGGTCGCTGAAGTGGGGCGACCTGTTCATGATTCAGGCCATTTACAACATGAACAACAGCCCCTTCGCCGCCGAGTACTTCCGGCGTAACTTCGCCGAAGATCGTCCCTACAACGACGTCGTGAACGAAATGCTGACGGGGGTTGGGCCTCTGGCCGAAGTCGGGCCGAACAGTTTCTACTCGCGGGAGGATCGCAGGCCTCCGGAAGAATACGCCACGCTCGCCTCCAAGACCTTTCTCGGCCTGAGCCTGGAGTGCGCACGCTGCCACGACCATCCGAAGGAGAAGTGGAAACGGGACGATTACCTGGGGATCGCGGCCTTTTTCTCCCAGGTACGGATGAAGGAGCGCAACGGCTACCGGCCCTTCGAGGGCTTCGTCGTTCTGGACTACGCGCGCGAATTCCGCCACCCGCAATCGCGCCAGGTGGTGAAACCGCGTCTGCTGGACGGCGCCGAACCGGTGATCGGCCCCATGGCGGACCGCCGCGAACTGCTGGCCAATTGGATTACCGCGCGGGAGAATCCGTATTTTGCGCGCGCCACCGTCAATCGGGTGTGGGAGCAGTTCTTCGGCCGCGGCCTGGTAGACCCGGTGGAGGATTTCCGCGCCACTAATCCGCCGACGCATCCGAAACTGCTCGACCGTCTGGCGGCGACGTTTGTCGAATACGGGTACCGCTTCAAGCCGCTCATCGCCCTGATGCTGAAGTCGCGCGCCTACCAGTTAGCCGCGTCGACAAATGAGACCAACGCGGAAGATCTGATCAACTACTCGCGCTACTACATGCGCAGGCTCGGGGCCGAGCAGATGCTGGACGCCGTCAGCACCGTGACCGGCGTGCCGGAGTCCTACCTCGGCTACTATCCGGGGAAGCGTGCGATCGATCTGCCCGATCCCGGCATCCCGTCGTACTTTCTGCAGACGTTCGACCGGTCGGCGCGCGAGAACGCGACCTGCGAACGAAACACGACGCCCGGCATCACGCAGGCGCTGCACATGATCAACGGGGAAACCATCCTGGCCAAAGTCGCGCACGCGGAAGGGGAATTGCGCAAGCTGATCGCAGCCGGACGTTCCGACGAGGAGATTATCCGCCATTTCTATCTGACGGCCCTCAGCCGCCATCCCAAGCCGGAAGAACTGGCGGCGGGCAAGGAGTTCCTGGCCGCGCAGAAACAACGGGAGAAGGGGTTGGAAGGCCTGACCTGGGCCTTGCTCAACTCCAAGGAATTTTCGTTCAACCATTGAGGCGCATGTGACACCATCGAATATCTGGGGACGCCGTGATTTCGTCAAGGCCGGCTCGCTGGGTTTGGCCGGATTGAACCTGTGGGATTTCGGCCTGCTGCCCAAACTGAAAGGAGCGGCGGCGAAGCCCGACCGGGCGTGTATCCTGATCTGGCTGATGGGCGGAGCGCCGCAGCAGGACATGTGGGACATGAAGCCGGACGCTCCCGCCGAGTATCGCGGCATCTTCAAGCCGATCCCCACAAATGTCCCCGGAATTCACGTCTCCGAGCACCTGCCGCACATGGCCAAAGTCGCGGACAAGTACTGCATTCTGCGATCGATGACGGGCAAGACGGCGCAGCACGAACCGGCGCAGCACCTGGTGCTGACGGGCTACAGCCCGCTGGCCACACTGGGCTTTCCGTCGGTGGGTTCCGTAGTGGCCAAAGAGATGGGCGCGAAAAACGGGGTGCCCCCGTACGTCGCCATCCCCGGCCCTCACTACGCCTACGGCGCGGGGTTCCTCGGCGGCGCCTATGGGCCGTTCGCCGCGGGCGACCCCAACGAAAAACGCTACCGAGTCCGCGATGTCAACGTCCCGACGGATCTCGACTGGAGCCAGGTGAACGACCGCCGGTTTCTGCTGAAGAAACTCAACGCCATCTTCGAGCGGGATCCGGGAGTGAAGGGCGGCGATACCAAAGGCGACTTACGCGACCTGGATAACGCTTATGACCGCGCGGCGACCCTGATGACGTCAGAGAAGGCTCGCATGGCCTTTGAAGTGTTTTCCGAGCCCGGGAAGATGCGCGACTTTTACGGCCGCACGCCGACGGGTCAGGGCTGCCTGCTGGCCCGGCGCCTGGTGGAAGCCGGCGCGCGCTTCGTTCAGATCCACACGGGCATGAACGTGTGGGATACCCACGTGAACAACTTCAACATGCTGAAGAACGACCTGCTGCCGCAATTCGACCAGGCGTTCGCAGCGCTGGTGACGGATCTCGAGCAGCGGGGGATGCTCGACTCGACATTAGTGATCGCTACTGGCGAATTCGGCCGCACGCCCAAAATCAACGCGAGCGCGGGCCGCGATCACTGGCCGAAAGTCTGGTCGACGGTGATGGCCGGCGCGGGGATTCCGGGGGGCGCCGTTTATGGCTCGTCCGATGCGAACGCGGCCGAGGTGAAGGACAAACCGGTGACGGTTGAAGATTACACAGCCACCATCTACCAGCGCCTGGGGATCGACTTCACGAGGGAGTATCACACCTCGATTGGCCGACCGGTGCGTTTGTCCGGAGGGCAGCCGGTGCGATTCTCCTGACCTGACCTCCACCCACGGGGAGAGCCTAGAGCTTTGCCGGCCATTTCTGACGACCGTGGAAGACAGCAATCAGTTCCAGCCGATCCCGGCGAACACGGTAGGGAATGATGAGCGCTTACCCCACGAGGTCAGCCATTTCGAAACCTTCTCATGGCTGACTCCTTGCCCGGCATCCAGTTCTGCGATGCCGGCCTCAACCTCGCCGAGTTGCCACTCCTCGGATTCGACGTAGACGGCGATCGCTTCGGCGGCAAGAAACGACTTTGAACGTTTGGGGCGTTTGGAGAGCACATCAAGCCGCTTCTTTGTTTCGCCGTCGATTCGAATGGAGGGGGTTTCTGTCATCGCCTGTGCTCACTCGTATACATGTTCCCACAATTACTGGGTTGCACCATGGTGGACGCCTGCCGCCAGCGGAAAAGGAATCGAGGTGACCTTGAACCAAGCATACGGCCGGATCGCGCCGGGCAACAAAAACCGTCGCCGGCGCCACCCTCGATGCCACCCGTCGGACAATAGAATCAATGTCACCCGAAGAGTTTCGAAAGTACGGCCACCAGGTGGTCGACTGGATCGCCGACTACTTTGCGCACAACGGCGACTATCCGGTCCTGCCGGACGTCCGTCCGGGATTTCTGCGCGCGCAATTGCCGTCTCACGCGCCGGACCGGGCCGAACCGATGGATCAGATCCTGGCCGACTTCGACCAGTACATCATCCCCGGTACCACGCATTGGAATCATCCACGGTTCCTGGCCTACTTTTCGGTGACGTCTTCACCTCCCGGCGTCCTTGCAGAAATGCTCACCGCCGCGCTGAACGTCAATCACATGCTCTGGAAGTCTTGCCCCTCGGGAACGGAGTTGGAGGACATCACCGTGGACTGGGTGCGCCAGTGGCTGGCGCTGCCGCCGGAATTCTTCGGCATGATCCATGACACGGCATCGACGAGCACGATGCACGCGATTGCCGCCGCGCGCGAGCAGGCCGACCCGGAAGTGCGCATCCACGGCGGATCGCGCGACCTGATCCTCTATACGTCGGAGCAGGCGCATTCTTCGGTGGAAAAAGGTGCCATCGCCATCGGCATCGGCCAACGAAACGTCCGCAAGATCGCGGTCGACGCCGCGTTTCGCTTGAAGCCGCATGCCCTGGAAGGGGCCATCCGGGACGACCGCGGAAAGGGCCTTCGGCCATTCTGCGTGGTTCCCACAGTCGGCACCACCTCCACCTCAAGCATCGACCCGGTGCCGGCAGTGGCCGAGATCGCCGAGCGCTACAGCCTTTGGATGCACGTCGACGCCGCGTATGGCGGAAACGCCGCGATTGTCCCCGAATATGCCTCCGTCCTCGACGGATCGGGGCGCGCCGATTCGCTGGTGATGAATCCCCACAAGTGGATGGGCACGCCGATCGACCTGAGCCTGCTGTTCACGCGGAAGCCCGACGTACTCCGCCGGGCCTTTTCGCTTGTCCCCGAGTATCTGCGGACGACGGAGGGCGACCGAGTTCTGAACTACATGGACTACGGCGTGCCGCTGGGCCGCCGCTTCCGCGCGTTGAAACTCTGGTTCGTGATGCGCGCCTACGGCCGCGACGGCCTCGCCGGCAAGATTCGCTCACACATTCAATGGGCTCACGAGTTGGCCGAGCAGATCGCGGTACACCCGGACTTTGAGATGTGCGCACCCACGCCGCTATCGCTGGTCTGCTTTCGAAAGAAAGGCAGCGACGAGGAAAACCAGCGGCTGCTCGACCGGCTCAACGCATCCGGCGAGATGTTTCTTTCGCACACGGTACTCGGCGGACGCTATGTGCTTCGCCTCGCCATCGGCAACTATTCCACTACGAGAGACGATATCCAACGCGTGTGGACGCGGATTCAGGAACTCGCGGACCAGGCGTAGGCGCGGCGGGCCGCAAGCCATCCCTCGCGGTCGGGGCGGGAAGCCATCCCTCGCGGTCGGGGCGGGAAGCCCTCCCTCGCGGTCGGGCCTCAGTTTGCAGTTATTCGTAACGCAGAGCTTCGATCGGATCGAGGCGTGAGGCGCGTAGCGCGGGCAGAAGCCCGGCGATCAGCCCGACAATTTCCAGCAGGATCGTTGAGGTCAGGACCGAGAATGCCGTGATCTGAAGATGGATGTCGCCGCGACCCGAATCGTCCTGAAAGAGCGGGCCGAGCAGCGGCAGCGTCTGCAGGCTGGCGGTGGCGGCCCATCCCGCGGCCACGCCGAGAAGTCCGCCCAGCGTCACGATCACCAGCGCTTCCAGCAGAAACTGGCGCAGGACGTTGCCCCGGGTGGCTCCCAAGGCCTTTAGCACGCCGATCTCTTTGGTGCGCTGCGTCACCGAAACGAACATGATGTTCGCCAGGCCGACGCCGCCGATGGCCAGTGTCAACGTGCCGACAAATCCGAGCAGTACCTGAAGCGCCAGGCTCATCGTATCGATCATGCGCATGAACTCGTTGAAGGCCACGATCTCGACTGCCCGTTCGTCGGTGGGTGCGAATCCATGAACGCGCCCCAGCGTGGCGCGAACCTGCTTCACCGTATCTCTGCGGAATTGAGGGTTGGAAGGGGACCATACCAGAAACAACGGATACTTCACGTCCTGCAGCAGCGACATCGTCTCGTAGGGAATAAACAGGCAGTCGTTGTCCGGCGTGTTGTAGTTTGAGATCTGGGTCTTGGACTGGAGCAGGCCAACGATGGAAAAGACAAGCCCGTTGATGCGCACTTCCTCTCCGACGGGCGGGATTTCCCCAAACAGTTTCTGCGCCGCCTTGGACCCGATCACGGCCACGCGCTGCTTCTGCAGAATGTCCTCGTCGTTCAACCAGCGCCCTTGCGTCAGGGTCATGTTGCGAATGCGGCTGTAGGCTGTTCGCACGCCGCGCACCGTCAGGGACTGGGTGCGATACCCGCGCACGACGGTGGCCGAGCGAAGAAGAATCTCGGGAGAAATTGCCGCCACCATGGGGACGCTTTCGCGCACGGCTTCCACATCGGTGAGGTGCAGGCGAATGCGGCGGCCCGCGCGTTCTCCGCCCGCCTGGGACGAGGTCTGGCCTCCGATGGTCAGGATCAGATCCTGACCCACCGCATGGAACGCCTTCTCCATGGCTACGCCAAAGCCTTCGCCATACGAGTAAAGGATGACAAAGCACGCGACGCCCCACGCCAGGCTGATCATGGTCAGGAGCGTGCGCTGCTTGTTGAATCGAAGGGCCGCCCCGGCTTCTTCAAAGACGCTGATCCACCGCATCCGCCGTCTACCTTTCGTAGCGCAGCGCCTCGACGGGCGTGAGGGAAGCCGCGCGCAAGGCCGGGAAGAAACTCGAGGCCACGGCGACCACCAGCAACGCGCCGAATGCCATCAACGTGGTTTCCATGCGCACCGGAAGGCCGGCGAACATCTCGGGCAAAGGCATGCGGTTGACGAGGGAAGCGAGGCCCCAGGAGAAGACCCAACCCGCGGCGCCACTGACGAGCGCGAGGATCATGCCCTCAAAGAGGAAGTCGGCCAGGATGCGGCGGCGCGTCGCGCCCAGCGCCTTGCGCACTCCGATCTCGGGCGTGCGCTCGGTGACCGAGACCAGCATGATGTTCATCACACCCACTCCGCCCAGGGTCAGGGTGACGAGCGCAATCGTGCCGAGAAACGCCGTCATGGAGTTGAAGAGTCCGTCGACCATCTTGGCGCTCTCGATGGTGTCCCACATGCGCACCGCTCCCGCGTCGAGGGGGTCGAACCGGTGGTTGCGGGCGAGGATCCGCTTCACCTGCTTCTGCGCGCCCTCCCAGCCGGCCAGATTCTTCGGTGAGTAGACGAAGTTACTGAGATAGCCCTCCTCGTACCAGGTTTCCTTGGGCGGAAGGTCGCGGGCCATGGTGCGGTACGGAATGATGACCTTGTCGGCGTCGCGGCCGCTGTAGCTGGAATTCTGGTTCTTTTCCGCCATCAGACCGATGACCACAAACGGGAGGCCGCCGATCTCCACGGACGTCCCGACCACGCCCGGCCGCGACGCAAACAATTGCTTCCGCACGTTGCTTCCAAGGATGCAGACCCGCCGTCCCTCCCTCTCTTCCTGCTCGTTGAGGAATCGGCCCTGATCGATGGGGATGGTCCGCACCTCGGTGAAGGCGGGCTCCACGCCGTTGATCTCGAAGGCGCCGCTGTTGTATGGACTGCGCACGGTCACCTGGTTGCGTAGTTCCGGGATCGCCAGTCGGACCAGAAACGCTTCCCGGCGGATGTCTTCCACGTCTTTGTACGTGACCCGGATGACACGGCCGGCCCTTTGCCCGCCCGCCTGCCTTTCCGTGCGGCCGTTGAACACGATCACCAGGTTCTCGCCAAGCGATCGGGTGTTGTTGCGCTGGCCTTCCCGAAAGCCGTCTCCCATGGCGACGATCAGGACGATGGAGGCGACGCCCCATGCAATGCCTGCCATGGTGAGCAGGCTGCGCAGTTTGTTGCGCAGCAGGGTCGCAAGGACCTGTCCCAGGAATTCGCGAATCATGGCAGGCCCCCTACTGAAGAATCACTTGCTGGCCGGGGCCGATTCCCTTGACAATCTCTGTGCGGGACCCGTTCGAGATGCCGGTCGCCACGGGCACACGGCGCCGGCCCTTTTCACTGGTCGGGTCGGGAATCTCCACCTCCGTCTTCTTGTCGCGCGTGTAGACAATCGCGCCCTCCGGAACCGTCAGCGTTCCTTTCTTCTCTTCGAGGACGATCTCCGCGTTGGCCGTCATCAGCGCACGCAGCTTTTTCTTTTCGTTGTTGATCGATACCCGCACTTCGAAGGTGGTGACGTTGTCCTTTTCGACGCCCATCGGAGAGATCTTGGTGACCTTGCCCGTGAACACTTCGTCTTTGAAGGTTTCGACTTTGATCCGCGACACCTGGCCGACGTAGATCTTGCCGAGGTCGCTTTCATCAACCTTGCCTTTGACGTAGACTTCGGTCAAGTCACCGAGGGTCATGACGACCGTGGCGCCCGCGCCCATTGTGAGGATGGAGCTGACGGCATCACCCAGTTCGCGCTCCCGCGAGAGGACGACGCCGTCGATCGGCGAGACGATGGTTGCATTCTTGAGGTCTTCCTCCGCGCGGGCAAGAATCGCGCGTGCCTGTTCGAGCTGCGCTTCGGCCTTCTGAATCGCCGACCGGGCCACGCCGACCATCACCTGAGCGGAACGCTGCCGGTTCACGGCCAGTTCGTAATTCTTTTCCGCGTCATCGCGGGCGTTCTGAGCGATCAGTCCGTCGCGGAACATCTTTTGGGCGCGTTCCAGGTCGCGCTTGAGGAACGGCAGGTCCGGACCCAACGCTTCCACTTTGTATCTTTCATGGTCGGCTTTGGCGCTTTCGAGCGATGCTTCCGTGATGCCCAAGGCGGCCCTCGCTTCACGGACCCGAGGCTCCAGGTCGTTTTTGTCGAGTTCGCAAATCACCTGCCCCACGCGAACGTAGTCGCCGATTTCCACAGGCAGCCGTTGGATGATGCCGCTGGCCTTCGATTTGATCTCAACCTTGGTGGCGGCTTCGATTTTGCCGGTTGCGACGACGGAGCGGATCAAGTCGCCCCGCTCGGCCTTCACGAGTTTGTCAGGGTCGATCTTGGTAGGAGTGGTGCCGATGGCTTTGATGGAGAAGTACGCGACGCCGCCCAGGGCGAGAGTGCACACCAACACCCAGATCCAACGCCCGGACTTGCGATGATTGGCCATGATCATTTGCTAATACGAAGGACCTACCTAAAAGGTTCCGCCTCGCTTGGGGCGCAGTCAAGGGCTCAGGCGGAAGTAGAATATGAGAAGAACCCCGATGGAGCGCCCGAAACCGGCTGAAGATACGGTACTTGCGCGAGAACTGGAGTATCACGAGAAGCTGTACTCGGGGTTCGCCCAGCAGCACTTTGCCAAGCCGGCAGTGCGGGCGCTTCGCGAGCACATGGCGGGGCGGATCACGGAAGTTTGCGGACTCACCCGGAACGCGGCCGTCCTAAGCCTGGGGTGCGGGATCGGCGACACGGAGATCCTGCTGGCCCGGCGCGTGGGCAGCGTGCATGGCGTGGACCTTTCGCCGGCGGCGGTGCGGCAGGCTCGCCGGGACGCCCGGGAGGCCGGAATCGCAAACGCCGAATTCGAGGAAGGCTCGCTCGAAGCGGCCACTGGGGTCTACGACGCCGTTATCGCGATCTTTTTTCTGCATCACCTGCCGGACGAGGCGCTGGCCGCGGCTCCCGGCCGGATTTTCGACCTGCTGAGGCCGGGCGGCTGGTTCTATTCGCTCGACCCCAACCGGTACCGGCTGTCGGGGGCGGTCGGCCAGTTGCTGATTCCCGGCCTGATGAAGAAGTACCAAACGCCCGACGAGCGGGAACTGGACCCGGGCATAACCGGACGGCTGTTCTCGGCGACGGGCTTCGATGCCCGTGTGGACTATTACGATTTCCTCTCGTCGCCAATGGCCGGGTTGTTCCCCTCCTGGCGAACGGGCTATCGCATCACCCGGTGGCTCGATGAACCCCTACGGCGTCTCCCGCTTCTGAGAAAAGCCGGCAGCAATTTCGAAATCATTGCGCGCAAACCTGGCTGACCGTGGCCAGGCGCCCGCCGCCGGAGACAAACTCGCGCAGCGTGGTGTCGGAGGCAGCGTCGCTGAGCGACCGCATGGCGTCCGTCACCAGCGTGACCGGCCGGCCGGTGGCGAGCAACCCGAGCGCGGCGAAACGGACGCAGTATTCGGTCACCACGCCGTAAACGACAAATTCGGCCGCGTGCAGACTATCGAGCAGGGCCGGCAGGTTCGGATTGGTGAAGAGATCAAGCTGCTGCTTCTCCAAAAGAATCTGGCTGGCGCCGGCGATGTCGAACATCCCAGGCTGCGAGGTGACAACGGCCGGGCGGTCGAGCAAGGTGATCGCGGGTTTTCGCTGACCGAGCGCGCCGAGCACGCAGTGTGACGGCCAATCCTTGAACTCGGCGTCGTTCTCCCCGTGCGCACACATGGTGCTGACCACGACCCCGGCCTTTCGATTCAGGCGCGCGATCGCGGGAAGAAGAGATTCGGCGCCGGGAACGTACAGTGCGCCGGCGGGAACCATGAAATCCAGTTGGGTGTCGATGTCGAAGTGGACTGTCATATCATACGGGCCACCGCGCCTTAGCGGTCGCGGCTCGGAATGCTCGACCGCTCCATCGGATAACGCTCCCAGAGGCCTTCTGAGCCGCGACCGTCAGGGAGCGGTGGCTAGCTGTCCCCGATTTTTCACGGCCTCCGACGGTCGCGTCTCTGAAGCTTGCCGGCAGCGAAGGAGACGTTATGCAGGCCACCGCTCCCTGACGGTCGCGGCTCTGAAGCTTGCCGATGTCGAGGTGGACAGTCATGGTTCAGCGAGAGCGCGCAGCGCGGGGCTCAATTCGACGGGATACGGTTCCACCACATCGAGGTCATGGTACCGCGCGGGCAAGGCGGCCAATGCCTCGGCTGCGCGTTCTCTGATCTCCATCAGCGAAGGTTGAGGGCGCACCAACGCCCCGTTGCGCAGGACGGGTTGGAGGAGCGGCCGCGCGCCCGGCGGGCAGGATTCCATCTCCAGGCCGATGACGTCGCGAGTTCGATGACGGAAGATCTGCTTCGAACCCGGCAGCGTCGATTTCCCGGCGCTTCGTTTCGCCACGGGTTTTCCGTCGATCTCGGCGAGCTTATAAATCGCACCCATCGCCGGCGCGTCGGCCGAGGTGGCGAGTTCGGTGCCGACGCCAAACGCGTCGACGGGCGCGCCGGCGTCCAGCATCTCCCGGATCCGGTGTTCATCCAGGTCGCCGCTGACCATGATCTTTGCCTGGCGAAGTCCGGCGTCGTCCAGGATTCGCCGGGCCCTGGTCGAGAGTTCCACGAAATCGCCGCTGTCGATGCGAATGCCCCACAGGGGCTCCCCCAGCGATGCCGCGATGCGGACGCCTTCCTCGGTGTCGTAGGTGTCGACAAGGTGCACGGTGGAGGGCCCGAGCACCTGCTGCATGGCGCGAAACGCCTCGTGCTCGGCGGGGAACGCGAGAATCCAGGAGTGAGCGGCGGTGCCGAGGGCCGGAATGCCGTAACGGTAGCCGGCGAGCGTGTTGGACGTGCCGGAACAACCGGCAAGGTATGCCGCCCTGGCGCCGAGAACGCCGGCCTCCGGGGTGTGGGCGCGCCGGGTTCCAAATTCCACGACGGCCCGCCCGGCCGCTGAGTTCACGACCCGCGCCGCCTTGCTCGCGATCAGGGTCTGGAACGTGATGGTGGAAAGCAGGTACGTCTCCGGGATCTGCCCCTGGGGCAATGTGGCCCGCACCCGCATGACCGGCTCGCCGGCAAAGAGCGTGGTCCCCTCCTCGACGGCGTCCACGTCGCCGCGAAAACGGAAAGCTCGCAGCGCGTCGAAGAAACCCGGGGACACACGCGAAAACTGAGGCAGGCCGCGCAGGTAGACGATCTCGGCGTCCCCGAATTCAAGGCGCAGCAGATACTCGACGGCCTGTTCCAGCCCGGCCGCGAGTACGTAATTGCGATTGCGCGGAAGACGGCGAACGGACATCTCAAACACCGCCGCTTCGTCCCACTTGCCGGTTTCCCAGAAACCGGCCGACATGGTGAGTTCGTACAGGTCGGTGAGTAAGCCGCTCACGGGCGCTACTTTTTGCCGTCCTTCTTCTCGCCCTTCTTGTCGTCCTTCTTCTCGGGAGCGGCTTCCTTGATCCCCTTCACCGCCGTTTCGAGTTCGCCGAACTTGCTCAATTCGAAAAGATAGCCGGAGGGATCCCCTTCGCGCCTCGCCATGTAGTCGTTGCCTGACTTGTAGATGGCGACCTTCTCCACGCGCGAGCCGTCTTTGGAGGTAACCGTGAAACGGTACAGCGGCTCACCGGAGTTCGCGGGTGGATTGTCGTTGAACCTGGTGGCCTGCAGGCCGCGGAGGTTGTCCACCAGCTTTTGAATGGACTCGTTGTCCATCTGCTTGCCGCCCGAGGTCCACTTCGCGTCCTTCTTCTCGTACAACTTGCCGCCGACGTCGACTTTCGTCGGATCGTCCCAGGCGAATTCAAAGACCTTCTTGTTGCGGTATTCATCGATTCCCTTGTCGAGGGAGTTCAACTCCGCGTTCACCTTGTAGGCGCCCTCGGCCGAAGTGCCCTTGGCATAGGCATTCTCGCCCTTCTTCTTGATTTCCAGGCGGTGGTCGCCGGAGGCATCGGACACGATCACGACCGCGACAGGTTGCCCGGCGGCGAAGTCCTTCGCCTGCGTCTTCTCGTCGTCCGGCGTGAGGCTGGCATCCATCTTCGCATCCTTGACCTTGCGGACCAGTTCGTCCACTACGGTCGAATCGGCGCGCAATGGCCGTGGCTTGATGATCTGCCAGTTGCTTTCGGCGTTCTTGCCGAACTCGACGGTCTGGCCTTTCACCTGGACCTGGACGCGGGTGATCTTGGTCTGTTCAAAGATCACGAGGCGGCGGTCGCGAAGATCCTGTGCCGTCTTATCCAGACTGGTCTTCACGAACCCCGCGATGGTGTAAAGCTTCGGGGCGTCCTTGGTCTTGACGTAGGTGGAACCACCGGTCGGCACGTCGTCGCCGACCAGCAACTTCTCCACCTTGCCGTCCGCCTTCGTGACGGTCACCTGCAGGTACGGGTTGGCCAGACCGTACGGCATCAAGTCGGAGACATTTTCCTCTACGACGCGGTCGGATTCGACCGACGACAAGGCGGTAGTCAGGCTGTTCACCGCTTCCTCGTCCAGCGGAAACGGAGAGGGAGCCGTCATGGTCCACTTGTCGCCGCTCTTGATGAGAGTGGTTTGAGCCTTTCCGATCCGCTGTACCTGCACGGTGCGCATCTGATCGAGCGGGATGGACAGAATCTTGGGAGGCGCGTCCTTCGGGCCCTTTTTCTCTTCCGATTCCTTCTGTCTTTCAGACCAGAAGATCACCCCGCCGAGAACGGCCAGCAGCGCTGCGGAAAACAGGAGTCCTTTACTCTTCATGGCTGATGACTAACGGCGCTTCCACCACACAACGATGCCCATCGCGATGATCAGGAGCGGGTAACCGAACTGCGTTACCGAGCGCAGGGTATTCATCTGCGCGCGCGTCAGCGTGATACGGCGGTCCTGTGGGTCCTTCGGGCGGATAGAGATCAGGTCCTCATCGTTGGTGAGCCAGCTGACCATGTTGAGGAACAGATCCTTGTTGCCGTTGAAGCCCAGGATGCTGTTTGCAGCCCAGCCCGAACCCCCAACGACGACGTAGCGACCTTCCTTCTTGTCGCCGGTTGCCGGAACGCTGCCGGCGGCGGCCAGCGTGAGTGGACCCTTCTTGTCCCGGCCGGGCTTGATGTCGATCTGGGCGGAAGCCAGATTCGTCGACGCATAGCTGTTGGCCGATGTCGACAACAGCGCCTGGGCCGTTCCCTTCTTCCCGGTTTTGATTTCCACGCTGCGGGTGAGCGGGAAGGCGGTGGCCACGCCCTTCATCTCGCGGACAATCGGGTGATCCTCATACTTGGTACCGAGCGGCGCCACTTCGCTCAGGCCGAAGATCTGGCCGATGCCGCTGGTATCGAGGGCGAGATCCTTGTTCAAAGTTACGCCCAAGTCCTCAACCATGGCGGCCAACGCCGCGTTCTCCCCGATCGGCTGCTTGCCGACCTGAAGGGGAGGATCGACCAGGAACATCGCCCGGCCGCCGGATTCCACAAACTTCCTGATGGCATCGACCACCGGTTGGGGATAGTCGAAACGAGGGCCGCCCACCACCGCCACCGTGCAGGACGAAGGCACCTCCGCCTTCTCCAGCAGCGAGATGGTCTCGACCGCGTGATTGTCTTTCTCCAGCGCGGATTTGGCCTCGGAGTAGCCGCTCCTGCCGCTGTCTTCGATCTCGTGCTCGCCGCTGCCCTTGACGAAGCAGATCTGTTTCTTGCCTTCCTTCATCGAGCGGATGATGGCGCTGGTGAGTTCTTCCTCGCTGAGGCTCTTGGCCTCCTGCCGCTTGACCCCGTTGGTGACAATGATCGTGCCCAGTTTCTCGATACCCGCGGCGCGAGCCAGTTGCGGCTTCTTGTCGGGGTCGACAAACTCCACCTTGAGCTTGGTCGACAGGTTGTTGTAGCGGTCCAGCAGATCGCGCGCCGTGTTGAACTGCGAAGTACGGTCGTAGTAGGTGACGTTGACGTCGTTCTTCAGTCCTTTCACCACTTTTTCGGTCTGGGCGGAAAGGCTGTAGCGCTTGTTCGACGTTGAGTCGTACGACTTGTTGTAACGATTTGCCAGCCAGTTCGCCGCTCCCAGGATGCCGAGAACGACAAGAATGAATACGGAGACGTAGATCGAGTATTTGGTCTGCCGGGTCTTGAGCCAATTCGCCGTCATGGGTTACGCCCTCCACCGCAGGGATTCCATCGAACGCGCCGTCAGGAAGAGCCCAAAGAAAGTCATAGACAGGAAGAAGATCACGTCCTTGGAATCGAGCACGCCCTTGGTAAACGGCTCGAAGTGCTGGATGATCGACAGGTAGGCGACGGCCTTCGCCCACGCCGCCGTCTCAAACGCGCTCAACCAATCGAGCACCCAGAGCAGCAGACAGACGGCGAAGGTCGCGCCGCCCGCGATGATCTGGTTGCGCGTCGTGGTCGAAATAAACGTTCCGAGAGCGATCATCGCCCCGCCCTGCATCAGCAGGCCGAGCAGGCCAATGAACAGCGGCTTGGCGTCGGGATTGCCATAGATAAACAGGAACGCCAGGTTCAGCATGGCGACGGCGATGATGCCGAAGTAGAGCAGCAGCGCTCCCATGAATTTGCCGAGGATGATCTCCCAGTCTTTGACGGGAGAGGTCATCAGCAACTCGATCGTCCCCGAGCGCTTTTCTTCGGCAAACAGACGCATCGTGATCATGGGGATCATGAACAGCGCAATGACGCTGGCATTCGACAGCAGGGGCCGGACAATCAACTCGTTGATGTCCATGGGAAAGCTGCGCCCCATCATCTGCATTTCCGTACTCCGCATGGAGAAGAACGCCGTCGCGGCCGAGAAGAAGAAGCCGAAAATAACGGCGAACATGGTCAGCAACAGATAAGCAATGGGGGAGGCAAAATAGCCCTTGAGTTCCTTGTAACAGATGGTGAGTGCGTTCTTCACTTGGAAACTTCCTCCGCAACAGGGTGTTTTTCGCCGCCGGTCAACTGTAGGAAGATCTCTTCCAGGCTGACGCCGGAGGTACGAAGCTCATGCAGGTTCCAACCGGAATGGACCACCGCGCGCGCGATGTCAGCGCGGGCCGATTGGCCCTGCTGGCTTTCCACATCGAACAGGTGCAGCGAATTCCTGGACTCCTTGTGAACGACGCGGCTGACGCCCGGAACCTGCTCCAGTTTGTGGCGCGCGTCCGATTCGCTCACCGAGTCGGCCTGGAACGAAATCGAGATCATCTCGGCGCCCTGTAACCGGCTCTTGAGATTCGCCACCGAGTCGGTGGCGACAATCTGTCCCCGGTTGATGATGATCACCTTCTGGCAGGTGTGCTCGACCTCAGGCAGAATGTGGGTGCTGAGGATGATGGTGTGATCCCCGGAGAGCTTGTGGATCAACTCGCGCGTCTCGTTGATCTGTTTGGGATCGAGACCGGCCGTGGGCTCGTCGAGAACCAGGACCTCCGGATTATGGATGATGGCCTGAGCGAGCCCGACGCGCTGGCGGTAGCCCTTGGAGAGCTTTGCGATGAGCTTCAACTTCACGTCGGCGACGGCGCATCGTTCCGCGACTTCGTCCACGCGACGGGATAGCTCTCCGGAGGGAATTCCTTTCAGCCGGCCGACGAAATGCAGGTACTCGGAAACCTCCATCTCGGGGTATAGGGGGGGCGTCTCAGGCAGGTAGCCGATGCGGCGTTTGACTTCCAGTGGCTGCTCCATCACGTCGAAGCCGGCTACTTCGGCGCGGCCCTCGGTCGGGGGCAGGAAACAGGTCAGAACGCGCATCGTCGTGGTCTTACCCGCGCCATTGGGCCCGAGGAAGCCCACGATTTCGCCTTTTGTCACCTCGAACGATACGTTGTTTACCGCGACGTGGCGTGCGTAGCGCTTCGTTAGTCCGTCGACTTTGATCATAACTTTATGTTCCGAATCGGGGGAGCAGTCCGGCGCAAGCCAGCGTCCCGAGGGCTGAACTCAATTTCAATAGTATCTTATGAGACCGTTTTCGCGTTTGTCAATTCCGTTCACGCTTCTGTCCACGCTTCCGGCGTCGCGGTGACCGCGGCGAAGACCGCAGTCTAGGGCTCCCGGGTGCTATACTCTCTAGAAAATTCTCCACCTGGGAGCCCCTATGCTTCCGCTGTCCCGATTGACGCTGATCGCCGGCTGCATGGCAGCCGCGTTTGCCGCTGAAACGTCGAAGCCGTTCACTTCGCAGCAGCGCCGTTGGTGGGCGTTGCAGGCCGCGGTTCGTACTGCACCTTCCGGTACCGCTGGCAACCCGATCGACGCTTTCATCCTCGCGAAGCTTGCGGAAAAGCGCGTGGTTCCTTCGGCCCAGGCCGACAAGATTACACGGCTGCGCCGTGTGACCCTTGACCTTACCGGCTTGATGCCGGCGCCGGAAGAGGTGCAAGCCTTCGTGGCCGACGAGTCGCCGGCCGCTTTCGAGAAGGTGGTCGACCGGCTGCTTTCATCTCCGCGGTATGGGGAGAGGTGGGCCAGGCATTGGCTCGACCTGGCGCGTTATTCGGACAGCGAAGGATTCAAGAGCGACGAAACGCGCCCCAACATCTGGCGCTACCGCGACTACGTCATCGACTCCTTCAACGCGGACAAGCCCTATGATCGGTTTGTCAAAGAGCAGATTGCCGGCGATGAACTCTACCCCGGCAATGCGCAGGCGTTGATTGCCACCGGGTTCAACCGCCACTTCCCGGACGAGAGCAACGCGCGCAACCTGATGCAGCGGCGCCAGGAATTGCTTAACGACATCACCGACACCGTGGGCGCGACGTTTCTGGGTTTGACGTATGCGTGCGCGCGTTGTCACGACCACAAGTTCGACCCGATCCTGCAGAAGGACTATTACCGGCTTCAAGCTTTTTTTGCCAACACCCGTATCGAGGACGGCGCCCGGCTGATGCCGGCGGCCAAGCTCGAGCGATGGGAGGCCCAGCAGAAAGTGTGGGACTCGAAGACCCGGGACATTCGCGATCAGATGGAAAGACTGGTGGAGCCCGCCCGAGCCAGGATGTTCAAGGAAGGATTCGACAAGTTCCCGCCGGAAATCCAGGACGCTATCCTGACGAAACCCGAACAACGCAGCGCGTTCCAGTGGCAGATGTACTACAAGGCCAAGCCGCAGGTGGAGTTCCCAGTCGCGGAAGCCGCCAAGAAACTCAAAGGCGAGGATCAACGACGATGGGCGGATCTCGAGGCCCAGCTGAAGCGGTTCGATTCCATTAAGCCGGAGGAAATGCCGAT
>JBJXGR010000566.1:0-3630 GCA_046160045.1 Bryobacteraceae bacterium
CTGGGGTGTCTGACCGAATGTGCGTGGAATGAGGAAGGCGTATGCTCATGGTGGCTCGGTCGTAAAGACCCAATCCAACCTCTTAGCCCCGCATCGCAGCAACGCACCGAGCCGCGAGTCCGCTGAAACACGCCCGGGTAGCTGGACGAGCGGGGCTACCTCACTGTTCTCTCTGCCTGCCGGCACGCGCCGCGGAGAGACCGCCTGCGGACAGTAGGCGAGCAGGAGGGAAAGACGCCGAGCTGCTCCTGCACAACGGCCAGGGCACCACCCTCCGCGTGAACCCGGTGCCGGAGCCGTTCACGCGATCCGGGAGCATCACGATCTCTGCCCTCGCGCCCCGAGTGGTTTCGTCAGCATTGGGCCAGCAGGCGGTCGAGTGCCGCTTTGCACTCTGAATCGGTTGTCGTGGCGTGGGCGACCTGACTTCCTCCTGCACGCAGGGGGTCTCTTCGGTGCTCAATAAAGGGGGCCGGTACTCGGCCAGACTGCAGATGGCTTTCAATGTCGCCATTCCGGGAAGACGCAAAATTGAAGGGCGGGCTCCCGACTCTTGAGTTCCGAGGATCGCGATCACGCCATCGTTTCGCGCTGGAGCGCGGCGCGTGTCATGCGCATGTTATCCGGTCGGTCGCTATCCTCAAACCGCGAATCTCAAGGGATGGGACGCCCGCCCTCACTCTGGTCCGGCTCTATACGAACCTCCTCTGCTCGCGACGCCCTTCTGAGCGCCAGCGTTGGAACCCGGTGCTGCTAGATTCCAAAGCCCATCCTACTCCATCCCAATTGGATGTCAAGAGTAATTTCTTTGATTCCGTACTAGACTAGAGTGTTGCGAGCAACCTCATACCGCCGAGGAAGAGAAAGAATCTGAATCAGCCGGCGCTTGCGCCGGCTGACGTCTTGAGCGGCCGGGGCCATCGGCCCCGGCCGGCGCGAGAATTGAAGTGTCTGGGAGGTTGTCATGACCGACTATGGCACTTTACTTCGGGATCACGTGACGCTGCGTTGCCGCTCCATCGATCGCATTTTTCTCCAGGCGTACGTGCCCAGGCTTCAGGCGGTGGGGGACGTATGCACATTTCTTCGGTGGCAGCGGGAATACCCGATTCCGTCTTCGGCCGCGTTTGGCAGAATCGGCGATGCGTATGTGAAGGAGGTCTACTGCTTTGCGGAAGGCCCGAGTGGTGCTGATCGGTGTGGCGCAGGAAAAGGCATCGGTCTGGAAATCGTGGCCGAGGAAGGGGCAAGAGAAGGCACGCCACCCCCACATGGATTGGGGCCGCGAGATGGCCTACATCAATCACTTCTACTTCTATCTCTGGGATTCGGAATGGGGCGCAGCGTTCTGGAAAACCAACGCTTATGCACCCTGGCCCATCTGGCTTTGGCTGAATGGCCACGAGTGGGCCAAGCGGCAGTTGGAGAAAGTCGGTATCGCCGATGAAGCCCTGGACAATGGATTCCGTAGTTGTAGCGATGCCGCCGCTCTGCAGAAGATCTGTGCTCGGCTCGGCCCCGGTGCGGTGCAGAGCTTCTTCCGGCGGTGGTGGCGACGTCCGCCCTCGCCGTTTACCGACACCGATGTCCGGGCCGGATACGGATACCAAATGTCGTCCCGCCAATTTGAGGTTGCCGACACCTGTGTCTTCGACCGGCCTCTCGCTGGCCGGATGTGGTTTGAAGGTGTGATTCGGGATCACCTCGATGTGGGTCGCCCCGACCAGATCGCCTTGATCTTTCATCGACGGGTTAGCTCGCGCACTCCCGGGACGTTTCGTACCCGAGTCATCAGCCGGGGTGTAGCAGGCTGTGGCAAAAGTCAAAGAATGCCCGCTCCCTTCCGGTCGCGGCTCTGTATTCTCAACCGTCAAGTGGTCGAGTGCGTTGGCGCCCTTCTCCAGTCGCCGAACACCTCCCGACAAGCCACCTATGATCTGCGCCGGCTTCGGCGCAAAGGGTTAATCGCGAAAATCGCAGGTACCCAGCGATATCAACTCGCCAGTCTGGGGCGCCTGGTCGCCGTACTTTTCACCAAGACGTACGATCGCGCTCCTGGGCTGAGTGCACTTGATTCTTGCCTGCCAGACGACGTTGCCGCGCGGAGCAGTCAGAGTACGGCCTGGCGCGGCTTTGAAAGGGAATCTCGATGATTTTATTCACTCGAATCTGGTCGCCGCACGAACTTGACCGTTTTGTGAACTTCCTGGCCGCCAAGTGGATATAGAATTATGATCCAAGTGATACTCGCGCTCGCGGCGGCCTGCCTTGCAGGCGGCTCGGCTACCTTCGCCCAACAGACGCCGCATCCGAAATGGGTCAGGCAGGGACTGGTGATGGCCTCCAACATGGAGGCTCTCTCCTTCGTCCGCAGGCGCGGCGGACAGGCCGCCAACTACGCCGAACTCTGGGAAAAGGAACAGACCGAAGAGGCCATCCTCGAGCTCAAACGTCAGGGCGTCAACACCGTTCTCATCAGCCTGATGAAAGGCGCCGGCCTCCAGGCCGAGGCCGACGACATCGAGTCGGCGAGGAAGTTCGTCGCCCTGGCGCACCGCCATGGAATGAAGGCGGGCGGCTACATCGGAGGCTCCATCTTTTTCGAGACGATGTTTGCCGAAGAGCCGGACTCGGTGAACTGGATCCAACGGGACGAACTCGGCCGCCCGATGTACTACAACCCCACCCAAACCTTCCGCTACATGATCAACCGCAACCATCCCGGCTACCGGGAGTACGTCAAGCGGGTCCTCAAGACGGGCATCGGCGATCTGAAGATGGACTTTGTCCATTTCGATCAGATGATGTGGTGGCGGCTGCCGCACGTGTCGTCGACAGAGGTGGATCAGGAGATGTTCCGCGAATATGTCCGCACCCGCTATCCCCCGGAGCGGATGAAAGCCAGATTCGGCTACGCGCAGATGGGCAAGCTCCGGATCCCGGAATTCGGCCTGGTCGCGCCGCCGGTCACCTGGTCGGAGGTGCTCAATCCGCTGATGCAGGAGTTGATGCACTTCCGTTCGTGGACACTGGCCGAGCGCTTCCGCGAGTACGACGAATACATCAAGCAGTTGAATCCTGAGGCGGCGCTGCAGGCCAACCCGCATTTGGACCCCTCGGCGAACAACGCCGCCCAGTATGGCATCGACGTGCCGAGGCTGCTCGCGCACGGCGACATCATTACCAGCGAGGAGCGCAACGAGCCGCATTACTCCACAGACGGCCGTCTGATCTCGCGCATCCGGACGTATCGCGCCGGCCGCACCATGGGCAAGCCGATCCTGTTCTGGCAGCAGCCCGCGACCATCGTCGGCCGCCCCGCGCACCACGTCCTGAAAAGCCATCCCAAGCTGCGCCTGGCGGAGGCCATGGCCTTCTGCGACAACTGTGTCGGCTTGACCGCGGGTCTCGACGTCGGCAACGTGCGGTTCGCCCCCGACGTGCAGAAGTACGTCGACTTCTACTGGAAGCGCAACGAACTGCTGGCGGAAGCCGCAAGCGCCGCGGAGGTGGCCGTGCTGCGGACCTTCGCCTCCGTGGAACTGAACGGGGCGGGCGTTCTTCCGCCGCTGGTGCTGTTCGAGCAATCGCTGATCCAGGCGCAGATTCCGTTTGCGACCATCTTTGACC
>JBJXGR010000567.1:0-6654 GCA_046160045.1 Bryobacteraceae bacterium
AAGGCCAAAGTCGTGATGAGAAGATCCTATGGCTTCCGCACCTTCCGCGTCCTCGAACTCGCCTTGTATCACTCACTTGCCAAGCTGCCCGAGCCCACCCTCGCCCACAAATTCTTCTGACGAGTCCAGAGTTTAGAGCACTCTGTTCAAATCACCGTGAATTGTCGCAGAGCATAAGGCACACGGATTTGCACTGTGACAACGTGCTGTATGGAGCTGGGCGGCTTAAGGTAGTTGACTTGGCCAGCATCGACATTGACCTCCTTAGCATATGCCAGGCGCGGCTAGAGCTATCACTGTGGGGTCACCTGTCGCCGTATCTCTCAAGCCGTATCAAATTGCAGGATGCCGGTTCTGTTCTGAGAGTCCTCGATGGAGGCGCAGAGGACACGGAGGAATGGCCAGTAGAGGCAAGGACACTACACATCTGGCTCTCGGCACTGCGGACCTGGACTGGCGGTGGCGAGACTCAGGTCGGTGGGCCGCACTACGCTCTTGCCTGTGCTACTCAGGCTCTGATCCATCAGCGCTACTTTGTAGAGCGATCTGAGTCCGTCACACCGATCTTTGATGCAGTCTGTGCGTACTGGCTCGGCAAAGCCGCGCTCTCTGCTAGACAAACTACCTCTCAGCAGGAGTCGAGCGACGACCATTCGGTACCCGGTCACAATCAAAGTCGCCCCACGCTCTATTCTCTTTGGGCCAAGGGCCTTGAAATGCCATCGGAGGGGCGTTTGAGCCCTCGCGCGCAGGCGTTTTTGGAAAGTCTGCGGGTCGGTAACCCTCAACTGGATAAAACCACGCTGACAGATCTACAAGCCGAAGTCTGGAACCTTACGAATACAGACAACCCCTTCGCATCAGACCGCCATGTTGTCATGTGTGCGCCTACAGGCACTGGAAAGAGTACCCTCGCGGAGGTGTTCCTGAGCGGGCCGCCGATATGGAACTTTTCGCGAAAATCTTCTCTCTACATCGCACCGACCCGGGCCCTGACACAGGCGAAGCATCGCGATCTGCAGCGGCTATTTGCAGCCGATCCAGAGTTACAGGCTGCGATAGTCCTCTCGACTGGTGAGGATCAAGAGCAAGACTGGCGGATTGCCGCCGGCGACTTTAGCATCGCCTGCATGGTGTATGAAAAAGCGAATATTCTCTTTTCACAAAGTCGCCGCCTTCTCGGTCTTGTTGGGTGTGTAGTCATCGACGAGCTTCATATGATCTGCGATTTAGACCGCGGGCCAATTTTGGAAATGGCGCTCACGAAGCTCTTGACTATGCGTCGGGAGAGTGAAACACAAGCTGCCCGAACGAGGCGTGAACTCCTCCGCGTCATTGGTATTTCGACTGAAGATCGTCCGAGTGATGCGGTAAAGAAGTTCTTTTCGGTCGACGATCCGAACGGCCTTACCCGACTTGAGCCCATAGTAATCCACCACTCCCGGAGGCCGGTGCCTGTCACGCACAACGTAGTTATTGCAGAGCCATCCGTCAGTGCTGAGCAAGCTCGAAGGGCAGACGCCGGCGAAGCCAATCGCATTCTCCGCTTAATGACCTTTGAAGATGGATCGAAGCGCACGCTTGCCGGCTCGGACTTGGTAGAGCTCAATCGACGGCTCTACGAAGAGGGGAGCCACGGCAAATCGGGTGCCCTGTTGCATGGCCCCGACTTGCGACACGACCTGGAAACACGCTTGATCGCACTGCTGTTTGGAAAGCTTCGGCAACAGCCTAGAGATTATAGGGCGCTGATCTTTGTCCCGGGCAGGGGCGATGTCGAGAAACTCGCGATGACGCTTTACAATCGTCTGAAAGCCAGGGGTGGCACTTCCGTTTACCACGAAGAAGTCGTCCGTAGGTTGTCCGACTCAACTCAGAAACTGGAGGACAAAAGCAAGGCAAAGCGTCTACTGAAATGTGCCCGTTATGGAATCTTGATGCATCATTCTGATATCGAGAAGGGAATCAGGAGAAAAGTAGAGGATATATGTGGAGAGATGCGCCCTGGTGGTGGCTCTCAAGTATTGTTCTCGACCGAGACGCTGTCCTATGGAATCAATCTTGCCGTCAGCGACGTGTTCTTGATGGGCTACGTATTTAACGCGCAGACCAGGATGCGAGAGCGCCTCCCGGAGGCCCTCTCCAGTTGTGCTTACCATAACATGACGGGTAGAGCGGGAAGGTTGGGAAAGGTTCTTCGCGGCGATGCAAGCGTCTACGTATTGCTCCCAAGGGGAGAGGATGCATATCGAATCGTTGACCTCTACTATAGGCGAATTGAACCATTGCAGAGTCAGCTGTATGTTAGAGATGATATGAAGGCACAGGTAGACGCGCAACGTCGGGCGTTTGCCAAGCCCCTCGCCGTTCCATGGGAGCCGTTCAGAACTCTTAGTGCTCTACAGTTTAGTTACCCTTTCGCGCGCAGTGTGTTGGACGTCCTGCGGCACGTAAACATGCCGGCCGGCCTCGATGCGAGCCCGGATTCGCGAGATCCCAAATCAGCTAGGGATATTCTCAACACCTTCAACGATAGCTTGTTCATGTTTCAGCAGCGGTCTGACGGGCAGGCGGATCTGCTCCAGCTGTTTGAGTGCGCAGTGCGAAGAGTGCTGGAAGGATGCGCACAGCCACACCTCAATCTTGTTGCAACGGTGGAAGATGGAAACACCCGCAAATATAGCATCACTCCACGAGGCGAGGCAATTATTGACACAGGCACCGAGATTCGAACGGTCGAACCCCTGTTGAAGCTTGCTGCTGACGTACAGAGAATCTGGTCCGACCTGGCCCCCGACGAAGCTTTCCCCACAGATCTGTACGTGTTGTGCCTAGTGGCGCAGCAAGAAATGTACCGGGACTGCATTCGTTACACGCCGGAATGCAAAGGGGAGGCGTCGAGGATGGGATGGAATCCGCAGGTTGCCGTATTGAATCGGGAGTTTGTCTTCAGGGAGCTTGAGTCGTGCTTAGATGTCTTGGTTGGCCATCGCGTGGAGCGGTTGGCGGCAGGCCTCAGGAAGACACTAGACGAGTGGGGGCCGATTCAGAGTCTTCGGTCTGCGTATGAGCACGGGGCTTCAGACAGTCTGTTGCGCCTATTTTGCGCTACGATCGCTTGGATACGAGGAGATGACCAGTCGGTTGCGGAGGGTCGGATTGAATCACCTGGGGAATTAGGGCCGGGCTACCAAGGTGAGATGCAAGGTTTCCGCCAATTCGTGGAGAAGATGAGTTGGAAAGCCCTTGCGTTGGCTAAGATGCTGAAAACAGCTAAAGTCGTAATGCCCTTTCTCCCCGACGATGAACGGGGCCTCCATATGCTGGTGGCGCGCCTGCGGCTCGGCTGCACTGCCGAGGCCATACCGTTATTCTGGCCGAACAGTTCAGCCCTAGGGCGCCAGGAAGTTAGCGTTCTGCTTGCCGCTGGAATAACACCGAGTTTGGTCCTAGCCTCTGAGCGGCCATACCAGAAACTAGCCGGCGGGGTAATCGCGCAGGGCGTGCTGGAGACATTGCAGCGCGACATGGAAACCTATACAAGAAACCAGTTCAATGAACTAGCCAAGGAACTTGTTGCGGTTCCGGCCAAGCCGTTTGAGCGTCAAAGACAAGGCATTGAGAGCCTCTGGGCCACGATGAAGCAACGCTTTCACTCTAGTGTGCAGCAGTTTCAAGCTCGCCTTGGTGACATTATCGATTGGGAAGAGGCATTTCATAGCGCCTTCGCGTTTGGGTCGTCACTCGATGAGTTCGGTAGGCCGCTGACACTTGGATCTTTGGGAAGGGGCAGTGCCGACGAACAATTCGCGATCCGTGTAGATCGACGGAACGGCCTTTTGATCAACACCGAGAAACGAAGTGGCGAAAGATCAGGAACCATCAGCCGGGCGAGCGTGAAACTGCTGCCGTTGCAGATGAGGGCCGATTGGAGTTGCGGGATGCGCGGGCAATGGATTCCTTTCGAGACCGTTCTTCGATCGGAGTCCTCTACCGAGAAGCTGGTCATCGTGCCGCTGCCGTGGCTTCCTTGCCTTGACAGTATTCCGCAGAGTCTGTTGAGCATTCTTAGGGCGCGCTTTGCTCGGCCCGGGTATTCATTGACATTCGTTAGCGGTGCTGCGTTCGCGGTCATGGCCATGTGTATAGCACGGGACTATACGAGTGGGGAGCAATTCATGAGTGCTTTAGGCAAGAGGAAGGACGACCGCGTGTTTGACTGGGTAGGGGTGGCCCATGCCCAAAAAATACTCGACCAGTCCGTTAGAGCGGTTGAGCTGGCACGTTCTACGCGTGAGAAGCTAATCCGGCACTTCGAGGTTGGAGTTGGAGAGTCTGACTACCGGTTCATCCGGCCAGAGCGCGAAATAGACGCAGTCGGGGGCAAATTCTGAAAAGCGGTTGCCGGGCAGGGACCATAGAGAGGAGCGAATAGGAGCGGGACAGAGGAGCGGGACAGACGGGACTGTCTCAGCTTGTGCGAGAACAAAGTACCAGCCGATGCACTAACTCGGTAGGATGCCGCGTTTCGCCCGCGTTGTCGTTCCCGAATGTGCTCACCATGTTACCCAGCGAGGAAACGCTCGCCGCGACGTCTTCTATTCCACCGCCCGAGCGAAGCGTATATCTGGGCTTGGTGAAGCAATACTCCGAATACTACCGCTGCGAACGAGTCGCGGCACATTGGAGTTATTCCAAACGACGCAGCGGACCTTGCTCGGTCAGTTGACGCGAGACGAGCGGCTTTCGGCGCGGGTCGAGTTGCTTATGACCATCCCCAGCGTGGGAGTGGTGACGGCGGTGACGTGGGCGTTGGAGATCGGGCGATCCGTGGCGGTGCAGCTCGGCGACGAAAGCGATGAGTTACTGCGGACTGGTGTCGGGACGTCAGCAGTCGGGAGAGAAGGAGTACCGGCAGCCGCTGTCCAAGCAGTGCAATGGGAATCTGCAAACGATTCTGATCGAGGCGGCACACCTGGCGCCGCGGTACCACCCGGTGCTGCGCCAACTGTACGACAGGGTCAAAGAAGAGGTACACGCCGGCGCGGCCGTGATCGCCGTAGCGCGCAAGCTCGTGGCGTACTTGCTGGCGGTGGATCAATGCCTGTTGCGTTTCCCGCATCTGAAACGGCTTTCCGCTCTTGTAACGCTCAGAGCTCACCAACGGGAAAGATCGCTTCCCCGTCTGAGCCGCCCGTCGGCAAAAAGGAAGAAGCACAACGGTCCTCGCCGTCAAGGGTGGCGCTCCGCCGCGCCGAAAGCAGGCGCGCCCTTGACGACTGCGGGCCCGTTGTGCCCAGGGGCCAGTCGCGACGGGCGGCTCCGACGGGAAAGCGAAAAGGGAGAAGCAGACTCGGTAACCAGCCAGGAGGCCGGACCGATCACAGATTTTGCAGCACGACCGGAATTCAGCGAATCGCCTGCCAGTCCTTGCATTTTGGGGACTGCGGCCGTCGAGAATTCTTCGACGTTCCGCCAATCCGTCTGTTTCGAGGCTGGCGGGCTCATCACGACTCAAACTTCTTGGCCGGTGTTGCCTCGGTCCAGTAAATGGATGTCTGATGCAGCTGATGCTTGCATCCTACCGTCGGCAGGTAAGGTCGACAAAGATTCGCAGAACAAGGTCGGACGACGGAACCAACGAGACCTCAATGAAAGAGCGTTCATGGGGAAGAAGGGACGTGTGTCTTTCCCTTGACAAACCCCTATCACTGATGTCCCCGTCTGCCCCTTGTGCCAATCAATCCAAAAGTAACTCGAGAATCCGTTCGACGTAGGCGTACTCCCCTTCGGGATACCAGATTGGCGTGATGTGGCAATCCGCCAGGCGCTGATCGATGATTCTCTTCGCCTCCGTATCCGCAGGACACTCAAAGATAGCATAGTGGTGCGGAAGTTGGTCGCCTCCTACTTCTTGGGCAACCTTCATGAAGGTCAAGACCGTGCGATCAGTGGCAAGGCTGCAACCGAGGAAGAGGAAGCTGTAGCTCAGGTAAAGCCGTTTCAGCAACTTCGGTAATGGGGACTCGAAGTGAATGTCGTCCTCTTGCCCATAGGCTGCCTCGTACTCGCCCTTGAGGAGAACCCTATCGGCGGCGCCGCCCACTTTCCCATGGAGCTTCAACAGGTAACGGTCCCCGGCCGGAATCGCGCGGTAGAAAGCGTTTGCGTTCCCTCTGCCAGTCACCGTATCCATAAACGGGACACCATCTTGTTCGTAAACCTTCTCCAGTATGCGATCAAAGTTCGTCGTGATCGCGCACCGGTTGAATAGCTTCGGCAACAGCGCCACTGGTCCTTCAACGCTTTCTGGCACGGTGAAGTCACGATCAAAATCTCGTTCGAACACATGGAACCCGATCTTGCCGAGAATATCGTTGATTGCGCCCTCGTAGTCACCAGTCGTCCTGAGCCTTTCGGCCATGGCCGCAGCGTCCAGGTCCGCATCTCCACACAGCTGCAAAAGGTAGTTCGTCCAACTCGGCAGGCCTGCGGATACGGACATTCCCGCGCCCACGAAAGGGATTACGGCTCGTCCGAGGAATCTGTGGGTCAGGAGGCGAGGAACCTATGGAGCTTGCGGCAGGTGGAGTCGAAGGAGCGCTGCTGCTCGTCTGAGCCATTGTGAATGGCCGGACCGCCAAGTTCATGGAC
>JBJXGR010000568.1:0-4152 GCA_046160045.1 Bryobacteraceae bacterium
GCGGACAACTGAGCGGTGGCCTGTGGTAGATCAACCCCGGAAACCCGATGGCACCCATGACACCCCAAGGCCACAAACGCCGCTTTCCCCGCTCCGCGTCACCATCGTCCGGCAATCGAAAACCCGCGGAGGAATGGCGGCCGGACCCGCATCCGAGTCCGGCTCGAACGCAACCGCCAACAACAGCAGGCTCGCGACCGCAAACGCCACCTGCAGCTGCTTGCAAACAACACCTTGGCGGCTGACCTAAAACCTTGTCCGGCAAAGGTTTGGCTCGTGGGCTCGACCTTTGACCGTCTTGCCAACAACACCTTGGCTCCGGCCCAACTCCGGATTCTGGAAGCACTTCCACCACGCGTTGCCGCAATCGCTCCTCTTGCAAACAACACGGCTCTGGATGGCTGAGCCGTCTTGGCGCATAAAGGGAATCGCACCATGCTCACCTCCGATCAGATCAATGCCATTCACCGCCTGCACACGGTCGAAAAGCGGTCGCTGCGCAAAATCGCCGCGCAACTCCACATTGGCCGGCGCACGCTCGCCAGCTACATGGCCACTCCCGCTCCCGCGCCCGCTCGACGCGGTCGCGCCAGCAAGCTCGATCCGTTCAAGCCCGCCCTCGGCGAACTGCTCGAGCAAGACCCGACCGCGCGTGCGCCTGTCATCACACAACGTCTGCGAACGCTCGGCTATGACGGCGGCGAGACCATCGTCAAGGATTACCTGCGCGCGTTGCGTGTGGACGCAAAAGCTCGGCGTGCCTACGTGCGTGTCGCCCTACTTATTCCCGAAATCATTCTCCACAGGGCCATCGGCCAGTAATCGATTTATAACCAAAGTCGAGGAGTATGAAAATGCCCGTTAGGCCGACGCAGGCTCCAAATGGTCGCCCAGTAGGGGCGGTCGAGAACACGTTCACATCTTCCGCGACAGTGGTTCATTGCCTCTCTATGTTTGCGGCGCGTCACGCGCCGGCGTCACACGACCCGTTCAGCGTGCAACCGCACTTGAATGAAAAGCTACTCTTCAGCTTCTTAGACGCGCATTACTTTTCGCCAAAGGCCCTTGAGATCCTGAAACGCGCCCAAGACCTAGTCCGCTTGGGCGAGTTTGCCGGACAACCGATCGGCGGAATGGTGAACCGTGTCAACGCCGCTCTGTGCGGCGAGGGGCCGGGTACCCCTATCGCTCTGCTGTGCGCCCGGTTTGACTTCGCGACGAGCGATTTTACATATGTCGCCGCGGGTCAATTCGCGTTGTTAATTACTGGCGATGGTTCCGTGCGTACTCTCGATGCCGGGGGCAGGTGCCTCGGGGAGACCAGGGACTATACTTTCTTTGAAGGCATCGAGCATTTGGAACCCGGCGACACACTCATCGTGTACAACGATCCGTTCTCGCGCGAGCTGGACGCTGACACTGTTGTGGAGATCGTGCGCCCCCTGGTCCGAGAGCATAGACAGGCTGCCGCCATTCGCGATGCAGTCGCCCGTGAGTGGTCGCGCACCACCCGTGGGAGATGCGACTTCAATTCCGCCGCGTCATTGATCTTCACCCCGTCTGTACGGCCGAGCGGCGCTATGATGTTTTGTGGTCTTCCGAGCTTCTGGGAAGCTGAGCAAAAGGTGCTGGGATCGCTCCACCGGCGCCCTTACTGGGCGAAGGACTACTGCTATCCCGTGGTATCTGGCGGATTGAAGGCGGCGTGACAGCCCGTCGCGGGCGGTGCTGCTGGAGGAGAGCCCGATGTGCACGTTCCCCGTTCCTGAGTTCCCGTGGACGTTTCTCGCCAAGGGCTATGTGGCCGCCGCTGTCCGGGCGCCGGGTGGCGGCCCCCTGCGGGCCGGGCGGGCGCTTGAGCCCTTGCCACATAGCAGTGGCGGGTTGTTCCTTGCCTGCTTCGGGCTGGGTGCTGGCATGTGTGGTCGCGCGACGTTTGGGCGGTTGCAGGAACTTGTTTACGCTGGCAAGAGATTCCGGGCTGTGGCAAACGCTGTCGAGAAATGGGCGCGACTGCGGCCTCGGTCCGCCGGCGAGGGCCCGGAATTCGCACTGATGGACCTCGATTACCGGTGCCACTGTGTGAGCCTCGCCTCTTACGGGGCGTGCGTGGTCTTCGCAACAAAGGACGGAGGTCTTATACCCATTGCCTGTTCGGACAGGCAGGGGCTTTCTATCAAGACCGTGAGAATGAAGCCCGGCGACGAGATCTTGACCTACACCAAGCGCTTCGACGATGTTTGCAGGGTTCGTGAACTCGTCCAAGTCGTTACGCCCGCCGCGCTTGCTGATCCGAGCAGCCTTCAAAAACGGATCGCGAGCAAGGTCCGAACACCCGACGGCGTGGCACCGCGGCCCGGCTCTTTGTTCATGCTGGGTCGAGACGGGCACGCAGTCCGACCTGTCCCCAACGGCTACGCCGCATCGGAATGCCACTGCTTCCGCGTCGGCGCGGAGGTCCGCCGGACACGGAGTGTTAGTTCCATTCGGGAGTTGCCTCGATGACCGAATCTCCGGCGAAACTCACGTCGGCGCTAGAAACGCAAGTGCGCGAGATGGCCGCTGGCATTCATGACCCGTGGAAGTTCGCTTCCGAGATACGCCGCCTCCTCGGCCGGCACATCGACTTCGATTTGGCCTGCCTCGCACTGGTGCATAACTACCCCCAGCCGCACCTGATCATTCGCGACGCTGCCTATCGGTGCCTCCCCGAAGGCGAAACCGGTGGCGACCGCGCAGCAAGGATCCTAAGGATCGGCGGCAAGAACCTTCCCGACCATGAGCGGTCCATGATCGGGCATGTCGCATCCTCCAAGCGTTCACGAATCAGCGGCGATGTGAGCGGCGAGCATTTCTATGTGGCGGCCCGCGATGACATCAGGTCGGAAATCGCGGTTCCCGTCATCCTGAATGAGAAGGTCCTGGGGGTCATAAACTGCGAAAGTACACAGCCCGATGCCTACTCCAGGCCGCACTTGGCCTTGCTCAAGTTCGTGGCGGACCTGATCGCCCATCCGCTTGAGGAGTTGCTCACTGAACGAGGCATGCGTTCGCGAGTCGCTAGTGTTTTTGGCAAGGTCGGAGACCTCTTGAACTCAGTGGCGCCCGGTATCTCGCTTGAAGAGGCGGCCGTGCTCAATGACATAGCCACGGTCATCGCACAGGCGGTGCACTGCAACTCCTGCATGATCTGGCTTTTGACGCCGGGCGGTTCGAGGCTTGTGCTTCGGGGGGCTCATGGCAAGGGACGGGACAAGGTAGGAAAACTACGGGACGGGCGCCGCAAAACAGCACGGTGGACGGCCATCGACGGCGTGTACCCCGTCAACTTTTCCGGGAAACCGAGCGGAGCGAGCGGGCTTTCTGCAAAGCCAGGTATGCCGAGTCTGGTGGTGCCGTTGTTATCGCGCCGTGAACCGATCGGTGTCATCGAGGTAGCAGAAAGGACCCAGCCGGATCACACCGTCCAGGGCTCGTTCAACGAGGCGGACGTGGCGCTCCTCCAGGCGCTACAAAGCCAGATCGCGGTTTCCATCGAACTGCGGCGAGTCGACAGGGACAGAAGTGAACACGTTACGGCGCAATCCAAACGGCTCTCCAGCCAAGTTGGGATTTTCCAGAAGACGGATCTGGAAGCAGCCCTTCGTCAGACTGTTAAGCAAGTTCCTAAGCTTTGTGACGGGCGGTACTGTTCCATCTTCCTTTGGGATGAGGCGCGCCAGCGGTACGTTCTGCGCGCCAGTAAGGGTCTCCCTGAGGACTTGATAGGCGAGGCGGAATACGCTCGAAAGGAAGGCCTGACTGGGTGGGTTGCTCATCACGGTCGCCCTCTTAACCTCGATAACAGACAACCAGGTGGGCTGGCGGACAGGGGCCGGGGCCTCCAATGGAAATCGAAATACCAGGAAGGTGGCACCCATCGGGCCGTAAAGAGCCTCCCGTGGCTGGCCGCACCCATTCTTATGGCGGGTGATTCTGTAGGTGTGATCCGCGTAAGCGAACGAAGACACAGGGGTTATTTCACGCGGGTGTGACTACTTTACGACGACAGTCCAGCGGCCGGGCGGATAGAGCCGCTGCTGGTCTCGGGTGATGTGGAAATCCCAGTAGGCATCGAAGTCATCACTGAGGTATAGCGCCCTGAGTTTGACA
>JBJXGR010000569.1:0-17567 GCA_046160045.1 Bryobacteraceae bacterium
GTACCGGGGAACCAACGGGCCCTGCAACACTTTCGGGAAAGTATTTGCTGGAAGTGGAGGCAGGTGCTTCGTCGGCGCAGTCAGCAGCGGCCGACGTGGGGCTGGCTCCACGGGGTGTTTCAACGGTGGTTGCCTCGACCCAAGATCTTGCATCCTTATCCGAGCGTGCGGGTTTGCGTTGTCGGAGGTCCGCGATTTGGGCGTTTGCCTCGCGGCTGCTACCGAAGCGCTCGCCGCCTCGTTTTGGGCGGCCAAAGCGTTGAGCCTGTCCGACATAGCGTGTACTTCGCCTTGAGTTCTGACGGAGCAATGCGCTCAACGTCTGGTTCGACGTTGCCAGTTCCTGGGAGCCGCGATGTTCCTGGTTCAGGCTGAGGAGGCTGTACGCCGAAATACCCAACAGACTAACGACCAGCAGTCCCCTCGCCCCCTCGTCGAAAGGGGTCACACGGCTTCACTGCCCGCATCTGCACCTCTTCTTCACCTGCTCGCCTCCCCTACGCTGGTGATTTCTCAAGTGGATCGTCCCCGGCTACGGATACAATTGCAGAGAGGGCTCGATCAGGTAGGACGCTCAATGGCCAGAGTTCTTGTCGTCGATGATGAAGCCAGCCAGCGTTCTGCTGTAGCACGGATGATTGAGCGTTGGGGCTTTTCAACGGATACCGCGGCGGATGGCGCGGAAGCACTCCGGAAAACTCAAGAGTCCAACTTCGACGCCATTGTCACCGATCTGATGATGTCCGGAATGGACGGGATGGAACTCCTCAGACGCCTCAGGGATGACGCACCGATGGGACCGTCCGCCATTGTGGTGACCGCCTATGGCAACATCGATACCGCGATCACGACCGTCCACGAATACGGTGCGTTCTGGTTTGTCGAGAAGCCGATTCGGCCACGAGCGTTTCGGGTTCTACTCGAGCGGGCGATTGCCCAACGACAGCTCCTGGAAAAGAGTGAACGCCTGGAACGTCAGCTCAGTAGCCATGGGGTTCTGGGCAAGTTGGTCGGCGGCAGCGCGCCCATGCAGGAAATCTTCTTCCTCATCCGGCAGGCGGCGCCGACGAACGCGACCGTTCTCATCACCGGTGAGAGTGGAACCGGAAAGGAACTGGTGGCCCGCGCCATCCACGATCTCAGCCCGCGCAGCAGTGGCGGACCTTTCATTGCGGTGAACTGCGCGGCCATTCCCGAGCCACTTATCGAGAGCGAACTCTTCGGACATGAAAAAGGCGCATTCACAGGAGCGTTGAACCGTCGAGCCGGGTGTTTTGAACTAGCCCAAAACGGGACGCTTCTTCTGGATGAGATCGGTGAGATGCCGTTGGGACTCCAGGCGAAACTGCTGCGAGTGCTGGAGGACCGCTGCGTGCGGCGTCTCGGCGGTTCTCACGAGGTGCGAGTCGATGCGCGCGTTGTCGCGTCAACCAACAGGGACATTTCGCAGTTGGCTAAGTCCGGCGGCTTCCGGGGAGATCTGTTCTTCCGGTTGAGTGTGCTCCAGATCCCTCTTCCTCCTTTGCGAAACCACCTGGAAGATCTGCCGGATCTCTGCCGTGCGATTCTCTCGGAACTGAACAACCAGCATCAGACCCGGGTCACCGGTCTCGAACCGGCGGCGTTCGGGGCATTGAGCCGATACGATTGGCCAGGCAATGTGCGTGAGTTGAGGAACGTTCTCGAGCGGGGCGCCATTCTGGTCCGGGAAGGCGACATCAGCTGTGCTCACCTTCCCAAGGGTTTCGGCGACCTGCCTGAGGGTGAAGTGCGACGTGACCTTGGCGCTTTGCCCTCCGTGACGTTTTCAGTCGGGACAACGATCGAGCAGGCAGAACGGGAACTGATCGACATCACCCTGATGCATACCAGGCACAACCAGAGGAAGGCGGCGGAGATGCTTGGGATCAGTTCGAAGACTTTGTACAACAAGCTGAGGGATTACGGGGCGGTCATCGCGGAAGAATGATCTCCCAAGCGCGGTCGATGTCGCTGACAGCCAGAATCATCGTCTTGACAGTTGCCGCGACGGCGGGCGTTGTGATTGCGCTGTTCGCGGTTCAACTCAATAATGTCGTCGAGTCGTGGCTGAGCACATCCCTGGTGATTGCGGAAACCGCCGGCCAGCAAATCAAGAACCTGGTTCTCCTACGCCTGGAGGAGCGCACACCCAGGACGAGCGCGAGGCCCGACGATCGGAAGCAGGCGTGGATCAGTGTACTCCGCGATGACCGGAATCTCGCGTCACTGCTCGAGTCCGCCATGGCGCAGACGCGCTCGATCATCGAAATCTCGATCGCCGCCGAGAACGATCTCATCATCGCTTCGTCCAATCCAATGCGGCCCCGAAATCAGATGGTGCACCGACCCCCGCTGCGCGCATTGTTTGCCGCCAGCGCCCTGCAACGCGTTACCCAAATCCTGAAGCGCGGCCAGGACTTCGAAGTCACAATCCCGCTAGGCATCCAGGGAGAAGACAGGCCGGTTCTCACGATTCAACTGCTGGTTTCTTCTGTGCTCCTTCGTGAGGACCTGCTGCCGGCAATGCAACGAGTCGCGGCCTGGGGATTGGCCGCAGTGCTGGTTTCCGTCGTATTGGCCTACACGTCCGCCCGGCTGGCAGTCAGCAACCTGCGCCGTCTGGCCGTGGCGATCGATCGCATCAGCAGCGGGGAGGCGGATCCACAGTCCGACGATCGTAGCGGCGCCACCCGGGAGTTCGCGGTCATCGAATCAAAGCTCAGCTTGCTGGGACATCAGTTCCGCGGCGCTATCGAAGGAGCGAGTGAGCTTCGCAGCACGGTCAGAAAGCTGCTCGACCACCTGGAGGAGGCTATCCTGTTATTTGACGCCAATGAGCGGCTGGTTCTTGCAGGTGGGGCGGCGGCGCGCATTCTCGGGATTCCCGCCGAAGTCGTTTCCGGACGTCCGCTAAGCGAAGTATTTCCTCCAGACACACCACTCGGCGGGCTGGCACGCCGGGCCTACCAGGTTCGTCAGGGAGTGAATGAGCAGCCGATTGACTGGAGACACAACGGGACCACGAACAGGCTGCTGGTCACCATCGAACTCATCCCGGACTCCGGGCACAGTGCCGGGTTCACAGCACTCGTCAGGATTCGAGATGCCGCAGGTCCCCAGCAGCTTGAATCTCAACTGGAGCTGTCAGCGCGATTGGATGCCATGCACCGGCTCATCGGGAGTGTCGCTCATGAAGTTAAGAATCCCCTGAACTCGATTGCCGTCCGCCTGGACTACGTCCAATCGTGGGTCGCCACCGACTTCCCAGAGGCCGTGGAGGAGATTCAGGTCATCGTTCAGGAGGTGAACCGGTTGGACCGTGTCGTCCGTAATTTCCTCGACTTCACACGTCCCGTGGAACTTGCAAAGGAGGAGTTGGACATGATCGTCCTTGTTAGGGAGATCACCGAACTCGTCAAGCCCGATGCGGAACGCCGTGGAGTGTCGGTTTCATTTAAGAGCACCAAGCCCGCGATCCCGGTTTGCGGAGATCCCGATTTGTTGAAAGAAGCGATTTTGAATGTCGTCGCGAATGGAATCGAATCGATGCCGAAGGGAGGAAGTCTTGTGGTCGAAGTTTCCGAGGCGTTTGGAGTGTGTCAAATCACAATCAAGGATACGGGATCAGGGATTCCGGCCGCCGTGAGAGAGCGAATCTTCGAACTTTACTTCACGACCAAAGAGAGAGGTTCCGGGCTGGGGTTGCCGATGACTTATCGAGCTATACAATTGCATGGTGGCAGTATTGACCTGACGAGCGAACCGGGCGCGGGCACGAGCTTCTGTTTGAGAATACCGGTGAGCAAAGCGGGGTCCTTGATGTGAGCCGGCGAGCGTGGCTGGCACGTTTGTTGCTAATCGCAGAGTGCGGCTACACCTCTGGCTGTATCTGGTCGAAGAGAAAACCGACGGTACCAACCCGGCGGCGCGCACCGGCATCGGGTGCGACATCCAGGAAACCTTCCACCGCATCCCGACCACAAACGGACAGCGGCACACCGGAGCGGAAGGTTACGCGAGCGACCGGCGACAATGATTCCGGGGCCAGACTGGGCCAGATCCTGCGCCCGCAAGAGAGGGACGAGTTGACTGATGCGTTCGACCGGAGCCTGCTGGCAGCGCGCCAAAATCTGTCCCGCATTTCCGGCGCGGCACTTACGCGTGAGCAGTCTGAAACTGTGAACCTTGTCCGGTCACTGGTTTCGCGTGCCGAGAGAGCAAGGCAAAACGACTTGTTGGTGGCCACGCAACTGGCCCGAAGAGCCGACCTGCTATCGCGCGACCTTTTGAATGTCTTGCGCTGACAAGTGAGGCGCGTCAGATGCGGAGAGGACTCCTCAGGCGGAATACAACAACCGATTCGGCAGGATAGCCGGTGTGCTTTCTGCCGGTGAAGACAGCGCCGACTGTGCCCGCAGCAGCGCCCGCACCGGCTCCGATCAGTGCGCCGGCACCGCCAGCGGCCAAGCCGCCGATCAGCGCGCCCACTCCGGAGCCTCCTCCGATCAACACCAAATTCCGCTTCCGGTGACGACCGCTCGTTTGCACGAGAGTATTCGTCGCAACGGGGATGGATCGCCCCTTGAGTTGGACGGAATCGAGGGCAAGGCTCATGACAGCGCGGCCCTTGAGCCGCCCCGAAGGCTGGGAAGTCCTGACCGTTCCGGTGACGTTGGCGCCGCTCGGAACAATTGTGTTTTTTCCACTGACAATAGGTGCCGCCAGGATGCCTGTGAACCGGTCACCCGGACGCGTCGCACCCGTTCGAAGAGCGCTGTTCAACCGCACAGTGACCGGCGTTCCCGCCGGCACGGTGATCCGGAGTGGCTGGGATCTCTGCCCGGACACGGCAACCCTCGCGTTGACGTCCCCGTTCGCCGCTTCGACACTGGGATCGGCATGGAGACCACAACCCGAAGTGATGGCGAGCGCGCTGGCGGCCAGCACTTCGGCCAGGAATCTGAGCGGATCCGGCGACGGCAGACTCCTCTTGCGCCGGTTGTCGTCTGGTTCACCGCCGGGTCTGCGTGCCCTGTTTCTGGAGTACTTAAAGTCCATCTCGCTGGCCTTTCACCTGTAAATTACGGACCTCGGTAAGGGCAGATGCAGTTTGACTGCCAGCGTCGGGAGTACTTTTGATCGTGCGTTCGAGCGCCGAGCCACGACGTGTATCCGGAAATGTTTTCTGCCCCCGGCTGCACCGAGATCCGGAAGAAATTTCCGATCCTCAGCAATTCCCGGAGCTGCGGCCGTAGTGACAGAGGCGCATTGGCTTTGGCGAGCCAGGTGCAGTGCCATGAGCGCTATGCGAAAAGAATTGATCATCGGAGCATTCGTAGCGTTGAGCGTCCTCGCAGCCGCAGGCTGGGTGCGCAAGCCAGAGCCCGTGCCTCCTGCTACGCCGGATCAGATCGTGCAGCCTGTTGCAGCGAGTCCGGCCACACAACCTGAGGCGGGCCGCGCGACGGTGAGCCAACCGAGTCCTCGGGTCCGTCGAACCTATACACCTGTCCGCCGAAAACGTCCCACGAGTCATTCAGTTGCGATTGTTGGCGGTAGCGCCGGGGTCGGAGCCGCGATTGGTGCGTTGGCGGGGGGCGGCAAGGGCGCCGGAATTGGTGCCCTGTCGGGAGGAGCCGGCGGCTTCATTTACGACCAGTTGACAAGAAATCGCTGAGTCCGTCTTACCTGCTCATGCGAAGTCAGCGGACGTTGCGATGAATCTCAGCCAGCTTCGCAAGAGAATCAGTATCGTTGTGGGGGTTGTGTTGTGCGTCGGCGTAACATCCCTCGGCGCCGGGCTCTACCTCCGGTTCCGCACCACACAGAGAATCCCGGCTCCGCAATTCCCTGAACCAGTCCGAGTGGATTCGGTCGCTGAGTTCCTCAAACTGGCCGGTCTTCTTCTGCGCGAACGGAAGGCCGAACAGGCCATCGTCGCCTATCGGCAGGTTCTGGCGGCAAAGCCCGACTCCGTGGAGGCTCAATTCGGCTTGGCGAAGGGTGAGTTACTCGCTGGCAGGGGCGATGTGGCCGCCCGAGAATTTGAGCGGGTTGCGGAACTGGACCCGCGTCATGGCGCGGCGCTTCTCGAACTCGCGATTCTTTACTCTCAGCGTCGTAGCACGTGGCAGGAGTCGGCGAGGAGGTACCGAAGTTATCTGAGCGTGGTACCGGCGGACGCACAGGCGCAGTTGGGTTTGGCGCGGGTTCTCGCCTGGGAGGGGAAAGCAGCCGAGGCCTCCGAACTGTATTCACGGACGGAAGTGGTCCGGCTCATGACCCCGGCTGACGAACGGGATGCCGTGTTCAGCCTTTTGAAACTCCGGCGGTACGGTGAAGCCGAGGTCCTGTTGAAGAAGCTTCTGTCGCGCACGCCAGGCGACATTGGACTCACCTCACACCTCGCCGCCATTTACGCACAGCGCAGGGACTGGCCGAATGCGCTGCCGCTTTACCGGACGCTACTGGCCGCACGCCCCAACGATCCCCGTCTGAACCTGACCTACGGCAGTTGCCTTTTAGCCGCTCGCAACTACCGCGAGGCTCTTGGGCCGCTCCGGCAAGCCGTATCCGCCATGCCCGATAGCGGCGAGGCGGGCTTGATGTATGCCCGTGCTCTGAAAGGCGACGGCGATCTGAAGCGTGCCGCGAAAGAGTTCGAACGCGTATTGCCGCAGTACAGCGCCGATGCACGGACTCAGCGTGAATACGCGGACCTGATGCTCGAGCGCAGACAGTACGGAAAGGCAGTACGCTACTACCGCGCTGCTGAACAATTAGGACTTCGGGATGAACGCCTTGTTGCCGGCCTGGGCGGCGCCCTCAACGCCGGCCACCGGTACAGGGAGGCCATTCCGTATATGGAGGCGACCAACAAACGGGCGCCCACCGCACGGCGCTCTCTCGATTTGGCCAGAGCTTACGCCAGGACCGGGAGAAAGGCCGAGGCGCTGGCCATGCTTACGAAGGCCGAATCTGAAAGCCGGGATGAACAACCGCGACGCAAGGTGGATTGACACATATGAACTGGTTACGATGCTCCATTGCACTCTGGACGTGGTCCGCAACGATGGGGGCGAGCGTGGCTGCAGACTCGCCGCAAGCGGCGGGCGAACGCCCTGTGACCTCGCGGGAGGTCGAAGAGTTGCGCCGCGAACTCACCGCCGACAATCGTTCGAATGCGGAAGCAATCTTCGAATTCCACAACGAAACCGGTGATCCGAACAATCGCCTGGACTGGTTGCGTTACGGCGGCCGCGTTAACTATCGGATGAATGCAGGGCAAGCCTTCTCCTTTGCTGCCTTGCGCACCGACTACCGGACAGTCGACGGCATCCGTAACGAAAATGGAACCGCCTTTACCGCCGGCTTCAGGACGCCGGTCGCGGAGTCAGGGGTTCTCCGCTTCGAAGCGGGCGCCTCGCGCCTCAGCACCGACACCCACACCGTTCACGCTCTCGGTGCGTTCGAATACAATCCTTCCGCTGACTTCGGACTCTATATCCGGGGCAGCCGCTCGAATGTCGAAGAAACCCTGCTCTCAGCGACCGGCATCCGGCCGGCGGCCGGCGCCTTTTCAGGGAGACTCGTCGGACTGGTTATGGACAATCGGATCACCGGCGGTGTGCGCTACGGTTTCCTGCCAAGGTGGGACGTTTTCGGGGAGGGAAACGGCGGTGTACGCACGGGTCAGAACATCGAGTCCAACTTGTTCCGCGGAGCCCGAGCAGGGGCAGGCTTCAACGCCATTGCCCGGCCAGCCGACAGCGAACTGTCGGTCTTACGTCTTAGCTATGCCTTCGACTACCTCGGCTACGACAAAGACCTCTTCGGATTCACGGGAGCGGCTCTTTCCAATCGCGCCGGCAGACCCGCCGTCGTGGGGTCCGATGGCATTCCGATTGCGGCTGCCCCTGGCCGCGCCGGAACTGGAGGCTATTTCAGCCCGGAACGCTTTACGAGCCACACCGGCAGGATCGAGATGAAAGGCAAGGCGAACGACGCCCTCGAATACATGCTGTCCGGATTCGGAGGTGTCCAAAGCTACACGGGGATACAGCCCAGGAGCGCATATGGTTTCTCCGCCACGGCCATATTCCATCTGACCGATCGCCTTTCATTGCCGGTTTCCTATCTTTACGACAACCTCGGCCCGTTCCGTCAACAAACCCTGTTATTCCGGCTCGTGGTGGGAATCTGACTCGAGAACGGCACGGAACGTGGCTTTGAAAACCCATGAAGGCGCCGGCTCAGGCGATTCGTTTTCGAAGGTCCGCATCGCACTTGCGATAGTGCTGTTCCTTACGACGCCGCTCGCCTGGTCAGCGATCGTCGTACCTTTACCGGCCACCTACCAGGCGGCCGCCGCCGCCACCCTGATCGCCGCATCCGTCGCAGGAAGCTTCAGCCCGGCGGCACGCCCTTTTATCATCTTTGTGAGTTGCTTCGCTTCCGTCCGGTACTGCTACTGGCGTTTCAGTTCTTCGATCAACTTCGATTCACGCCTGGACCTGGCGGTGTCCCTCCTTTTGCTGGCCGCCGAGACATATGGTCTGTTAATCCTGTTTCTGGGCTATTTCCAAACTCTTCATGTGGCTGACCGCCAAGCTTTGCTGAAAAGCCTTCCCGCCGTTGACGTGTTTATCCCTACGTACAACGAGCCTGTCGACGTCATCCGGCGCACACTGATTGGCGCTTTGTGGATGGATTACCCCAACAAGCGGGTTTATGTCCTCGACGATGGCGCCCGGCCGCAGATCGAAGAGATGGTGGCGTCGATCGGCGGTCAATACATCAAACGCACCGATAATCGCGGGGCCAAGGCAGGTAACCTCAATAACGCGCTAGCCCTGACCAGCGGCGACTTCGTGGCCATCTTCGACGCGGACCACGTCCCGGTCAGAGGTTTTCTCCGCAAACTGATGGGATTCTTCGAAGATCAGAACGTGGCGTTTGTGCAGGGGGCCCAACACTTCTTCAATCCGGATCCCTACGAGTACAATCTTAACCTCAGTGGCCGCGTGGCTCCCGAGCAGACTTTCTTTTACCAGGTGGTGCAGCCAGGAAACGACTTCTGGAATTCCGCCTTCTTTTGTGGGTCCTGCGCAATCCTCCGCCGGTCTGCTCTTGAATCCATCGGGGGATTCAGGACCGAGACCGTCACCGAGGATGCGCATACGGCGATGGAACTCCACGCCCGGGGATTCCGTTCTGTTTACGCCGCCACGCCGCTGGCGGCCGGTCTCGCCACGGAAAGTTTCGCCGCCCACGTCCAGCAGCGGATGCGCTGGGCCCGGGGAATGGCCCAGATCCTTCGCACGGATTGCCCAGTCTTCAAGAAGGGCCTCACCCTGCCACAGCGATTGAACTATTTCAACGCGATGGTACACTTCTTCTTCGGGTTTCCCCGCCTCGTTCTCGTCACCGTTCCCCTCACTTTTCTCTTTTTCGGCATACACCCGATGAAGGCTGACGCGCTAGAAGTCATGGCCTACGTTTTTCCTCATGTCGCCCTCTCGACGGTCGCGAACTCCATGATCAGCCGCCGCTACCGGCACTCCTTTTTGGCTGCCGTCTACGAGATTTCCATCGCTCCCTACACTGCCTATGTCACTCTGGCCGCGCTGATCAACCCCAAGGCCGGAAAGTTTCAAGTGACCGACAAGGGGCGGAACGCCGACGGGGTCACCTTTGAATGGCGGAACACCCGGGTGATCCTCGTTCTGCTGGCACTGAATTTCCTGGCCCTCACAGTCGCACTTCCTATCCACCTGGCCTGGTACTGGACCCACGGAATTGAAACTACGACACTGGATTCCATTCTGCTCAACGGCGGCTGGACACTGATCAATTTCATCGCTCTGCTTGCGGCCGCCTGCGTCGGGATCGAGCAACCCCAGCAGCGCCGGTCGCCACGCGTGGCGCGCAAGTTCTCTTGTTCCATTTGGTCTCAATCTGATCAAGAAGCCATCATGGCCAGCACTATAGATATCAGCGAGACCGGTGTGCGAATCGGGCTCGATAGGCCTGTCCCGCTTCCCTACAATTGCAACATTGCCATCCACGGAGAGTCCGGTGGCGGCACGGCTGTGGAAGCCAGGCGCGTGCGCTATGACTGGGGAACTTCAGGGACGGTGGAAGCCGCGTTCGAGTTTTCGAATCTGACGCTCGACCAGACGCGCCAACTTGTTCAATTGATCTTTTGTGGCGACGACAGTTGGGTACGTCAGACCTACCCAGAGGACCGTCTGCTTCCCTCGCTGTGGAACCTGGTGACGATCCCGTGGCGTGCGACGCGCCCGAGGCAAGCTGTTGCTCCCGAATCGCCGATGATTAGAGGTCATTGGCCAGCAAGCTTCGGAGACACGGAGTGCCTGTGCAAAGCAATCAGCGGGTGTAGCGCCGTGGTTGAACTCCCAGTGACGGCCGACCCCGGGGGCGGCGAGTTTCGCGTCGTGCTGGATGCACAGCGAGTACTGGCAGTCTCTCAGGCCGTTTTGAGGCACCGGGCTTCCCGGTTGTGCGAGATTGAGTTTCGATGGGCGGGCAAAAGCGAGGAGCGCGCGTTTTGGAAGGAGCTTTATTCGGATAGGCCACGTCCAGGCCGGCGGGTACAGCCCGTGGTTGTCGTTCAACCGATCGAGGAATTCAAGTGACTCGGAAGCCTTTATCGTTTTCATTGGAGCGGCGGTTTGCGGCGGGAGTGCTCATGATCCTCGGTGCCTGCAGCGCAGAACCAGGCGCCCGGCGCGCAGCTTCGCCGGAGGTTCCGCCGATTCTCTCGGAGAGTTGGCGAGCATACGTCCGGCATTTCATCCAGCAGGACGGGCGCGTCATCGATCACAGTGCCGGCGGCATATCCACATCCGAGGGCCAATCGTACGCAATGCTGCGCGCGGTCTGGATCAACGACCGCGATACCTTCGACAGAACCTGGCAATGGGCGTTGCGTAACCTTAGTTCGGGCGTTCGCAACGACCACCTTTGGGCGTGGAAGTGGGGCAAGAGCAAGGCTGGCCGCTGGGGTGTGCTCGACACCGCTTTCGCCACAGATGCCGATGAAGATGCTGCGTTCGCCCTCATTCTCGCCGCCCAGCAATGGGGTGACCAGCGGTATCTCAACGCAGCTCGAGCGGTTCTCGATGATCTCTGGCGGCTCGGTACGAAAGAGGTGAACGGCCGTATCTACCTTCTGGCCGGCGACACGCTGTGCAATGGCTCGCAGTGCCGGATCAATCCTTCCTATTACGCGCCGTATGCTTATCGGGCTTTTGGCCGCGTCGACCGTTCGCATCCATGGAGCCGGCTCGTTGACACGACGTACACCCTGCTGGAAGGCGCCTCCCAACTTACCGGTACACGCTTGCCACCGGACTGGCTGTGGCTGGATACGGTCAGCGGCGACCTGCGGCTGGTTGACGAGAAAAGCAGCTCGTTCTCTTATGATGCAATCCGCACGCCTTGGCGCATCGCGCTCGATGACAGGCTTAGTTCCGACGAACGTTCTTCCCGGTATCTGCGGCGGTCGCTCGGGTGGCTCACCACCGAGTGGATGGAACATCGCCATCTTGCGGCTATCATCTCTCCACGAGGAAAAGCGCTCGCCGGGTATGAGTCGCCTGAGATGTTGGGTGTGCTGATGGCAGCGTTGAAGCCACAGGCCCCCAAGATAGCAGGGGAAATGAACGCGCGTGTCAGCCGCCTGTATCGCAACGGTGTGTGGTCTGAAGCGGACCGTTACTATCTTCAAAACTGGTTATGGTTTGGGACCGCGCTTTACCTGGATTTCTACGGCGCTCTCCGGGTCCGATAGTGATGCAGTCCCAGCCGCCAACCTGCTGCCATCATCACGCTCACGGTGATGACGATGAGTGGAATCCCATACCAGGTGGCGCCGAGCCACGCCTGGACGTGGTTGATCCAGGCAATTTCCCGATGGTACACGACTGGCGACATCCGTTGCCAGCGGATCTGTCCGCGATTGAGGACGACGGTATCCCCAGCTAACTTTGTGAGAACTTCAGGTTGAAAGACGCGTTCGATCAGCGTTTCCGGGGACTTCTCCCGGCTCGCATCGATCAACAGAATGACTCGTTTCTGGTTCCAGGGCGAGACTACCTCCTGCAGGCTGGGCCGGGATGACGCCGCGTTTGCGGGCCAACCTCGAAAGAGCACATCGGGGGTCTCGTCCTGTGCCGAAGACCGCAGAAAGACGAAGTGCGATGAAGTCCGTTCCCCCGAAGTCACCTCCTCCATTTTCCTGACGCGAGGAGCCAGGGTCGTTCCAGGCGCTAGCCGCCCCAGTTGTGCAGCCACCGCGATGGTCATGGCGAAGGACTCCGCAGTTGCCGTCGACGGCACCAACAAGATGGTGTCTGACAAATCCGCCTTGATACTCAAGGGATAAAGCGCATGTTGTAGAAGAGAAAGGTCCGGCAGCGTGACTGAGAAATCCTGAGGAAATGCAAAACGGCTTGAAGCCAGCAGCATCAGGGCCGGGGCGGGCTCTCCTTCGACAACTACCTGCAACAGATTGTTCGTGGCGAGCCGCTCACCAGGAAACTGGATCTTCAGAGTGCCTTCGGTCCCGGCCAGAACTTCGTTGATGGCCCAACTCCCTAGCGACTGACCATTCAGCATCACCACAATTCGCCCTCGGCCCGACCCCAGGGCAGACGCAGCTTTGAGGTAGAGCACCATCTCCATCGGGTAACCGGTGAAGCGGACGTCCGGACTCGCGCGCAGAGGAATGGACGCCACAAAGAAGTTTCCGGGTCCGATCGGAAAGTCGTTGTACCGGAGGTCGCGCAGCGTGAAAGACCCGCCGGGCGGAATGAAGCCTGGCCATTGATGAGGCGTCGCAGGCGCATTCCCGGTGACGGCCCCACTCCGTAGGGAGGTTCCGCTCTTGGGCCTCCCCGGGTCAAACAGAGCCCTCGCCGCGTTCTTGACGGCATGTGGCGTCCGTCCCGTTACGACAAGCACCGGTCTGACGCCCGCTCTGGCCACGGAGGTCAGAACAGCCAAGCCTTCGCCGGTCGTCAAGGCGGCGGGATCGGCTGAGTCGATCTGCTCGAGGCTGGGCTGCTCCTCCGGGGTACCCGCAACCAGGAGGGGATGCCGGCCTTCGCCAAACGACCTCACCACCCGAACCTGAACCGGTTCGGGAGCCACGCGCCGGCAAAGATTGGCGACCAGCCATACTGTGGCTTCAAGGGTCGCGGAGCTGATCCCCGCAGGCAAGAGTACGTCAATAGACTTCGCCCGATAACTATACGGATCGATCAACGGCACGGGGAAGTCGTTGAGGTCGCCATTGCCCGCGGTGGTCCTGCTTCTAATAGTGATGAAGGACCCGGATCCCACGGCTGTCCACAACGCCGGTTCCGCGGCACCGGATGCCGGATACTGGCGCACAGCGATCTCCAGGCGGTTCTCGCGTTTTAGCAGGGCCGGCGGAATCGGGATCTCGACCTCGGTCCGGGTTGGCATGTCCAGCCGCACGCTTCGAAGCACGCCATAGTTCAAGGAGACCGTCAGGTACGACCGCGTCGTCTCCACTGCCGGTGACCGCTGGATGAAGAGATGGAGGCTTCCGCCGTCTGGTTTCGAACCGGATTCGCAAAAGAAACTGAGGACTACTGAATCCGACGGCGCCGCAAGCCGCAGGTCGCGGTGCAAGCCAAGTTCGTTTTCAAACCGGATTGTGTAAGCTTCGGGGGCTCTGGGGTACGATGGCGTTCCGGCTGCCACCATCACAAAGACCGGGAGAAGATTCGAGAGCCGGAGGACGGAGTTCACCTTATTAGCATGCCTTATGCACTGATTTGCTGGATCAGTTGATGGCCGCCGCCGAGGCGGTGGCAGCGGCCGATTCAAGCGTGGCGGGAACCATTGGGGCGAATCAGCCTCATACCGCATGGGAGACCAGGACCGAGGCGCGAAGCCGATACTACGAACTCAGGGCGCGGGTTCACCAGCATCGCGAAGCGGCCCACGCACACGGCTCCCAGTTTCGATGCGTGTCCCAGGCGCACTGGTGAGCGGAGATGCGCATGGAGATGACCAGGCTATGCGTGGCAACACGGCCTGATCCTCCGCCGTCTGTTTTCCCTCCGGCATCCGCGGCAGCGTCTTCTCCAACTTCCGGCCCCAAGCGGTCCGGCGGCTCCGGAACGGCGAACCCTGTGCGTGGACACCGGAGCAACTTGTGGCGCAGGGACGTCTGTCTGGCGCGTCGAGACTCCGGACTTCTGATCGCATGGCGACTTCAGGAGTTCGGAGGCCCATCTCGCGCCCGACACGAATGTCTGCGCCACGAATCGGCCAGGGCGAGAACTGTTCAGTTAGCGCCAATAGGGCGGGCCCCCCGGCACGCGGCCGGCCTCCTTGAGGCTTGGCCTCGTGAAGATCAATCCGCCAGATTAATCGTCCCCCGGCAGGCGGCCGCCCCGCACGAGCACGGGATCTTCTCCACATCCTTGGCGAACCGGTAGTCCACCGTGAGTTCCTCCCCTTCCGCAATGGCCCGGCTCGACATGTATAGAATGTGCCCCTTGCAGATCCAGGCCCACAGGTTGGGGTCGCACGAATGATTGATGTATTCGGCCCCGCTGCCTCCCACCGAGCCGTCGATCGTCCAATAGTTGTCAACCGTGAACAGGTAGATCAGGTCGCGCTCCAGGGACCGCCGCTTGGTCTCCTTGCGGCTGATCCGTTCGCCGGTGTACTCGATCACCTTCCGGCGCTTCGGGATCGGCTCCAGGGCGAAGACCCCCAAGCGATGAATGGCGGATGGACGCGCTTCCATGCGGAAGCGGGCATGACGGGGATCCATGAGAGGAATCTTGACCTTCGACCGCGGCATAGTGCGATGACTCACCATGATGCCATGCGTATTCCCGTTGTCAAATCGGTTCGCCCCGGCGGGTCCGCCGGTTCAGGCTGGTCGATCTTGGTACCTCACTGCGCTATGCGGAATGGATCGCGAACTCGTTGTTGCCCGCCAGACCTGCGTTACGCTATAAGAGCGTTGTCCTCATCTCGCCCGTTGACTGGAGTCCAAAGCCGGGACGAGAATCAACCAAGCTCGAAAGAGACTGCGCACAGCGGTCGTAACAGGAATTCTTCATGAAGAATCTCGTCAGGCAGGCAATCTCCCTCCTCCCGTTCTTTTGTGTCGCGACGTTGCTTGCTCAGGATGGACCCGAAACGGTCATTCGCGGAAGCAAGCGATTCGAGAGAAGGGTGGTCGTCTCGGGGCTCGCCGGGCCCTGGGAAATCACTTGGGGGCCCGACGGCAAACTCTGGGTCACCGAACGAACCGGCAGGCGCATCGTCCGCGTTGACCCGGCGACCGGTGAACGCCAGGTGGCCGCCTCGATCAGCGAAGCCGTAGCGCCGGGAGGTCAGGACGGAGTGCTCGGGATGGCGCTCGATCCTCACCTGCTCAAGGGCTCCGGCAACGACTTCGTGTACGTCGCCTATACCTACGTCGACAAGACCAAAGCTCCCGACACGCAAGTCAGCGATCCGGCCAGCCCCTACCGGCATCTGTTTGGCAAGATTGTCCGCCTGACCTACAATCCCCAGACCGGAACGCTCTCCGACTCGAAGGACGTGATCACGGGTCTCCCCGCCGGGAACGACCATAACGCCCTGCGCCTGAAGATCGGGCCGGACCGGAAGCTCTACCTCACCGTCGGCGACCAGGGCAACAACCAGCTTGGCAACTTCTGTCTCCCCGTTCTCGCCCAGCGTCTCCCCACCAAAAAAGAGGTGAAGGACCGGGATTTCGCCGCGTACGAAGGCAAGTCCCTACGCCTGAATCTCGACGGCTCCGTCCCCAAGGACAACCCGAAACTGGCCGGAGTGGTCAGCCACGTGTACACCTACGGCCACCGTAACCCGCAAGGGCTCGATTTCAGTCCCGACGGTACACTCTACTCGTCCGAGCATGGCCCCAAGACGGATGACGAAATCAACATTCTCAAGGCCGGCTCCAACCATGGGTGGCCGCACGTCGCCGGCATGCGCGACAACAAGGCCTATGAGTACGCGCGATGGGCTGAATCGAAAAAGGGGTGTTCGGAACTCAGCTTCAGCGACCTGGCGATCGACCCATCGGTTCCGCGCGAGCCCGAATCGGCGTTCACTCAACCCTTCGTCGAACCCATCGCGACGATGTTCACCGTGCCCACCGGCTTCAACTTTCAAGACCCGGTCTGCAAGGGCTTCGACTACATCTGCTGGCCGACCGTCGGTGTCTCGGGCGTTGAACACTACAGCGCCCGGAACGGGGGCATCCCCGGATGGGATCCCGTCCTTCTGATCACCACCCTGAAGCGCGGCTCCCTCTATGTGTTGCCCTTGACGGCCGACGGCAAAAGGGCGGCCGGCCCCATGAGCCGTTACTTTCAGTCGGAGAACCGCTATCGCGATACGGCGGTCAGCCCGGACGGACGCACCCTCTACATCGCGACCGATTTTGAGGGCCTCGCCGAGTCGCTCAGTGGTGGCGCTACATCCGAGATGCAGGACAAGGGGGCAATCCTGGCGTTCACCTATGTGGGCGAGGGGGATCCGAGCCGCCCGCCAGAGCCGGCGCCGGTCAGCCGGACTCGGCCGTCCGCCGCTCCTCCAGTCGAATTCGCCTCGGCCCACCCTCAAACGCAGATTCCGCCGCGCTTCACGGCCAGCCAGGCCGCCACCGGCAAGAAAGCATACGATGCGTATTGCGCCGTGTGTCACGGCAGCACGCTGACCAACGGCACGTTTGGCACTCCGCTAGCCGGCGAGCAGTTCAAGACCAGGTGGCCGGGACGAAGCGTCGGTACGTTGTATGACAAGTCGCGAACCATGCCGCCCACCACGCCCGGCTCCTTGCCCAAGGAAACCTACGCCGACATCGTTGCCTACATCCTCGGCGTCAACGGTCTGAAGCCTGGCGGCGTCGCGCTTCCGGCGGGCGGAGACACACTGCGCCAGATGCGCATCGAATAGGCCAGGCAACGGCCGGCCTGCGACTGTTCTAGCGGGTCAAGTCCACTCGGCATCCTTCTGTGCGCGCCTGAGGTCGTTTCCCTCGAACGCGCAGTCGCCTTTTCCCATTCCGTGAAGTCGGGCGAAGACGCCGGTCTTCGAGGGCGCCAGGCATCCGGAGACGAGCACCTCCCGCGAGTTGTCGAGTTCCAGGACCGGTCCCGCCTGATCCGAAGGGCTGCGGTGGATCGCCTGCAACGAAGCCCCCTGCGCGTTGAAAATCGACAGCGCCGTTCGTGGATTCGCCTCCAGAACGCCAGGCTCGGCCACGACCGAAAGGCGGTCCACCGCCAGATTCCGGACGTTGGCCACCGTGCAGTACGAAGGCTGCCGAGCGTAGAGAGTGATGCGATCGTCCTTGGGGTTGCTCGTCCGAAAGCGCCGGGATAAACCGGCATGTGGTTGGGAATGAAAGAGTCCTACGGGGTAAGGAGTAGCGACCCGCCCCGGCCTTGAGTCTTGCGCCGGGTGCCGCGAGGTGCCAGGTGAAGTGTACAACCGGG
>JBJXGR010000570.1:0-4274 GCA_046160045.1 Bryobacteraceae bacterium
CCAGGAAGACGGCCAACGGGACGATATGGCCGGGCGGGCGAAAACGCAATTCCGCCGGCACATCGAGGGTCTGCTGCTTCGCCAGCCACGCGGTGGTTTCTTCACTGATCTCAAAGGATTCCGCCATTCCAGTCCGGACCGCCCCGGGATCGATGGCGTTGACGTGGATGCCGTGCTGCCGCACCTCCGCCGCCAGGCTTCGCGTCAGGTTCACCAGACCGATTTTCGAGGCGCAATAGGCGCTCATCCCGACATGCACGCGTTCTTCATGAACTCCGGCGGCGATGTTGATGATCTTGCCGTTTGCGCGCCCTGGCGGGGCTGAGTCTTCACAAGGAGAACTGCGCAGATCATGCAGACCCCTTCCCCTGTTTCTTGACACCTTTCGAAAGGCGGATCACAATGTTTCCATATCCACGGCAGGTTCGTCGTTCTTCGGGGGGGATGGCGACTTCTGTCAGGGGTGACAGAACTCAGGTAGGGGTGCAAAAATGCGAAAACACGTTTTCTTGGTGCTCACACTACTTCTGTGCGTGGCGCCCTTGGCCGCGCAGACAACGTCAACGGAGGTCCTTGGGACCGTCGCCGACTCCACTGGAGCGATCGTGCCGGGCGCACAAGTCACGCTTCTTCGAGTGCAGACCGGCGAGAAACGCCAGACCAAGACCGATAGCAACGGCAATTTTTCGTTCCCGCTGATCGAGATCGGCGCGTACACGGTGACTGTCGAGATGGAAGGGTTCAAGACCCAGTCGCAGACAGGCATCGTGGTCGAAACGAATCAGAAAGCCCGCGTCAACGTCGCGCTCGACGTTGGGGCCACCTCCGAGCGGGTGGAGGTCGTCGCCTCGGGCGTCGAACTCAAGACGGACGACGCGGCCATCAGCACCACGGTCGAGCGCAGGCGGGTGCAGGAACTGCCGCTGCTCGGCCGCAACTTCGCCAGCCTGGCCATTCTGACGCCGGGCGTTCAATATGGGACCCGCATGGGTCAAGACATTTCCGCCGCGGCGGCGTTTCCCTTCCCGGGCGCGGCAACCACACTCAGCGCCAACGGGCAGCGCGATGCAAACCAGAACGTATCGATGGACGGGGTCGTCGCCGCTGAACCCCTGGTGAACCAGGTGTTGTTCAACCCATCGGTCGACGCGATTGAAGAGGTCAAGATCCAAACGGGAACCGTCTCCGCCGAGTACGGGCAGAACAACGGCGCGGTCGTGCAGATCTCGCTGAAGAGCGGCACCAACAATTTCCACGGCACCTTCTACGACTTCCTGCGGAACAATGCGATGGATGCGCGGGACTACTTTCTGAACTTCCAGGTGCCGGCCGGGACGCGGCTGGCGAACAAAAACGCCCTTCGCCGCAACCAGTTCGGAGCGTGGCTGGCCGGGCCGGTGATGCTCCCCAAGTACAACGGCAAGGACAAGACCTTCTGGAGCTTCAACTACGAGGGTGTGCGGCAGACTCAGGAATCCGTCCAGCAGGCATTCTGGTTTCCCGAGGAGTTCCGCCGCGGCGATTTTTCCGCACTGCTGACGCCGCTGATCCGGAACGGCGTCCCCATCCGGGCGCCGATTATTGTCCACGATCCGGTCACGGGCGAACCGTTCCGGGATTCGGCAGGCCGGATCACGAACATCGTCCCGGCCAGCCGCATCAACCAGAATGCCCAGAAGTTCATCAACACCTACCTTCCGTTGCCTCAGTTCCAGCCGGAGGACATTCTCGACGTGAACGTGATCCGGTCGGTCCCCGCTACCCTGGATCAGAACCAGTACTTCGCCCGCGTCGACCACAATTTCGGCGCCAACGACCGCGTGTTTGTCCGGTACGCCACGCAACGGACGACCTACGAATCTCAGAACATCAATCCCAATTTCCCCACCATTTTCAGCATGCGGCCGCACAACATCGCTTCGCAGTACCTGCACCTGTTCCGGCCCACGGTGATCAACGAGTTCCGGTTCGGTTATAACCGCGTGGATCACGACCAGTCCAATCCGCGGACAAACACGGACTTTGACGTGGACTCCCTAGGAGTCGGCCAGTTCCGGGTGGCCGTCGACAACAACCGGAAGTTTAAGCCGCTGGAGGCGGCGATTCCGTCCATGGGAATCATTGGCGGCGATTCCGGCGCGCGAATCGACTTCAACGATACCTACCAGCTCTCGGACACCTTTCGATCATCCGGGCAAATCACAACTTCAAGATGGGGATGGAGTACCGGCGCCTGACCATCGAGCGCGCGGCGGCCAACGTTCCCTACGGCAACTACGGGTGCTGCGAGGGCGGGTATGCACTGGCGGGGTGGCTGATGGGTTACCCCAGCACCTCGACCACGGCGGAAGGCTTACTGCTCCAAAAACCGCGGCAGCACCGTTGGAGCGGCTACTTCCTGGACGAGTGGAAGGTGACCCGCCGCCTCACGATGAACCTCGGCGTGCGCTGGGACTATTTCGGCATCGCGACTGACGTCAACCGGACTTGGCGGTCCCTCCGGCTGGACATCCTGACCACAGCCAGCAACGGCCAGCAACTGCCCACCGTTGTGCCGGAACCGAGGAAGGAATACCGGTTCTATGAGCCGGAGAAGCGCTTCTTCATGCCGCGCGTGGGCATCGCCTACCGCGCAACCGAGAAATGGGTCATCCGAACGGGCGCCGGCTGGTATGCCAACGCGCAGCAGCTCAACAATTTCTCGATCCTGAACTTGCAGCCGCCTCTGTCGGGGACCTTCAGTTTCAACCAGGTGACCGATGCCGCGCAGGTGATCCCCATCTCGTATGGCGGTCAGAGCTACAACCTGCAAACGCGGCGGTTCCGGCCCGGCTCCGAGGTGCTGACCCTGAACAACGCGTTCCCCGGCCAGGGCACGGCGGCGGCGCGCACCAACGTGCTGGCGATGGTTCCGGACAACAAAGCGAGTCATTACGTGCAATGGAGCTTTGACCTTCAGCGGCAGTTGCCGTGGAACACGATCATCACGGTCGGCTACGTGGGCTCCAAGACCAGCAACCTCGACAACACGGTGTCCAACTTCAACAGTCCCGACCCGGCGCCGGACACCGACATCAACCGGCGGCGGCCGTGGCAGGCTTACGTCAGCGCGGGCGAAGGCAATATCGCAAGGCTGCTGGGCACTATCCGATACCTGGACGCCTACGCGAACGCCAGCTACCATGCGCTTCAGGTGCAGGTACAGAAACGTTACAGCTCGGGGCTTACCATGGGCTTGGCATATACTTACGGAAAAGCTCTTGGCGAAGGTTACGGCCGCAACGATCCGGCGGGGGACGTCCAACCTTTGTATCAGAACCCGCGGGACCGGCGAACCGACCGGACGCGTTACGGCTTTGACATTACGCACAACGCCGTCGCGAACTTTGTTTACGATCTGCCGATCTTCCAGAAGTCGGCCGGCCCGACAAAAGCGGTTTTGGGCGGTTGGCAGGCGAGCGGCATCATCACGATGCGCACAGGCCTCCCGTTCACGCTTTCCGGAGGCAACCTGAATACCGGCGGGAGCACACGGCCGGACCGCGTGGCGGACGGGCGTCTGGGCGACGCCGCGACCCGGCAGTTGTGGTTTAGTCCCACGGCCTTCCGCCGGACGGACTGCAACATCCCCAACCGGCTGGATCTGTGCCATTACGGGAACGCCGGCAACGGCATCATGATCTCGCCCGGCATGCACACCTTTGACCTGTCGATCGGGAAGAACTGGACCCTGCCGAAACTCGGCGAACAGGGACGGCTCCAGTTCCGGGCTGAAGCGTTCAACGCCTTCAATTCGCCCCAGTTCGGCAGGCCGAACGACCTTGGCTACGCGGGACTTGACTCGATCATCCCCGACGCGCCGCGGGTGGGTGAAGTCCGCAGCCTCCGCACCAACATGCGCATCTTCCAGATGGGGCTGAAGCTCTACTTCTAGGGGTCCGCCCCTGAACCGGGCGGCGCTCGCCGCCGCCCGGTGAAAGCCGCTTCGCCTGGAACCTACCAGGATGTGCTGGGACGGCCGCGGGCCCACGGGCATCCCTTCCGGGCACGGCCCGTTCTCTTTCAGCGCCTTCCCGGTCCCGTGCGGGCGCAAGCCGGTAGCCGTCACAACTGGAGGTATTTCGGGCTTCCCTGCGAGCTCGCTTGCAGGAACCTGCCGTTCAGCGCGCGCGACTCATCCGACGCCAGGAAGACGGCCAACGGGACGATATGGCCGGGCGGGCGAAAACGCAATTCCGCCGGCACATCGAGGGTCTGCTGCTTCGCCAGCCACG
>JBJXGR010000571.1:0-2525 GCA_046160045.1 Bryobacteraceae bacterium
ACCGATGAGATCCGGCCCCCCTCGCTGGGCTACGGTTTCGGGCCGAACCAGGTGTTTGGCGCCGAAAACTACCGTCCGGGTGGCAACGCTAACCGCTACTTCGATCTCGATGAAGCCATGTGGGATGCCAACGGGGTCGTGGGGCTGTTCGGACGACTGCCAACCGACCGGCCGCACGTGTTCAAATTCTACGGTGCGAAGCACTTCAAGTTTGGCACCCAGGTGGGAGGTTTCTTCCGCCTGATGAGCGGGACGCCGGTGACGACTCAGGTGGTCACCGTCAACGACATTCCGTTCTACGTCAACGGCCGCGGCGACTACGGCCGGACTCCGGTGTTGAGCCAGACCGACCTGCTGGTAGCCCATGAGTTCAAGATGGGCGAAGGCAAGGCCCTGCGCCTGGAGTTCAACATGGAGAATCTTTTCAACCAAAAGACCAGCATGTTCACCTTCGACCGTTACAACCGCGAAGAACACTCGGATTCGGCTGGCATTGACCTCCATGCGGTGGACCTCAGCAAGGGGTTTGATTGGAAGGCCCTGGTGGCTGGCACGCCCGATGGAAAGAACGCGCTCGATCCTCGCTTCGGGAAGGCCGGGATCTTCAATCCTGGCTTCTCCGGACGGATCGGGATTAAGTTCATCTTCTGATCCATCCGCCCGCGAGCGGCGATTTCGAAGCGGGAGCGGCGACGCTCCCGCTTTTTTGTTTCCTTGACAGGAACCGTGGACCCTCCTGCGGACCGGCTGCACGCCCTGTCCGCGGCCTTCCGGCCGCGGTTCGGATCACGCTCGATAAGGCCGGGGGGTTGAACCCCTTCCACCCGGCGCGCTACGTTCGATCCATATCCGCATCGTTCAGGACTTACCGTGGCCGGTACCGAAGATAGCGTCTCGGGTCCCGCGATCCCGTCTCCGTGGACGGGTGAGGCAGTGCGTGGACATCTGCGGCGCATCCTGGAGAGCCGCGTCTTCGCCGGTTCCGCGCGCATGCGGCGCTTTCTCGAGTTCACGGTCGAGCGTGCGCTCGCCGGCCACGCCGATGAACTGAAGGAGTATACGGTCGGCGTCGAAGTCTTTGACCGCGCCCCGTCCTTTGACTCGCGCGTCGATCCGATCGTGCGCGTCGAAGCGCGCCGCCTCCGCTCCAAGCTCAAACAATATTATGCCGGCGAGGGCGCGCGGGACCAGATCTGCATCTCGTATCCCACCGGCAGTTATGCGCCCCGGTTCGCTCCGCGCGAGAATGCCGTTCCGCCCTCATCTCCCGCCACCGTCGCCGTTCTCCCCCTCGCAAACCTCAGCGCCGATCCGGAGAACGAGTACTTCAGCGACGGCCTGACCCAGGAACTGATCGTTCACCTGACAAAGGTCAAGGGACTAAGGGTGGCGGCGTGGGATTCGGCCTACCAGATGAAGGGTCTCGACGACCTGCGCAGCGTAGGCGAGCGGCTGCAGGTCGCGACCGCGCTGAAAGGAAGCGTGCGGCGGTTCGCCGATCGCCTCCGGGTGGTGGCGCAGTTGATCGAGACCGCAACCGGACAGGTGCGGTGGTCGCAAACGTACGAACGCTCCATCGAGGATGTGTTCGCGATTCAGGATGAGATCGCCATCGCGATCGCCCGCGCCCTGGAAGCCCAGCTTTCTCCGGGTGATCAGTCGCGCCGGGGCAAGACGGAGGGCGCTTCCAGCGTCAATGCTTACAACCTGTATCTCAGAGGGCGCCACTACTCGAATCGGCGAAGCCAGTCGGGCCTGCTCAAGGCCCTGGAGTGTTTCGAGCAGGCGACCCGCGAAGATCCTGCCTTCGCCCTCGGATATGCCGGACTTGCCGATGCGTATGCCCTGCTCGGCGACTATGGGGTCCAACCGCCTGAAGACGTGATGCCCAAGGCCAGGAATGCGGCGATCCGCGCTCTCGAGTTAGACGAGACATTGGCGGATGCCCATACCTCGCTCGGGTTCGTTCGCAGCCTGTTCGATTGGGATTGGGCCGCGGGCGAGCGGCACTACCGGCGGGCGCTCGAACTCAATCCCGGTCACGCGCCCGCGCACTTCTGGTACGCCAGCGATCTCCTCACCCCGCTGGGCCGGATGGAAGAGGCCTTCCGCGAGTTGCGGGAGGCGCAACTCCTGGATCCGCTCTCGGCGATCATCGGCGTGACCATCGGCGGCAACTACATGATGCTGGGCAGACATGAGGAAGCCATGCGCGAGTACCAGAAGGTGCTCGAACTCGATCCGCACTTTGCCAAGGCGCACGCGGGCATCGGAAGGCTGCTGATTCAGGAAAAGCGTTTCGCCGAATCGCTCGATGCGTTCGAACAGGCTCGCTCCCTGGGCGGCGACATGCCGCAGGTGATCGGCCCGATGGCGCAGTGCTGTGCGCTGATGGGAGACGAGACGCGAGCCCGCGCGCTGCTCGGCCAGTTGTGCGAGATGGCTCGCCGGCGCTTTGTCCCGGCGGCCAATCTGGCCCTCGTTTATCTCTGCCTGGGGGAACGCGACACCGCGCTCGGCCTGCT
>JBJXGR010000572.1:0-8655 GCA_046160045.1 Bryobacteraceae bacterium
AGGCCAAAGTCGTGATGAGAAGATCCTATGGCTTCCGCACCTTCCGCGTCCTCGAACTCGCCTTGTATCACTCACTTGCCAAGCTGCCCGAGCCCACCCTCGCCCACAAATTCTTCTGACGAGTCAACTTTGTTGGGTTTCCGTGTTTCGGGCCGCAGGGCTCGACAGCACCGAAAGCGCTCGTAGAATCAGGGCCCTTTCAGGGAGATCGAACCCACGGCCGATATGGGCTACCCCAACACACCGAGCCCGGGTCGCCCGGACGGTCCGACCGACCGGCAGCGCCGGCTCAAAGGAAGCCTAGGATGCCACAACCGTCATTGAATCAACACCTTCTCCCACCTTGATTGTGCCGACCAGACTACCCGATTCCCACCCTTCGGGTCCTCAGAGGCTCTGTCCGGAAGTCTTCAAAGAGGCAGAGCGTCGCCTCACGGGCCGAGCCCTGGCGGCCGGAATGTCCAGGAAGAAGGAAAAGGCTGAAGGGCCCGCCAATTGCCCACTTCTCCGAATTCTCGCTCAGAGCCGACAAACCAATACTTGCGGGCGAAAAGCACATTCCCCTTACCGGAACTGTTTTTCGGCAATTGTAGTGCGGACAATCGGCACGGAGACCGAAGTCAGCGTCGCACCCAATAGTTCCGACCGTGTAGCCACCCATGGGGTTCATTCGGCCGAGGGCCGTGCTCCGGAGCGAATCTACGCTGCGGCTTCAAATTCCTGTATCTGCCGCAATTGCTGCGTCGTCTCCACCGGTGGGGCCGACACCAAAGTTCGAAACGCGTCCACGATGGGGAACCATCCAACACGGAGTCCCACGAAGTCGACTTTCCAACTTCGGCATTCTTTGTTGACAGCGATCCTTCAGGATTCGCCACCCTGCCTATGTTGCTTGAGCAGGGCATCGAAAAGCTCCTCGCGCCGGCGGAAATTCGTGGTCCGAAGGCGCGCGGCGGGCAGCGAGGTCGAGAATGCCCAGCGTCCCGGTGACTTCAAATCCTTTGTCACGCGCTACGGCCGCCCCCCTGCGGTCATCGATGAGAATGAGGTCCGCTGGCAGAAGCAATCCGAGCGTGATTGCCGACTTCTCGCCTTCATCTAACACGCGCAACGATGGATCATCGCTGGCGCTGACCACGGACATCTCAAGCCAGGCAGGCGTCGAGATGATCCAGTCTCGCACCGCGTCAGGTGCGGAAGGGTGGCGAAGTTCTTCGGACACCACTGACGGGATGAATATCTTCTCGAACAATCGGGGCAGCAGTTCGATCTGGCCGATCTGCACGAGGTAGCGCAGAGGACTGGTGTCAGCGACAACCAGACGCATCAAAAGCCTAGGCGCCGCAAGCTGGCACGCTCGCGCCCCAGGTCTTCCAGTGTGTAGTCCTCGAATACCTCGTGAGCCTTCAGAAACTCGTCGATTTGGTGGCCGGTCTCAAATCCGAGGAGTCGCCGCAGATCGGGCTTAGTGAGGCGGCCGCGCTTATACTCCTCGGCGGCCAGTGCTTCCAGCGCCCGCCGCGACAAATCGCCGGTACCCATGCGGCCGGCGAGATCGTCCGGAATCTGCACGGTCACGTCCATGCCTCTACCCTAACGTGCGGCGCCGCTCTCGTCAACCAAAGGTACGGCCTGTGGATCGGTGACCCCATCAGGGACTCGAACCCACTTCGGAACCGTGATCGACATCAGACTGCGGCCCAATCCCCGATACCATCGACAGGCCAACGACGACCGAGGAGACTGATGTCCATGGAGTCAGCCGCGGCCTAGCGTCCGCAACGCACGCCGGGCTGCAACCACTCCCCGGTACTGCGCTTCCTCGAAGATCGAGATCCCGCTCACATCGGAATTCGCGAAGAACAGCCTGTCCTTCCCGCTCGCGGCGATACGACGTCTCGACTCGGAGAACAGGAAGCCCACCGCCGGCCGGATCATGGCATGCCCCAGCTTGAGAACGTCCACCCGCGCCACGCACTGGCGAATGTCCGGATGCGCCCTGGCCAGGTCGTTCAGAATCGCGTCTTTCAGGCTCGTCCAACCGGCCTCCAGCAGCCATCGCCTCGCGTCGGCCGGATCGCGGCCGGCCAGCGCCCAATAGTACGTCCACACCGTGCGCTCGGAGTGTGACTGCAGGTTCTGATGGGTGGCCACGACGTAGCCGAGCGACGGCGAGCCATAGATGACATTGTCCCAGGCCATCTCGAACCCGCCGCGATGACGCGGCAGCCGGTCGAGCGTCAGGTTGGCCGTCAGCCACGGCGAGTATTCAAAGCCCTCCGCCACGGGAGCGTTCTCGACCACATACCTGGCCAGAAACGTGGGCGCGGCAAAGATCACCGCTTCTGCAAGATATTCCACGGATGGGGTGAAGATTCGAAACCGATGGCCTGTGCGGTCGATGCGGTACACCGGCGCGCCGGTCGTCAGGTAGCGGCCAAGCTTGGTCAACAATCGTTTGACGATCCAGCCGTTCCCCTCCGGCCAGGTGAACGGACCGTGCTCCTCTTGCTCGCGGGAGGCGAAATAGTGAATCGCGGCCCAGGCCGAGGTCGCCTCCAGCGAAGCTCCGTAGTCGTCCCGGCAGGCGTAGTCGAGGTACCAGCGCAGATAGGGCGAATCGAAGCCCTGCTGCCGCATCCACTCGGCGGCCGAGATCCGGTCGAGCGGCGATGCCTTCGCTCCCAGATCGATGGGAATGGTGAACTGGCCGGAGGCCTGATGCTGCTGAATGAGGGACTCAAATCGCCGGTACTGCCCGGTGTCGCGCGCGGTCGCCCCAATCGCCGGCTCGATCCCCTCCTGCCAGCGCCCGTGCAGAAAGAGCCGCTCCTGGGGAGAATGACACAAGTGCCGCTCATCGCACTCATCGCCCCGCATCAGGCCGAGTTCCTCGAACAACTCCCGCACCAGAGCCGTGCGGCGGTCGGGAACCGGCACGTAGTGAGCGGCCCATGGGTAGGGGCTGACGTCGTTCTCACCCCATCGCGAGTTGCCGCCGGCTGTCGCCTCCATCTCCACCAGAACGAAGTCGCGAAAGCCGCGCCGGTCGAGTTCCCACGCCGCGGACAAGCCGGCGATGCCGCCGCCGACAATCACGAGAGGAATGCGGCGATGCTGGCTGGACGCGGAAAAGGGCAGGCGGTCGCGCAGGCGATGGCCGAGGGTCTGCGACTCCAGCACGAACCCGCCCTCGATCCGCCGATCCGTCTTTGCGGAGAGCCCCACCAGCCCCGCGGACAGGAATTGTCTTCGCGACGGCATCAGTGCCTCCGGGCGCGCGGAGGTCTGCTGCGGGACAGAGGCGTGGCCGGTCGGTGGGTCGCTTTTGGCATTTCTCGCGTCGGCCGAAGCATCAGTGCGCGATCTGGCTCCACTCGCGATCGTAGTAGCGAACCAGCGCCTGGTCGTTCAACCGGTTTGGATCCACGTCGACCCGCTGCATGTCCTTCGGAAAGTGAAACAGGGTCGCCAGATTGTCTTCCGTCAGGAAGCGGAGGCCGGACGGCAACGTCAGCGGAGGCTCGTAGGGGTGGAGGCTCGCCAGCACGAATCCCCACTCGCCGAACGACGGCACATACACGTGATACGGATACACGCGCAGCCCCGCGATCTCCAGCGTCTTGACGATGCACCAGAACGATTGCCTGGCGAACAGGGGAGACGTGCTTTGCACGACTACCAACGCCTGCTCGCTCAAATGCCGCCGTAGCAGCCGGTAGAACGCGGTCGTGTACAGTTTGCCGAGCGAGAAGTTGGTCGGGTCGGGAAAGTCGACCACCACGAAGTCGAACAGATCGTTTGTGTCGGCCAGCCATGGAAACGCGTCGGCATTGACCACGCGCAGTTTCGGGGATCGCAGCGAGCCATGGTTCAACGCGCTCAACAGCGGATTGGTCGAGAACAGCTTCGTCATCTCCGGGTCCAGGTCGACGAGCGTGATCGACTCGACTCCCGGGTATCGCAGGACCTCGCGGGCGGCCAAGCCGTCGCCGCCGCCCAGAATCAACACCCGCCGGGCCGGCGAAGCCGCCAGTCCGGGGTGCACCAGCGCCTCATGATACCGGTACTCGTCGCGCGAGCTGAACTGCAGGTGCGAACTGAGGAACAGCCGCAGGTCGTCCTTCCACTTGGTGAGCACGATGCGCTGGTAGCGCGTGGTGCGCGACAGGATCACCTCGTCCGCGTAGAGGTTGCCTTCGGCCGCATCGGTGATCCGGTCCGCGCCCGCCATCCCTAACGAGAGCGCGCCGATCACCGCCAGGCTGGACGCCCGCAACAAACCGGGCGCGCCGATCTGATCGCGGAAGAGCCACGTCGACCACAACGCGACCCCTGCATTGACGAGGCCGAACAGCAGCGCGGAGCGCACCATTCCCAGCTTCGGCACCAGCAGGATGGGGAACAACAGCGACGCTCCCAGCGCCCCCAGATAGTCGAACGTCAGCACATGCGCCACCAGGTCCCGGAACTGGAACCGGTTCTTCAGGATCCGCATGAGGAGCGGGATCTCGAGGCCGACCAGAATCCCGATGACCAGCACGAGCAGATACAACAACAGACGAAAGCTCTGCGTATACGCGAAGGCCAGGAAAAGAATGGAGGACGAAAAACCTCCGACCAGCCCCACCGCCAGTTCGATGGTGACGAATTGCGAAACCAGGCCCTTGGCGATGAACCGGCTGAGAAAGCTTCCCACGCCCATGGCAAACAGATAGCTGCCAATGACCGTGGAGAATTGAAACACGCTGTCGCCGAGCAGATAGCTGGCCAGAGTCCCGGCGATCAGTTCGTAGATCAGCCCGCAGGCGGCAATCAGGAAGACGGAAAGGAACAGCGGGGCGGACATGGTTTACCGCGGCGTGCTCAATGTAGGGGCCGCATCAATGCGGACCCTTACCTCTGTGCATTTCTGCCCACTGCAGGGCCGGTCGAAGACCGGCTCCACGTGGCGCCGGTCTCCGACCGGCGTTTGGCACAAATCTATGTGGCCGGACACGATGCTAGTGAACCGCCGCCGCGATGATAATACAGATCCCCAGCGAGCCGGAGCCAATCAGGATCGCGAGGGCTAAGTTCTTCTCTTCAACGATCTCCCGCCAGAGGTCATACGGTGTCAGATAGTCGACGATCATGAAGGAGCCGACAAAGATCACGATGCCGAGAAAGGCATACACAATGGCGTTGATCAGCGACATCACATGGAATTCCATGGCGTTTCACTTCCCTCCGATATAGCGGCCGTAGCCGGCGTAGTGGGAGCGGTAGGCTCCCGGATTATCGCGGACGGTCTTGGGCACGTTCTTCACCTCGTCCACACTGAGAAAGCTCCATCCGCGGTACTGGGCGTAGCCGCCCATTACCATGACGAGCACTGCATAGAGAAAGTAAGCCTGCTTCATTCGTCGTCTCCGTCGTCATCACCGCCGCTCGAGGACGACGCGTAGTCGCTTTCCTGCCATCGGCCCCTCTCGAAACTCCACCTGCGGATCCAGACCCAGACCGGCGGCACCAGCAGCAGCACCAGTCCGACCCAATAGAGCGACGCTCGCGGCACATCGCGGCGCAAGTTGATTTCGTAAGTCATCGACGAAGCGCCGGGCGCCATCTCCGGCTCAATGCGCAGATAGTACCGGCCCGCGGGCACCGAGGGAATGTACACCGTGTCCCCGGCGGAGCCTTCCGTCCAGGAGCCGTCGCTGTCGCGCCCGAAATAATAGCTGACCTCGCGGCCGAAATCCAACGCGGTTCCCGTATTCTCGTCAATCAGCGCCAGACCGAAGTAGGCCCAGTTGTTTGCCAGGTCGGTTCGAATCGAGAGTTCGACGTTGGAGGGGCGCCCTTCCAGCGGGAAGACCGGCGTGACAAACGACGCTTCGGGCTGACCGGGCCGAAACATGTACCGGGCGCGGAAGACTTCCGCGTCCTGCATAAACGCATAGGCGAACAACAGGCCGATCAAACCGATCACACCGAAGATTCCAAACAAACGCCACAGGGAGCGAGTCTTCTCTGTCCACGGATTCGGCTGGTTGGCGAATGTCCCAATGGGCACGGGGGGAACGCCGGGCGCCTTGAAGGCTTTCCAGATCTCGGCCCCGGGCGCATATTCCCCCAGCGACCACACCGTCTCGATGTCGGTGAACTCGGAGGACAACAGGAAGGGCGGCGCGATGTAGTCGGCGGCCTTAACCGTCTCGCCGACTTCCACGCGCCATGGAAACTCGCCCAGCACGTACGTGGTTTGCGCCACCGCCGTGGAGAAGTGGGTGAACGAGGTCCCCCGCACCAGCGCCTGTGGTTTGGCCGCAGACGTGTGGATCGCGGGCAGAAGCCGGAGAGTCTGCACGTCGTTCCAGTGTCCGTTGTACTCGGTCAGGTAGCGGAATCCGAAGTAGGGATTAAACAGAAGGTATTCGTACCAACTGTAGTGGGTGCCGTCGACGTCGATGGTCCGCTGCTCGAACCCGATCACTTCGTACAGCCGGTCTTTCCACAGACCGCGGCTGCCCAGCGGGATGCGCGGGATGATCCGCTGCTTAACCTTAAACTGATGCAGGATGGCCAGGTTGGGATCGCGCGTGTCGATGACGGAAAGGCACTGCATGCAGACCGCGGACAAGCTGTGTTCGAACGCCCGTAATTGGACGGCGGCGCCGCAGTTGGGACAGTTGAGACCCTTGACCGCCTTGACCCCGGGCGACGCCGTCATTTCCATCCCTCGAACTGGCGGAAGTTGCGCAACTTCAGCTCGTCCCACTCGACGGCCTGGCCGAGAAACAGAAGCGGCGGCTCTTCGGTATAGTCGATGGTGCCGAAGCGGCCGTCGCCGGTCCGCAGGTCGGCGAACTGGCAGTCGGACTTGTCCCAATACTCGAACGGCAGCTCGCCTTGGACCCCGCGATAGCGCGCCGTGGTGATCGAGGTCACTTCATACACGGTTCCGTTCCAGTCGAACTTGAGCTGGCGGGTCACGCGCTCGGCGGGAATCACGGTCTCCTTCGGTTTCGTCAGGAAGGAGATCGCGTATTCGAGTTGCGCGTCCGACAGCCATCCGCTCGTGTTGTCGTGGAAGATCAGGTGCCACTCATTCCACGTCCCGTGCGAGTATTCGTAGATGATGCGGCCAACCACGGCGAACGCTTTGTTCGCCCACTGGCCCTCTGTCCCGATCTGAATCGGTGAACTGTCCGGGGGCAGATCCGCCACCTCGCCCACTTTGGTCAAATCGACGTCGTGCCGCACCAGGATGGAGTGGCAGTATTCGCAGGTGGTCTGCACCGCGCTAGACCAGAGAAACTGGATCGGCGCTCCGCAGTTCGGGCAGTTGGCGGTTCTCTGGCTCATGGCGATAGTCGCGGTCGATGCGGCGGACGCGGACGTGGCGCGCGCCGAAGCGCTCCTCCAGGCAGCGCGCGAAGTCCCAATCAGGCCGGGGACGGCAGCAGAACAGGTTCAGACACAAGGATCCGAATTCCGGAAACGTATGGCAGGAGAGATGGGATTCCGCGAGCAGGCACAAACCGGTGATCCCGCCGTGGCCGGGAAACTGGTGCCACTGAGTTTCCGCCACCGGGTGCAGCGACAGGTCGGCAACCAGGTGATCGAACAGGGACCGCAGGCAGCCTGGATCGCGCAGCGATTCCGGCCGGCATCCGGAGGCGTCGATCACCCACTCGCAACCGGTCATTGCGCTTGTTGAGCGGCTCCACACTCCGGACAGAATTTGGCGGCGCGGGGAATGCCTTTCCCGCATTCCATGCAGAACTTGGTGGCGGCGCCCCCGCCCGCTATCGGAGCAGCGGGAGCGGCCTGACCCGGTGCGGCGGGCGCCGGCGGGCCGGCTTGCGGCGCGATCGGGTTCATGGACTGCATCATCTGCTGCGCCATCGTCAGGCCGGCGCCCAGTCCGACTCCGATGCTGGCGGCGCCGCCCCCCTCGTTGGCCGCGGCGATCGGCAGCGACTGCGCCACCTGATACTGCGTGTACTGCCGCATGTCGCCCAGCATGTTCATCGAGATCCGTTCGTCGAGGCGCTTCTGCAGTTCCTCGGGCAGCGACAGGTTCTCGACTACGAAGTTCTCGAGCGCCAGGCCCAACTCGGTGAAGTACGGCTTGATGAACTCCTCGAGCTTCTGTCCGAGTTCCACCTGGTTGGCCGCCATGTCGAGGAACGGCACCTTGCTTTCCGCAAACACATCCGTGATGCGGCCGACAATGGTGTTCCGCAACTGTCCTTCCAGATCCGCCACGCCGTACAGTTCCCGCGTGCCGCTGATCTTGGTGTGGAAGGCCTGGGGATCTGCCAGGCGGTAGGAGTAAATGCCGAACGCCCGCAGGCGGATGGCGCCGAAATCCTTGTCGCGGATGGTGATGGGGTTCTGGGTGCCCCAGCGCTGATTGGTTTGGATGCGCGTCGAGAAGAAGTAGACGTCGCTCTTGAACGGCGACTGGAACAGCTTGTCCCAGTTCATGAGGTAAGTCATGACCGGCATCGTCTGAGTGGTCAGGGTGTACAGACCCGGCCCATAGACGTCGGCCATGCGGCCTTCGTTCACCATGGCCGCCATCTGCGATTCGCGGACGGTCAGCTTGGCGCCATTCTGGACTTCCATGTCCTGCATGGGAAAGCGCCATGCCAGGATGCCCTCTTC
>JBJXGR010000573.1:0-19514 GCA_046160045.1 Bryobacteraceae bacterium
GGAGCTTCGGCGAGGTCGCGATCCGGGCGAAGGACGCAAAACCGGGGGAGTTCTTCGCATTTGAGGTGAAGCGCGGGTTCCGGTTTGTGCGCATCTCCGGAGGAGGCGGCGAGGGCGCGACGGCGGCGGTGGTTCGATCGGGAACCATCGCCGTCGCCGAAAAGCCGCATTTTTCGCTCGAAGCGCTGACGGGCTCAGTGAACCTGGTGCGTAGCGGCAAGGCCGAGTTTCGTGTCGCTATCGAGCGGGCCCAGGAGTTCACGGATCGTCTCCGCTTCGAGGTGATCAACCTGCCGCCCGGCATCCGGATGGAGCCTGCCACGGCGGCTGCTTCCGACCGCGAGGTTATACTAAAGCTCACAGCGGATCCGGGCGTCGCCAAAGGGCGGCACTCGCGCGTTGCGGCGCTGGGCAGGGCCGAAGACGGCGAGATTCAGCTCACTCCGCTTATCTCGATCGTGGTTGAGTGACCGATGCGGTTCTTCTTTCTAATTCTCGTGAGCGGTTCGCTCGCGGCGGCGACTCCCGCGCCGCGAAGGCTCGCGCTGGAGCCTGTCAATCCGCTGCTGTTCGGGCGAGGCACAACCCAACTCCTGGCGGTAGCGGAGAAGTTCGGCGACGGGTCGGAGAGGGAAATCACGGCCGGTTGCTCCTTCCACTCTTCGCGGCCCTCGGTGGCAACCGTTGACGAGAAAGGAGTGGTCCGTGCGGAAGCCGATGGCGCGTCGCTGATTCGTGCACGCTGCGGCGCGAACGAAGTCACAACAACCGTCCTGGTCCAGCGTGCTGCCGGTCCGGTCAAGCCCGGGTTTCAGGCGGACATCATGCCGATTCTGACCAAACTGGGCTGTAATGGCGGCAGTTGCCACGGCGCGCTGAAAGGTCAAAGCGGCTTCAAGCTCTCCTTGTTTGGGTACGAGCCGGGCGAGGACTACGAGATGATCGTGCGCAAACACGACGGGCGCCGGTTGAATCTCAACGAGCCGGAACAGAGCCTGCTGCTGCGCAAGCCGGCATTTGAGGTCAAGCACGGCGGCGGCAAGTTGCTGCGGAAGGGCTCGGATGAGTACAACATGCTGGCCGCGTGGATTCGCGCCGGGGCGAAGATGATCAGATCGGAAGAGCGGAACATCGTTTCGCTGCGGCTGCAACCGTCGAGCGCAGTCCTGGCCGGCAAAGATGCCACGCGCAGGCTGCTGGTCACGGCTTTGTACTCGGACGGGACCGAGCGCGACGTCACCCGCCAGATGAAGTTCCAATCGAACGACGAGTCGATCGCCGCGGTATCCATCGACGGAACCGTCAGCGCCGCCCGCGCCGGGGAGACGGCGATTGTCGTTCGCGCACCCGGCCTCGCGGTCGCCGCCCGCTTCGGCGTGGTCCTGGAGCGGCGGCGGGTCGCGCCGGTTCCGTCGTTTAACTTCATCGACGATCACGTCTTCGCCAAGCTGCGATCGCTGCAGATTCCACCTTCGGACCTCTGTGACGACGCCTCATTCCTGCGCCGCGCCTACCTCGACATCATCGGCGTCATTCCGGCCGCGGATGAGGTTCGCAGCTTCCTCGCCGACGAGCGCGAGGACAAGCGAGCCCGATTGGTGGACGCGCTGCTCCGGCGTCCGGAGTACGCCGATTTCTGGGCTCTCTATTGGGGCGACCACCTGAACAACACCAAGCAGCTCCTCTATAACAAAGGCCCCTACGTCTTCACGCGCTGGCTGCACGACGCGTTCCGGCGCAACCTGCCCTACGACGAGTTTGCGCGTGAACTGTTGACGTCATCGGGGCCGATGTTCGATTCAGCGGCAGCCAACTTCTACCCGCTGATGAAGAAGGAAATGGATCTGGCGTCCATCACCAGCCAACTGTTTCTCGGCGTCAGCATCGAGTGCGCGCGATGCCATAACCATCCGCTGGAGAAGTGGAAGCAGGATGACTTCAACGGCATGGCCGCGTTCTTCTCGCAGGTGCGGTACAAGAACGGCACTGGCCCGAGGAACAACGAACGCACGCTGTACGTCGACTTCGAACGGCACTTCCAGAACCCGGACACCAAACGCGGATACTGGCCGAAGCCGCTGGGCGGCGACGTCCTGACGCCGGACGGGAGCACCGACCGCCGCGAACTACTGGCCGACTGGATGACTTCTCCGCGGAACCCGTTCTTCGCCAGGGCGGTAGTGAACCGCATGTGGCGCAACTTCATGGGGCGCGGCCTGGTGGAGCCTGTGGACGATTTCCGGGACACGAATCCCGCCACCAACGCCCCGCTGCTGAATGCGCTGGCACAAGACTTCATCGACCACCGGTTTGACCTGCATCACCTGATCCGCCGCATCACCGCTTCACGCGCCTATCAGCTTTCTTCCATCGCCAGACCCGGCAATGAGCAGGACAAGATGGCCTACTCGCGCCGCTACCCACGCCGCCTGACCGCGGAGCAATTGCTGGATTCCATCTCGCTCGCGACCGGAGTGCCGGAGCAGTTCACGTCCCTGTATCCCGGCACACGGGCGGCGCAATTGCCCGAGCCGGAGATCGAGTCGTATTTTCTGGAAGTCTTCGACCGCCCCAGCCGGCAGATCATCTGCGAACGGAAACAGCCGCCCACATTGAATCAGGCGCTGCACCTGATCAGCGGCGACACCATCCAGACGAAGATCACCGACGCGCGCGGCGTTCTGTCCAGGTGGAAGGAACAGCCGGCGGAATCGGTCGTGGAGGAGATGTATCTGCGAACGCTGTCGCGCTACCCGGATGCCGCGGAACGGGGGATGGCGAAGACGGCCATCGCGAAAGCGTCGAGCCCTCCGCGGGGGTATGAAGACGTCTTCTGGGCGCTGCTGAACTCGCGGGAGTTCCTGTACAATCACTAATCAGGTCGATAGGGGACGATGGAATACACCAACCAGACTGACCTGTTCGGACGCCGCGATCTGATTCGAATCGGCTCGCTCGGCCTGCTGGGCGTGACGATGGACCGGGTTCTGCGCGCGTCGACGGCGGCCGCGCGGAAGGACGTTTCGTGCATTCTCGTCTGGCAGAGCGGCGGGTGCGGCCATCAGGACACCTTCGACATGAAGCCCGACGCGCCGAAGGAATACCGCGGCGAGTTCAACCCCATCCCAACCAATGTCCCCGGGATTCAAATCTGCGAGCACCTGCCGTTCACGGCCAAACAGGCCGACAAGTACACGATCCTGCGCTCCCTGCGGTCCCGCGAGAACAATCATGAGCGAGCCATCAACTACCTGTTGACCGGATACCTGCCGCTGTCGACGATCGAATTTCCGAGCATGGGATCGGTGGTCGCGAGGCAGAGGGGATCGAAGAACGGCATGCCGCCCTATGTCGCGGTGCCGAATACCTTTCCTTCGTACGGCGGAGGATACCTGGGCGGCGAGTACAATCCGTTCATCGCCGGGAATCCAAACCTCACCGGCTATCGTGTGCGCGACCTGACGCTGCCAGTGGACGTGGATTGGCAGCGTGTGAACGACCGCACATTCCTGCTGAAGCAGATGGACGCGAAGTTCCGCGCGATCGATGCGGGGGGCGATTTCGACGCGATGGATTCGTTCCAGAAGAAGGCCTACGACCTGATGCGGTCGCCGGTGGCCAAGAAGGCGTTCGACATCGAGTCGGAGCCGCAGGGGTTGCGCGAGAAGTACGGCCGCACTCCGGTCGGCCAGGGGTGCCTCCTGGCGCGCCGCCTGGTGGAGTCGGGCGTGCGATTCGTGACCGTGGCCAAGGGGTGGCTGAACTACGACACACACGGGGACAACTTCAACGCGATGAAGAAAGCGCTGCTGCCGGAATTTGACCGCGCGTTCGCGGCGCTGATCGAGGATCTCCACCAGCGCGGCATGCTCGACACCACGCTAGTGATCGCAATGGGAGAATTTGGCCGCACGCCGCTGGTGAACAAAGATGCGGGCCGCGACCATCACAACAAGGCGTGGTCCGCGGTGCTGGCCGGCGCGGGCATTCCCGGCGGCCGGATCCTTGGGAAGACCGACGAGAAGGCGGTGGAAGTGACCGAGTTGCCGGTCGAACCCGAAGATCTCTTACGCACCATCTACACCCTGATCGGCTGCGATGCCGACCATGAATACCAGACGCCGATCGGCCGTCCCTCGAAGGTGGTGAATGGGGGACGCGTGGTAAAGGAACTGCTGGCCTGACCGGGCTAGACGTCTAGCGGAATCAGCATCCGGAACTCCCGGTTCTTCCCCCATCGATACACCCGGAAGTCGCTATCGAGAGTCAGGATGTCCCCGCTTTCGATGACACTGGCGCACTGGATCAGGCACGCATCGGCGAAGTCGATGTTCACATCCCGATACTTGCGCAGCAGGCGGACGACACTATCGGCGGCGCGGGAAAGAGAAATGGGAATCTGGAAGACGCCCTGAGCCACGTTTTCGACCACGGCCTCCGGAGCTCCGGAAGTACGCCGAAGCAAATAGCAACTCTCGGCGATGACCGCCTCGCAGGTAACCAGAGGCGCATCAATACCTTCCAACACGGTGACGGCCGCGGCGTGGTATCGTTCTGCGCGGTCCAGCAGCGCCACGATGACGCCGGTATCCACAAGGACCGGTCTCATCGACCGAAATCCGCCAGATGCTTCTTGTTCGAGCCCAGGTCATCGAGTCCCGACGAGAACTTGCCTAGCCCAACAATGCGCCTACGGGGGGATACGGCCTGACAACTCGCGAGCAATCGCAGTCCCTGGCGGACAGCCTCCGACGGGCTCCACCCGTGTCGCCTCACGAGTTTCTCCAAAGCAGCCTGGGCTTCTTCGTCCAGCCTGGCCTGAACCAGTCTTCCAGCCTTCTTCACACAGGTATTGTATTACAGATTGCCGAATGTCGTACTTTCGCCGGCCCGGAGCGCTATCCGGATACCGGCGCCGGGACGGGGCCGAGGTCTTTCTCGTACTCCGGATAAACCCGAAGATACGCTTCCCGCACGATCGGCTCGGCGATGTCGCGCAACTGGGTCCAGTGCAGGCTGCTGCCGATGGCGCTGTCGGAGCCGGCGGCCAGATTCGATCCGCCCCAAATCCGCACATCCTGCCGGTCTTCCGCCGCCTGAAACGCTTCGAGCAGCTCCTTTACCGGGAAGATGTCGTCATCGTAGGGCGAGCCACGAATCACACTGTAGGTCGACCGGCCGGTGCTGCGCCTGCAGATCAGGCTGATGAGATTCGAGCAACCCTGCGACGCCAGCACCAGGCGCGAGGTCGGATCTCCCTTCTCATCCGCAATGACAAAGTCAAACGGCGACCGGTACAGGATCTCCGGTTGGACGGTAATCGGGGTCGTCCCGCCTTCCCCATCGATCAAGGCCAGGAGGCGGTCGCACACTTCGCGGATCGTCGTCATCACGGTGACGTCGTCGCCCACGGTCTTGCCCATCATCCGTTGGCGGCGGTAGGGTTCAAAAACCCACGTGAAGTGGTTCCTCACCAACTCGTCCAGGTTGACCGGATAGAGACCGCCGCACAGGTCGATCTTGTTGTTGTACTGGACGATCCATCGCAGCAGCGGCTCCCCCTGCGCCCGCTCGAGCCGCTCGTGATATTCGAGAACGAAGATCGAGAGGCAGACATCCTGGTCGGCATTCCACACATAGACATGGACCGGCCTCTGCTTGCTTAGCCAGCGGCTCATCAGGCGTCCCTGCCTCACGGCGACGTAGGCCTGCATGGCCGCACTCATGGTAACTTCCCGGATCACCCCCTGGTGATGGTCGAAGTGGATTCGATGACCGATGTGCCCGGGTGTATCGTCGATTGTCTCCACTGCAATCGAGTACTCGGGGGTCTCGTTGGTGAATTGCTCCCAACTGTCGAAGCGCTTGGAACAAACGTGGAGGTGTATGTTCTTAAACTGTGCGTCCATGTTTGCGGGCGATGAACGCCCGCAATCATTGACTGTAGCGCCACTGAGACAGGAAATCCACGCCCCGTCTCCAGCGGATGCGCAAATCGAGTGACGAACTCGCCTGAAACCGTCACGCACTTAACGGGTGGCGAGGCCTTTGCGGGCGCGGATCGCGAGCAACTCCCGGATCAGGGTATTCACGTTTGCAGGCGTCACTCCCAGCGGCTGGCAATAGGACTCGGGGCGAAAAAGCGTCCGGGCGTGGCGGAGGCCGTGCGCATCGGTGGAGACGGTGAACTGCACACCCATTTCGGCCAAAGGCCGGATGTCGGCGGTCATGGCCTCACGGCAGGCCGGCCGCTCCATGCAGGCGCCGGTCTCGCGTGCGATCTCGATATACACCGAGCTTCCGCGAAGCAAGTCGGCCAGTTCCTTCTGCTCACCAGGTTGGAAGAAACGGTACTGCTCGGCGGTGAGGGAGTCGCGCGTCCGGCCTTCCCTTTGGGCAGTTCGCTCGAGGTTCTCCACCCTCATCGTGAACGGGTGGAACAGAATCATCGGCACGGGCAGTCGCTTCTGGAGTTCCCTGAGTTGCCGGGCGCGCCGAATCAGGTGGCGGCCGTCGGGAGCCGTCCTGCCGTTCCGAGGGCTGATGTGCCAGCCGAGCACATCCGCTCGCGCGAGCGCATCGTATTCACTGCCCTCATCGAGTTCGTCTTCCGACACCTCCCATCCGGTGAAGAGGAGAAGGTCCCGGCGGCGCGCGGCGGTGTCCGCGAATTCTTTGAACAACGCCGCATGACCGGCATTCCCCAATGGATAGCGGGCAGTCAAGGCGGGGCGCTGCGCCAGCCACGCCCGAACCTCGCCGGCGCTCCTGCGGTACAACTCCAGGTGGTCGAGCAGCACCGCCACGCGGCGTCCGTCGGCCGCGGCCAGGTCAAGCCACTCGTCGAGTCCCGCCTCCCGTTCGGAACCCGCATGCAGGTGTAGGTCTATTTCGTGCAGGGAGAACAGCGCCGATTCGATCCCCGTGCCCGGCACCGCCGGCTGAGCGGCAAGCATCGCTGGCAGGAGGGCAATCAGTAATCGCATCTGTCCGGATTGTACTGCGCGGGATCCTGTTTTGATAGGATCGACGCTGACAACACAACCATGCGCCCTTTACTTTGTCTGGTGATTGCGATTCCGTTGGCCGCGCAGCCGCTGCCGAACACGCTTCCGCTCGAGCGCTCCGGCGACATCGCGGCCGAGATGGTGAAAGGGATTGATCAGCACGTGCGAAGGCTGAACGCCGAATCGATCGGCGGGCGCAAACCGACGCGCGATGCACTGAAGAAGATCGCCGGCGTAATCGATGCTCGCGTCCCGTTCTCCGCGCTGGAACTCGTGGCCACGACGGCGCAGCCTGCCGTGCGGCATGACGGAGCGAAAGTCGAGGTGACCGCGGTCCGCTGGCCCGTCCTTCCCGGAGTGACGGCGGAAGGGCTGCGATTCCGGCCGAAAGGCAGAACCGTGGCCCGCGTGATCGCACTCCCGGACGCCGACCAGGATCCCGAAGATCTGAAAGCCGCGTGGATCCTGGCCGAGAACGGGTGCGACGTGCTGGTGCCGGTCCTGACAGACCGCAAGAACACCTGGTCGGGCAATCCGGCGTTCCGCTTCACGAACCAGAGTCACCGCGAGTTCATCTATCGAATGGCGTTCGCTCTGGGGCGGCATATCATCGGTTACGAGATCCAGAAAGCGCTGGCGGCGGTGGATTGGTTCGCCCAGCAGCCTGAAACGAAGATCGGCATCTGGGGCCACGGAGAGGGCGGCCTGATCGCGCTGTACACGGCGGCCCTCGATTCCAGAATCGATACGGCAGTGGTGTCCGGCTACTTCCAGTCACGGCAGGAGGTCGCTCGGGAGCCGATCTACCGCAACGTCTGGGGCCTGCTGAAAGACTTTGGCGACGCGGAGGTGGCGGCCCTGATGGCGCCGCGCACGCTGCTGATCGAGACCGCCAGGGGCCCCGAGATCCGCGAGCCCTCGGAGAGCGACCCGAAAAGGCGCGGGGGAGCGCCAGGGGAATTGACCTCACCGTCCCCCGAGGCTGCGCGAGCAGAGGCAGAACGGGCGCGGGCGATGGGCGCCAAAGTGGAAGTTTCGCAGGAAGCGACGGCGGCGTTCCTGCGGGCCCTGGGAGCCGCCAACCCGATCCTGACGGCAAAGCCGGCGGCGCTCAAACCTGTAGACCGGCGCAAACGGCAGTTCGACGAACTCGTGGAATTCACCCAGCGGGCGATGCGGGCGGCGGGCGTGGTGCGCGACGGCCTGTGGTCGAAGGTCAACGCGACCTCGGTCGAGCGGTTTCATGACGGCGCGGCACAGATTCGCGAACATTTTTATGACGAGGTCATCGGACGGCCGCCCGCGCCGTCGGTTCCGCCGAATCCGCGAACCCGCCTGACCTATCGGTCCGAGCGCTGGAACGGCTACGAGGTGACCCTCGACGTGTATCCGGAGGTGTTCTCGTACGGAGTTCTGCTTTTGCCGAAGGACCTGAAACCGGGCGAGCGAAGGCCGGTGGTGGTGGTGCAGCACGGCCTGGAGGGGCGAGCGCAATCGATGTTCGGACTCAAGCCGAACGAGTCCGTGAGCGGGAACCGGGACTACAATTACTACATCAACATCGGTTCGGTCCTGGCCGATCAGGGCTTCATCGTCTACGCGCCGCAGAACCCGTATCTGAGCCCGTTCCGGCAGATCGCGCGGGTTGGCAATCCGCTGAAGCTGACTCTGTATTCCTACATTTCGGTGCAAACCCAGAGACTCCTCGACTGGCTGGAGACGCTGCCCGGGGTAGACCCGAAACGGATCGGCTATTACGGTCTCTCGTACGGCGGAAAGACGGCGGTGCGGATTCCGGCGCTCCACGACCGGTTTGCCTTGTCCATCTGCTCCGGCGATTTCAACGAGTGGGTGGTGAAGCTATCGACCGTGGACCTCGGCCTGTCGTACATGTTCACGGCCGAGTACGAAATGCCGGAGTTCGACTTGGGAAGCGTGGCGAATCACGCCGAGATGGCGTGGATGATCTTCCCGAGGCCGTTCATGGTGGAGCGCGGTCACAGGGATGGCGTGGGAATCGATGAGTGGGTGTCGTTCGAGTACTCACGGGTACGCCGCCTGTATGACGAGATGGGACTGGGGAATCGAAGCCGCATCGAGTATTTCAACGGGCCTCACAAAATCCACGGCCAGGGTACGGTGGAGTTTCTGAAGGAGCATTTGAACTGGAAGTAAACAGCCGTTGGTTTCGAAACCCGGGTTGGATCTGGAGCACGGCCGGGACGATCGCCCTTCGCCACAGCCTGGCCGGCAATCCGATCTGATCGCATTCGACGCTCCGATGCTGATGCTCTCCCGGCTTTGTCTGGCAATTGCGATTCCGTTGGCCGCGCAGCCGCTGCCGAATACTCTTCCCCTTGAACGCTCAGGCGACATCGCGGCCGCGATGGTGAAGGGGATTGATCAGCATGTGCGGCGGCTGAACGCAGAGTCGATCAGAGGCCGCAAACCGACGCGCGATGCACTGAAGAAGATCACCGGTGTAATCGACTCGCGCGTCCCGTTCTCCGCGTTGGATCTGGTGGCCACCACGTTCCAGCCTGCCGTGCGGCATGACGGAGCGAAGGTTGAGGTGACGGCGGTGCGCTGGCCTGTGCTCCCCGGAGTGACGGCGGAAGGGCTGCGATTCCGGCCGAAGGGCAGAAGGGTGGCCCGGGTGATTGCTCTGCCTGACGCCGACCAGGACCCCGAAAATCTAAAGGTCGCCTGGCTCCTGGCAAACAACGGGTGCGACGTGCTGGTGCCCGTGCTGACCGACCGCAACAGCACCTGGTCGGGTAATCCCGCATTTCGCTTTACCAACCAGAGCCACCGCGAATTCATCTATCGGATGGCGTTCGCCCTGGGGCGGCACATCATCGGCTACGAGATCCAGAAGGTGCTGGCGGCGGTGGATTGGTTCGCCCAGCAGCCTGAAACGAGGATCGGCATCTGGGGCGGCGGAGAGGGCGGTCTGATTGCCCTGTACGCGGCGGCCCTCGACTCGAGGATCGACGCGGGGGTGGTGTCGGGGTATTTCCAGTCGCGGCAGGGCGTGGCTCGCGAGCCGATCTACCGCAACGTCTGGGGGCTGCTGAAAGATTTCGGCGACGCCGAGATGGCGGCCCTGATGGCACCTCGGAGGCTCTTGGTGGAAACAGCCCCTGGGCCGGACGTACCAGAGCCTTCCGAGAGCGACCGGAAGCGACGCGGCGCTGCGCCGGGAGAGTTGATCTCGCCCGCCCCGGAATCAGCCCGGAAGGAGGCGGAACGGGCGCGGGCATTGGGAGCGACCGTCGAAGTGTCATCGGATGCGACGGTGTCCTTCCTGCGAGCGTTGGGAATCGCCGGCCCGGTTCTGACCACGAAGACGGCATTTTTGAAACCGGTGGACAGGCGCAGGCGGCAGTTCGATGAACTGGTGAACTATACGCAACGGGCGATGCGGACCGCAAGCGCTGTCCGCGAGGACCTCTGGTCGAACGTGAACACGACGTCCGTGGACACATTTCGCGACAGTGCCAAGCAAATTCGCCGGCACTTCTATGACGAGGTGATTGGGCGGCCGCCGCCTTCGGTCCCGATGAATCCGCGAACCCGATTGAGTTACCGGTCTGAACGGTGGAACGGATATGAGGTGACTCTCGATGTGTATCCGGAGGTGTTCGCCTACGGGGTTCTGCTGTTGCCGAAAGACCTGAAGCCCGGCAAGCGGAGGCCCGTGGTGGTGGTGCAGCACGGGTTGGAGGGGCGGGCGCAATCGATGTTCGGGTTGAAGCCGAACGAGTCGGTGAGCGGGAACCGGGACTACAACTACTACATCAACATCGGCTCGGTACTGGCGGATCAGGGTTTTATCGTCTATGCGCCCCAGAACCCGTATCTGAGCCCGTTCCGGCAGATCGCGCGGGTGGGCAATCCGCTGAAGCTGACGCTCTATTCCTATATTTCAGTCCAAACCCAGAGGCTGCTCGACTGGCTGGAGTCGCTGCCCTGGGTTGACCCGAAAAGGATCGGCTACTACGGTCTTTCCTACGGGGGAAAGACAGCTGTGCGGATCCCGGCGCTCCACGAGCGATTTGCTCTGTCAATCTGTTCGGGCGACTTCGATGAATGGATCGTGACCATCTCGACGGTAGACCTCAGCCTGTCGTATGTGTTCACCGGCGAGTACGAAATCCCGGAGTTCAACCTGGGTGGCGTAGCGAATCACGCCGAGATGGCGTGGATGATTTTCCCGAGACCCTTCATGGTGGAGCGCGGGCATCGGGATGGAGGCAGCCTCGACGAGTGGGTGTCGTTCGAGTATGCACGAGTACGTCGCCTGTACGACGAGATGGGACTGGGAGATCGAAGCCGCATCGAGTACTTCAACGGGCCTCACAAAATCCGCGGCCAGGGGACGGTGGAGTTTCTGAGGGAGCATTTGAACTGGAAGTGACACCCTAACTAACGGTCGGACGGGGCCCGGACAGAGGCGAGTTCCTTGTCCAACTTGCCCTTCCGCGCACGGGGGGCGCCAGTCGTTCCTGCCGGTCGGGCGTTCCCTGGGTCAGGTGGTCTTAAGGGTTGGCGTGTTTTGGCAGGCGTCTTTCCGGACACCTTTCCACCCTGCGCAGGAGACGGTGCGGCAGCGTTGACAGGTGCTACTCCTGCCGGCGCAGCGCCGGCGGACTTGGCATCCTTGCCGCTGCTGTCCTCCGCCCTATTCGCCCCGCCCTTGCCGGAACCGGACTCGGGTGGTTTGGCAGGCTCACTCGAGGGCGCGTCCCGACCTCCGGCGCCTTGCCCGCCATGCCCCTCCGCGGGCTTGCCGTGACCGCCTTTGCCGAGTTCCTTGGAGGCCTTGTTGGCGTGGTTCTTCTTTTCGTCGTCCCGGTATTTCACGATTACCGAAATACGGCGGTTGGAGGGGTTGGACGGGTCGTCCGGCATCAAGAGCGACTGGTCGGCAAACCCGCGAACCTGCGCCACCTGGTCGCGGCGGATTCCGGAGTTCTCCATCAGCCGACGAGCGGCATTGCCGCGATCAGCGGACAACTCCCAGTTGCCATAATCCCTTTCGGAGGAAAAGGGCTTCGAGTCGGTATGACCCTCGATCAGCAGTTTGTTTGGGAGCTTGCTCAATTGCTCCGCCAGCATTTTCAGCATTTCACTGCCGCTCTGACTCGGGCCAGCACTGCCGCTCTTGAAGAACGTCCCGCTTTCTTTCTCCATCAGTTCGATGCGAAGCCCCTCGCCGGTGACGGTGATCTTGACCTGTTCTTTAATCTCCTCTATCTTCGGGACCTCCTTCATCGCCTTTTCGATCGCTTCTTTGAGTTGATTCATGTCGTCCTGGTGGACGATGAGACCTTCCCCGACTCCTGCCAGCGTGGAGCCCATCAACTTGCCGCCACCTGTGGGGTCCTGGAAGTAGCCGCCGACGGCTTTCTTCACCTCCTCACTGCTGGTAAGCAACCACAGAACGATGAACAACGCCATCATGGCGGTGACAAAGTCTGCATAGGCCACCTTCCATGCGCCGCCATGATGACCTCCGTGCCGCCCTTTCTTCCTGATGACATAGACGGGGGTCTGCGAATCGCTCACGCTCCGCCTCCGCCGGCCGTGCCTCCGCCTCCTGAGCCCGCCGCTCCCGCTCCCCCTTTAATGGCTGACTCCATTTCCTGAAACGACGGGCGAACCTGATGCGGGATCGCACGCCGGGCAAACTCCAACGCCAGGATGGGCGCCAACCCCTTGATGAAGGACATCAGCCCCTGCCTCAGTACCTGGTAATAACGCGCTTCCGCTTCGCTGATCTTCGTCATGTTCGACGCCAGGGGACCGAACAGGCCATAGCACAACAAAATGCCAAGAAAGGTGCCAACCAGCGCCGCGGCCACTTTGTGGCCGACTTCTTCCGGCGGCCCGCCGATGGAACCCATCGTGATCACCACGCCCAGGACTGCGGCCACAATTCCCAAACCGGGAAGGGCGTCCGCCACGGTGGTCAGCGCCTGAATCGGTTCGGTCTTCTCATGGTGGTGCACTTCGATGTCGGCCTCGATCATCTGGTCCAGTTCAAAGTTACCGACGCCTCCGGTGATGGCCATACGAAGCGTGTCACACAGGAAATGAATCGCGTGATGGTCCTTGAGGAACCTGGGATACTTGCTGAAGATCTGGCTCTTCTCCGGCTCCTCCACATCCGCTTCAAGCTTAGCCATGCCGTTCTTGCGGGCGCTCATGAAAAGGTCGTTCAGCATCTTGAGAGTGTCGAGATAGAACGCCTTGGTATAGGGACTACCCCCGAGTACGCCGAGGAGGCCTTTGATGAGCTTGATCACGGTTGCAACGGGGTTTGCGATCAGGAGCGTTCCCAACGCCGCGCCGCCGATGATCACCAACTCGGCCGGCTGCAGCAGAACCATCAGGTTTCCGCGCTCCAGCAGGTAGCCGCCGATCACGGCTCCGAACACAACGACGATCCCGATAATCGCGAACATGCCTGGTGTCGTGGGACCATCAGTGCCGGTCCCCACACACTAGCTATCGGCGCGAAACCTGAAGGCTTTAGGCAGGTTGTGCATTCCTCGTCGAACGAGGTCTATTGCACGTCGTAGAGGACAGCGGTGAACTTCTGCCCTGTCAGCGTGCCCTCGATCGTCGGCCACGCTTTCTGGTGATCGGCGCTGGCCACCCACTTCGTCCGTTGTTCCTCGGTCTGGAAGCTGATCAGCAGGCGGTACTTGGTTGGTGTGGGCGGGTGGCCGAACTTCACTTCGCGCAGTTTCACCAACCGCACCTCCACGAAGCCGGGTTGACGCGAGATGGTCGGTTTAAAGATTTTGTTAAAGTTCTGAACCATCTCCTGTTCCCTCTTGGGGTCGACGGACAGATCGACGTGAAGATGGATCGGGTTGGCGGCCGCAGCGGGAACCGAGGCAGCGCCCAACGCGGCAAGGGTCAACACGGAGGTTCGACGAGTCATGTGAACAGTTCACTCCAAAGGCGTTTCGGATTGTAGCAAAGTCGTTCGCAGGCCGCGCGGGCCTCTTCGCACAGCCTCTTACGAGGCGAGCGTGCCGGGTCCGGGGCGCACTGTGGTATCTTCGAGGGTCACCACGATGACATTCGATGCCGCCCGGTCCGCCACGCTGCGGCGCAAGGTCGCCTGGCGCATCATGCCGCTGGTGATCCTGCTCTATCTGGTGGCGTACCTCGATCGCGCCAACGTAGGCTTCGCCAAGCTGCGGATGGCCCGCGACCTCCAGTTCTCCGACGAAGTGTTCGGCCTGGGCATTGGCATCTTCTTTCTCGGCTACCTGACTCTCGAAATTCCCGGCGCGCTTCTGGTGGAGCATTGGAGCGCGCGCAAGTGGTTTGCCCGGATTCTGATCACCTGGGGCCTGATTTCGGCCGGCACGGCATTTGTCCAGACGCCGATGCAGTTCTATAGCGTGCGGTTCCTGCTGGGCGTCGCCGAAGCGGGTTTCTTTCCCGGCATCATCGTCTACTTCACGCACTGGTTTCCGGTACGCGAGCGCGCCCTGGCCATGTCCGGCCTGGTCGTGGCGATTCCGTTCAGCCTGGCCATCGGCGCGCCCCTGTCGGCGCTGCTGCTCGATGTCCACTGGCTCGGCATGGCAGGCTGGCAATGGCTGTTCATCGTCGAAGGATTGCCCGCGGTCGTGCTGGGGGTCGTCGTTCTCTTTGTCCTGACGGACCGCCCGCGCCACGCGAACTGGCTCACCGCGGCCGAGCGCGACTATCTCGAAGGCGTGCTCGCGCGAGAAGCCCAGCTCAAGGAATCGATGCGGAAGTTGAAGGTGTCCGAGGCCTTGCGCCTGCCCACCGTGTGGCTGCTGGCGCTTGGCATCTTTGCCACCAACATGGGCGGTTATGCGCTCACCTTCTGGCTGCCGACTACCGTAAAGAGCCTGTCGGGCGGTTCGGACCGCGCCGCCCTGCTCTACAGCGGGCTCTTTTATCTGTGCGGCCTCGTGGGCGTCCTCTATTCCGGCTATTCGTCGGACCGCAGCGGCGATCGCAAATGGCATTGCGTCGCGGGGCAGGTGTCGACCGGGTTGCTGCTGGCGGGCAGCATGATCCCCGGACAGCCATTAGGGGCCGTCATGGTGTGGCTGTTTCTCACGGGCCTGGTCACCCACTCGTGGCCTCCGCCGTTCTGGGCGCTCCCGACGCTCACGCTCACGGCGTCGGCGGCGGCCGCAAGTATCGGCTTTATCAACATCTTTGCAAACCTGGCAGGCTATCTTGGCAACCATCTGTTCGGCTGGCTGAGGTCGCGAGGCATGACGGACTCGACCGGCCTGCTCCTGCTGGCCGCATGCTACCTGATCGGCGGCGCGATCGTGAGCCTGGTGCGCGTGCCGCGCACGCTTTCGAACCCGCCCAATGTCGAATATCATCAGAGATTCGTCCCCAGGGAGCCAGACCGTTTATGACCTCGTCTTTGTTTGACCTGACCGGCAAGGTGGCCGTCGTCACCGGCGCGGCGCAAGGCATGGGCCGCGCCATGTCGATGGCCCTGGCCGAAGCCGGCGCTGACTTGATGGTGGTGGATCGTAATGAAGCCGGCGTGCGGCAAACCGCGGCGAGCATCACACAGTTGGGACGCCGAGCGGCCGTCGCCGTCATCGACGTCTCCGAGCCCGCGCGGATTCGAGCGCTCTTTGCGTGCGTCGACGCCGAGTTCGGCCGAGTCGATTTCCTGGGCAATGTCGCGGGCGAGGCGGTTCATGGCGCGCCCGAGGACATCTCGCTCGAAGATGTGGAGCAGGTCTGGCGCAACCTCGTGCTCGGCCGCTTCTGCGCCTGCCAGGAGGCAGGGCGCCGGATGCTTGCGGCCGGACGGGGCAGTATCGTCAACATCGGGTCGCTCGCCAGTCTCACCGCCCTGGGCCGCGGCCACATCGCTTACAGCATGGCGATGGGCGCGGTCGCGCAGATGACGCGCGAACTGAGCACCGAGTGGTCGGGCCACGGCGTGCGGGTCAACGCGATCCTGCCGGCGCAGGTGCTCAACCCCAGCCTCGAGAAGCGGATCGCGGAGACACCGCGGCTACGGGACCAGTTCCTGAGCGGGATCCCCGCCGGGCGCTTCGGCCGGCCCAACGACATTCAGGGACTGGCGGTGCTGCTGGCTTCCGACGCCTCCGAGTGGATCACCGGCGCGCTGATCCCGATGGACGGAGGCAACCTGGCGTTGAATGGGGGCGGCTCGGTACGCCACCGCATGGAGGTCTCGCAATGACGGCCGACCGGGCTTTCCTTTACCGCACGATGCAGCTCATCCGGACCACGGAAGAGCAACTGGCGCGCTTCCACGCGCGCGGCCTGGTGTTGGGCGCATGTCACACCTACGTCGGCGAGGAGGCCATCGCCACGGGAGTGTGCGCTCACCTGCGAGCCGACGACGCTGTCTTCAGCACCCATCGGGGCCACGGCCACGCGCTGGCCAAAGGGGTCCCGCCGCACGAACTGATCGCCGAATTGTTCGGGCGCGCCGCCGGCTGCTCGCGCGGGCGCGGCGGGTCGATGCACCTGTTTTCCCCCGAGATCGGCATGATGGGCACCAGCGGAATCGTCGGGCCGTGCATCCTGCAGGCCGCGGGCGCAGGCTACAGCTTCCAGTTGCTCGGGACCGATCAGGTGGCCGTAGCTTTTTTTGGCGACGGCGCGGTAAACAACGGCGCGTTTCACGAAGGTCTGAATATGGCGGCCATCTGGAAGCTGCCGGTGCTGTTCGTGTGCGAGAACAATCAATTCGCCACCGAGGTCCCGTTTCAGTATGCGGCGGGCAATCCGGATGTGGCTTCGCGCGCATCCAGCTACGGGATGCCTGGAGTTCAACTCGACGGCAACGACGTCGAGGCGATCAGCCAAGCGGCGGCTGAAGCCGTCGCGTGGGCGCGATCGGGCGGGGGGCCGACGCTCCTCGAGTGCAAGACCTATCGCACACGAGCGCACGCGGAAGGTATGGGCGACTACACCTACCGCACGCGCGAAGACGTGTCCGCGTGGCGCGAGCGATGCCCCATCAAACGGTATCGAGCCGCGCTGGTCGAAGGCGGGCAGGCTGCGGCCGCGGAACTCGATGCGATCGACGCCGAGGTGACGGCCACGGTTGCCGCCGCGGGCGAGTTGGCGGAGAAGGCGCCCTGGCCCGAAGCGAGGGACGCGGCGACGCACGTCTATGCGTCCGTGGGGACGGCGGCGTCCGGCATCGAGCCCGGCGATGCGGCAGGCGCCGGCCGCGAGATCTCCTATGTCGCCGCCACGCTCGAGGCGCTCGACCAGGAGATGGGGCTCAATCCGCGCATCTTCGTGATGGGCGAAGGCATCGGCGCGAGGGGCGGAAATTTCGCCACCACCACCGGATTGTTCGCCAAGTACGGTGCACGGCGGCTTCGCGACACGCCCATCAGCGAGCGCGGCTTCGTCGGCCTGGCCGGCGGCGCGGCGATGACGGGTACGCGGCCTATCGTCGACTTCATGTTCATCGACTTTATCAACGACGCGTTCGGCGAGTTGATCAACCAGATCGCCAAGATGCAGTACATGAGCAGCGGCCGTCTCACCATGCCCGTGCTGCTGCGGGGCTGCATCGGCATCGGCCACTCGGCCGCCACGCATCACTCGGGCAGCTATCATTCCATCTACAGTCACATTCCCGGCCTGCGTGTGGTGGTACCCGCCACACCCTATGACGCCAAGGGCCTGTTCACGCGGGCCCTGCGCTGCGACGATCCGGTGTTGTTCCTGGAACCGCGCGAGCTGATGTCGTCGAAGGGGGCCGTTCCCGCCGGTTCCTACGAGATCGAATTCGGCCGGGCGCGTGTTCACCGCGAGGGCTCGCACGTCACTGCGGTGGCGATCGGTTCGATGGTGCCGCTGGCCCTGACGGCGGCCCATGAGTTGACCGCGGAGGGTATTTCGGTGGAAGTGCTCGACCCGCGAACGGTGTCGCCCCTGGATACCGCCGCCATTCTCGCCTCGGTGCGCAAGACCGGGCGGCTGCTGGTGGTGGACGAAGCGTTTGGACCTTGCGGCTTCGCCTCGGAAATCGCGGCGCAGGTGGCGGACGCGGGTTTTAACGACCTCGACGCTCCGATCCGCCGCCTGCACGGCGCGTCTGCTCCGACCCCATATAGCCCGGTCCTGGAAGCGCAGATGATCCCCAACACCCGCGCGATCACCGCGGCGATCCGGGAACTGGTGAACGAATAGCCCATGCCGATCGAAATCACAGTTCCGCGCCTTGGCTGGTCGATGGAGGAGGGGCTCTTCTCCGGCTGGCTGAAACAGAATGGCGATCCGGTCACGGCGGGCGAACCCCTGTTTGCCGTCGAGAGCGACAAGGTCACCATGGAGGTCGAATCGCTGGACGGCGGGATCCTCTATGTGCCGCCGGGCGCGCCGGAGACGGGTGCGGTGGTGCGTGTGGGCCAGCGGCTGGGGTTCCTGCTCGCGCCCGGCGAGAGCGAACCGGAGACTGAGGTTGCCGCGGCGCCGGCCTCCGTCGTGGCTGAATCCGCGGCATCCGCGGCGATTCCGTCAACCGCGGCAGCGGCTCCCACACGGGACGGCGGCGTTCCGGTCACGCCCCGCGCCCGCCGCGCCGCCGCCGAGCTTGGGGTCGACCTGACCCTGCTGCAGGGCACCGGCAGAGATGGAAGAATTCGCGAAACGGACGTGCGGGCGGCGGCGACAGCGCCCTCCACGGGAGCCCCCATCACGGCCCTCCGCCGCACCATCGCGAACCGCATGATGGAGAGCCGGCAGACGACCGCGCCCGTGACGCTCACCACCCGCGCCGAAGCCACAGAACTGGTGGCGCTGCGCAATCAATGGAAGCTGGCGGGGACGTCGCCATCGCTCACCGACATTGTTGCCAAGCTCGTGGCCATCGTTCTCAAGAGTCACCCCGAGATCGGCGGCCGATGGGAGGGCGATCACATCGTATTGCCTTCGCAGGTTCACATCGGCATCGCCGTGGACACGCCGCAGGGGTTGCTGGTCCCTGTGCTGCGCGACGTTGCCGCCTCCAGCCTCGAGGACGTGGCGCGCCGTTCGCGCGAGTTGATCGAGGCCGCACGGGCCCGCCGTCTTCGCGCCGAGGACCTCGCCGGCGGCACGTTCACCATCACCAACCTGGGCGGATTCGGCGTCGACGCGTTCACGCCCATCATCAATTCTCCCGAGACGGCGGTGCTCGGTCTCGGCGCGATCCGCAAAGAGCCGGCCGTGCTGGCGAACGGCGAACTCGGGGTGAGCGAGCGAATCACGTTGAGCCTGACCTTTGATCATCGCGTGGTCGACGGCGCACCAGCCGCGCGCTTTCTGCAGGCCCTGGTCCGGTTGATCGAAGCGCCGCCGGCTGGCGTCCGGCGCCACTGACGGCGAACCGCGCACATTCGATGGTGGGGTGCGAACTAAGATGTGTGCTCCCCTGAAAGTGCCGCCGGGCGACGTTTTTTGTCGCCCGGCGGGCGCGTACAGCAGGGACCCGGCTGCGCC
>JBJXGR010000574.1:0-5127 GCA_046160045.1 Bryobacteraceae bacterium
CCGCGCCAGAACGTCCTGATCGAAATCGGCTGGTTCATGGCCCGTCTTGGACGGCCCCAGAACATGCTGCTATCGCACGGGAAGATCGAGATTCCCTCCGACTTCGGCGGAATCCTCTACCTGAAGTCTCAGGACAACGTGATGGAACTGGCGCCGCAAATCGCCGCCAGGCTGCGGGAAACCGGTCTGATTTGAGCCCCGGTGTACGCTCGCCGCCGTGAAGCGCCGCTGATCTGCCACGGGAGCCTCGAACTTACCGGAACGCTAGAGCCATTGTTCAACCGAGGCCACAATCTTAGCCTTTTCGCTCGTCATCTGCCGGAGCCCTGACTATTGAATTCGGGTGCCAGTGTGAACTAGGGTTTCGCTGCCTGCAGCCGCCGGTCAGAACATCTTGTATGGACTTGAGCAGGCTAACGTCGTTGACGGGAAAGCCACCGGGATTGCTCGGAGGAAGAACACCGGTAGAACGCCATTCCATCAGTGTGGCGAAGTTGTCTGCAAGCAGTTCCTCGGGATGAATGATGTATGAGGAATTGCGCAGCATCAGCGGCACCCAATTGGTGTTGCCGAAACTGTACCGGATCAAATTGCCATTGCTGTCGCGGCGGACCACACCGGTGCGGGGTTCGACCGGCAGAAGAACGATGTCAAGTGCCGCAAAGAAATTAGGAAGCTGGATAGCTTCCTGCAACGGCACCAGGGACTGAATCACAGGCAAAACATGAACGCTCACAGCCCCAGCCTGCACCTTTAATGTATGAAGGTATTCAAATGCGTCTGGGTTGCTGATTCGGCGATCCTCCAATTCGGCGGGATACTCGAATCGCCTCACTCGTTCGAACCCGAGTAGTGCGTACAGTCTGTCCCGAAGCCGGGAATCTGTCCGCGACAGAACATGAAACAGTTCGTGGGCGAGCAGGAAATACGCGTTGCGAGGATTGCTCGAAGCCAGGGAGATCATCGACTCCGGGAGCACGATCGCGTCGTCTCGTGTATATGATGCACCGAACTCTTCCCTCCCGTTCGTCTTCACCAGATCGATGTTTGGCACATGTAGGTTCAGACCCGCGATTGCCGCCCCCAGCTTCTCAATTATCGGCTGCCAACTCGCCTCCTCCCGAGGCGTCCAGGTCACCGCCGATGCCGCCGCGAAGGTGAGGAACTCATGCAAACTCGTCGGCACCGCGGTCTTCTGGCGTGCTCCCAGATCGAAGCTACTCAGCTGCTTCGCCCATGGATCTCGATGTCTCAAAATGTGTGCTGCCGCCTTCAAATCCGCGAACTGCACCCGCTTGCTCAGGGAGTTACGCTGGGTGCATGATGAGTCTGTACTCTGCTCAGTCGGTTGCGCTGTCGCCATGAAGACCGAAAAGCCAAACGTCACCACATGCGCGAGAACCGCGGCTCTGCATCGTTCCATCGTCATACCAATCTCCTCCTTTTGCCCGTGCTGAGTCACCCGTACTGGCCGGCCCGAATGCACCGCGCGCGGCCTTTAGGTGTCAAGATTGGCCCTGAGATCGTCTGCGGAACAGCGTATTTACGGTATTTACCTGTGCTACAAGGCTGAATACAAAGCTCTTGTTGGTGCCAGCCACGTCTTCCCGAAAACCTCGGCCGCGTGCTACCGGAAGTTGTCGATGAGCATGAGATCGGAATCGAGCCGGTCAACCTGGTTTGTGAGGAGCCATCTTCCATCGCGGGAGACAGCCCACCCGACGGCCACTCGGGCCGGACGAAAGGGCAGGCGGCCTAGTCGCACGGTCTTGTGATCGTTGTGCCGGAGCAAATCCACAAAGTCCGCGCTGTCAGCGGACACCAGGAATACGATCCCGGAATCCGCCAGATCCCAGGTCCAGCCACCTATCTCTTCCAAAACCTGGATCTCCTCGCCACCTTCGACCGGTACTCGCATTAACCTGCCCCTTCCGTTGAGGCCGCTGGGCAAGCGATCAACGTAGTAGAGGTAACGTCCGTCTGGGGATTCCCTCGGGCGGAAGCCGCCATGCTTCGTAATCTGCACGGCCGGCCCTCCGGCGGCCGGCATCCGCCACAATTGCATCTTCCCGCCTGCGCGGGTGGAGCTGAAGTAAATCCACTGCCCATCTCGGGACCACTCCGCCGCTCCATCGATGCCGGGTTCTGACGTAAGCCGTCGAGGTTGACCGCCGTGCATCGAAATCACGTACAAATCGGTGTTGCCGTTCTCAACAGCATCGAACGCCATCTGTTTGCCATCCGATGACCATGCCATCGTGCCGTCCTGAAGAGCAAGCTTGAAGAGGCCTGATCCGTCTCGCCGGCAAATCCAGATGGCAATCTCTCCGTCTCGATCCGAAGCAAACGCCAGCCACTGGCCATCGGCCGACCAACGACCTGGCTGTTCGCTTCGGGTCGAATCCACGATTCGCTCCACCGTTTTAAACACTCCCTCTTCTGACTTGCCCATGAGGTCCACGAGCCGTAACCCTACGTCGGCAAGTGAGAACTCCAACGCAAGCCGTACGGCTGCTCGGGGCGATGACGGCCGTGAGATGGACGGACGGCCTGCATTCGATGCGGTTCCCCGTACACGGGTGCCCCTGGATGGTGAGCCGACGTTGGCGGCGATCCGCCACAGCCGCATTCCTGTATCCTCTCGGACTGAATAGACCAGCTCGCGGCCATCCGGCGTCCAGGCGACGCCGATCAGACTCTTATTCCAGTTCGTGACCCTCGTCGGCTGCCCGCCATATGTTGCGACGCGATACAGGTCTGAGACGCCGGAGCGGTCGTATCGAATGAACGCCAACGTTTTTCCATCCGGAGATACTTCAAATCTCCAGTCACCGTCACCGATGGGCGCTTGCGTGACCTGTCGTCGCTCCATCGTTGCCAGTGAAATCTCCACAATCCCATGAGGGCCGTTCGGTCCCGGCTCGCGGATGAGGAGCGCTTTAGAGTCCGCAGTCCATGCCGCATAACTGCCCACAGCCGAGATGAGCAGCTCCGACCCTCCGAGCGCGGACATCACATAAACTCCGCGAGGGTTTCTAACGAAGGCTATATGCTGTCCGTCGGGCGAAAAGGCAGGGCTGTGCTCCCCTGTACTGCCTTCGGTAAGCTGCCGGATTGCGTCGCCGCCGACAGCCTTGACGTAGATATGTCTCGGACCGCCGCCTCGACCCGTCCAGGCAAATGCGACGAAGTTGCCGTCCGGCGAGAGCGACGGGCCATCCTCAACCCCAGGATACGATGTCAACGGAACAGGGGTAAACTCCACATCGGGCCTGTACGAGCGGTTCACGGCGAACACGACGAGTACCGCCACGGCGACTACAGTTATCAGAGCGATCCAACGCCGAACTGGACTACGCGTGGAGCTCTGCTCCACTGCGGCTGGTGCGGGTTCCGTCACAATGCCGCGCGCCGCGAAGCGCGGCATATAGCTTCCTTTGGGGAGCGTGATCTCGATCCGCTCCCCTGGGAACTCTGTGTAGTACTCGCGCAACTTGTCGCGCAGGCGCCGGGCTTCCACGCGCACAACGGGATCGGAACCTGAATGTATCGGGTAGACGGCGCTTGCGATTACCGGCTCTTTGAGAGTCTCACCGCGGCTCGCCAGGCTCTCCTCGACGACGAACGACAGAAAGCGGCCGAGACGCTCTGATTTCTCGAAGATCGTACTCTTCCGGATTCTTTCGACCTGGGCACGGACCTCGTCAGCGGAGGTCGGCGAGGACGTTGAGCGTGGCGAGCCGGCCTGCATAAACCTCTTGATTCTACCTCTCCGCGTATCCGCGAAATCGTCACCACTCGTACCGCATTGAGCTTGTGAAACGGCACTACAGGAAACTGGAATGACGCCAGTTGACGGGTAGTCGCCATCTTGGACAGGTGCAGGCGGTTCGGCTCGGATTTCTGGCGCGAACAGCCCGTATCGCCAATGAGCGCACAACATCAAAGAGGCGGCCCGGGAGGCCGCCTCCCAATGAAGCGTTCGAATCCCAGGAAGTCCCTACGCACAGACCGACCCACGCTGCCGGAACTAGACCAGACCAAGCGATCGGTCCTGAACAGTCTCGCGTCGCTGCAATCGCGCCGGTCATATCAATGTGCCATGAACGAGTTCATCGACTGGTATTGCTCGGAGCCGCGGCTGGCATTGAATCGCGGGGTCGTGCTCGCCTATCGGACACAGCTCGAATCCAAACAACTCGCGCCAGCCACCATTAATGTGCGGCTCGCCGCAGTCCGGCGGTTGGCCTACGAAGCTGCCGACAGCGGTTTGCTCAGCCCCGAACTGGTTACCGGAATTCGCCGCGTAAAGGGTGTTCCCCAACTCGGCCGTCGAGTAGGCAACTGGCTCACCGCCGAGGAGGGAGAAAAGCTGCTGGCGGGTTTCAATCTCCAAACCCTCCGGGGGAGGCGCGATGCAGCGATATTTCTCTCCTGCTCGGCTGCGATCTGCGTCGGTCCGAGATTGTGGGGCTCAAAGTGGGCGACATCCAGCGCCGGGAAGATCACTGGGCGATCATTGACCTCGTGGGCAAGGCTGGCCATGTCCGCACGGTTCCTGTGCCGGCGTGGGTCAAGACGGCGGTCGACGGCTGGACCGAAAGCGCACTCCGTTAGTGAGCGGGAAGCTGTTCCGATCAATCCGCAAGGACGGGAAGGTTTGGGGGAGCGGCATTACACAGAACGTGGTTTGGTACGTAGTAAAGGCCTGCGCCGGGCGCGCTGACATTAAGCCGCTCGCTCCTCATGATCTCCGTCGGACGTGCGCTCGCCTGTGCCATTCGGCCGGAGGGGAACTGGAACAGATCCAATTTCTTCTCGGTCATGCGTCTGTCCAGACCACGGAGCGCTACATCGGTTGCAAGCAGGACCTCAGCCGGGCAGTGAATGATCGGCTGCCATTTGCTTGTCGGTAGCCCAGCCCTTAGGCCACCCGGCGTCCAGTTGCCGAGAAGGGGATTTCCCAACAACAACGACATAGGTGGAACGCGCGATGCCGAACTGGGATAACGTTAAGGGCCTGCGCGGAGGAACATAATCCCTAGCCGAGGGCAAAGATATCAGCGCGGACTGCATTGTCGCCCACCATACGCTGGGATGCTGGGCTGTCGTAGCAGACCATGACCT
>JBJXGR010000575.1:0-18357 GCA_046160045.1 Bryobacteraceae bacterium
CTCGCCAGCATTGCCCGTCTCCGCTTCACCGGCACGCCCAAACTACCATGCACCCTCTCCCCGCCCCGTCAAAACCGGACATTTCTACTTTGCAGAGAATAGGACATTTCTACTTTGCGTTGACAGATGAGACCCGCCAGGGGTGGGAGAACAGCGGGTCGCCTTTCGCGTCAGTCTCGCCGCGACGATCGCGCACTGAGCGTTCGCGCCATTTCCGCCGCCACTCCAGTCCCTTTGGGAGCCGAGACCAACACCGCCCCGGCCAGTTGCGCCAGCGCGTATTCGGGAAGGTCCTCCGCCTCTTTGGTGAACCGCATCGAGTGGCTCTCCGGGTCGTAATCCACCCGGACCATGTCTCGCGGCCGGATCTGGTCGGTTGCGATCAGGTTCGATAGAGGGTGAACCAGTGCCCGCTCAATGGCCCGTTTCAAATGCCGGGCGCCGTATTTTACGTCGGTTCCTTCCTCGAGTAATTGCTGCCGCGCGCTGCCGGTCAGTGAGAACACAAACGGAAGGTTGGCCGAGGCAAAGATCCGTTTCTGCAAAAGCCCCAGCTCGATCTCGAGAATCTTCTTGAGCTCCGGCTCTCCAAGTGGCCGGAAAACCACGGTCTTGTCGATTCGGTTCATGAACTCCGGAGTGAACTTCTTGCGCGCCGCTTCCGACCCCGCCCGCCCGATTTTCCCATCGATTTTTGCATCCAGGCGTCCGGTCGTCGAATCGTTGGCGCGGGCCGTGAACCCGAGATTGGGCCGCAGCAGCGATTCCATTTCGGAGGCCCCCAGGTTGCTTGTCATGAAGATCAACGTGCGCGAGAAATCAACGCGACGGTTGTCGCCCAACGTAAGGGAAGCCTTATCGAGGATTCCCAGCAGAAGGTTCCATAGCGAATCGCTGGCCTTTTCGATCTCGTCGAACAACACGAAGCTGATCTTCAGCCGTTCGGTGTGAAACTGATTGAGCACTTCCTGGCTCAGGACCGGATGCGTCTCCCGATGCCCGAGGTACCCGGGCGGCGAACCAATCAGCTTGGCGATCTCGTGGCTGTGCTGGAACTCGGCGCAGTCCACCTTGATCACCGCCTTCTCGTCTCCCAGCAGTGTCTCGGCCGTTGCCTCGACCAGCCGTGTCTTCCCGGAACCGGTCGGGCCGAGGAACAGGAAATTGCCGATCGGCCTACCTGGCGGCACCATGCCGGCCAGATACGTCTGGTAAATGTTGACGATCTGGTTAATCGCCTCATCCTGCCCGATCACTTTGGCCTTCAATCCCGTTTCCAGGTTCTCAGCCTGACGGCCGGTCAGTGTCGGGTCCAGCGACTTGTTTGTTCGGATCATAAAAGGCTCGTACCTCCGGATGAAGGTTCCTCAGTCACCCGGCTGGGAGGTCCTTCCCTATACAGGCACGAGCAAGCGGCGTGCCACTTCTCTTATCGGCAGGAACGGCGGAGCGTTAGCGCCCGGGTTTCGGGGGCCGGGAGGGCCTCATCTCGACCCGGCTCACCAGCGTTCGGTCAGGCATCCGCAGAAGCGACACAACGACTTGCGCCACATCCTCCGGGGCGATTTTCCAATTCTCCTCGCCGCTTCCCGAGCCAAAACCGGTGGCCACGCTGCCCGGCATGATATCGCTCACCCGGATGTTGTCGTATCGCAGATCCTGCATCATTGCTTCGCTGAACCCGTTCAAGCCGAACTTGGACGCGTTGTAGGCGGCCCCGCCCGGAAATGCATTCCTGCCCGCCAAACTGCTGATATGAATGATGTGACCACCGCCTTTGACCTTCATCAAAGGGATCGCCAGGCGCGAACAGTAGAAGGCTCCCGACAGATTCAGATCGATCACCCGGTGCCAATCTTCGGGCGTCATCTCAGCCAGGTTCCGGAACACGCCCACGCCAGCGTTGTTTACCAGAATGTCCAAGCCGCCGAAACGGTGCCCGACCGTGCCAAAAAAGCGCTCCACCTGATCCCATCTTGAAACGTCAGCGGCCTCCCCGAACACGCTGCCAAAGGCTGACAAGTCGGCCACGGTTGCGTCCACGCTGTCGGAAGTCCGGCCGCAAATGGCCACCGAGGCTCCCGCTCGCATCAGATCCCGGGCGATCGCCCGCCCAATACCGCGGGTACCGCCGGTTACCACAGCGCATTTGTCTTTCAGAAAGTGAGCCATATTTGTGATCTTACTGCGCGCGGGGCACGCCGATGCCGCGATGATAGAATCAGGCTTAGATTGGCACTCGACCAGATAGCCGCCGCGATCGCGGCGAATGAGACAACAGATCCGACCGGTGAGACGACGCGGCAATTGCTCCGCAGGGCGGTTGAAGCGGAGTGGCATCGGGCAGGAGAGGAGTTCCTCGAGGCATCGACTCGCCAGTTGGAACATTTGCTGGCGGTGACCGTCGCCAGCGCCGTTCGACGGACCGAACGGGAGGCTGCCGAGGAGATCGCCGCCGCCGTCGCCTCCACGGAAAGTCGCGTCCGCCAGCAACGCTCCGCTGAATTGGCTCAGGCTTTCCGCCGCTTCCGGCAGGCTTCGAGTCCGGAAGAGATCATGCGCTGGCTGGAAGAGGCAGCCGGTTCGGTCTGTGAACGCTTCGCTATCCTTTCGGTCAGCGGGCCCATGCTGGTCGGCCTTACCCTTCACGGGGTGGACTCCGAACCATTGCAGGCGCTTTTCGAGGTGCTCGACATCCCCCTCGCCGAAGCGCCGGCCCTCAGCGAGTGCGTGGAGAGCCGCGAAATGGTGGTTTCGATCGCAACGCCTCGCGAGGTCTCCCCGCAACTAGTCCAGATCTTTCATCACGGCGGCGGCGAGAAAGTCTATTTGTTTCCGATCGTCGTTCGAGGCGAAACGGCCGCGCTGCTCTATGGCGCCTCGCGGGAGTCCGGGCAGGTCGACTTCTCGTCGCTCGAACTGCTCGCCGGGATGGCCGGCATCGCCACCGACGCGCTGCTCGCCGTCGCCCCGCCGCGCCCCCAGACACCGCCGCCCGCCACCGGTCTGATCTCCATCGAGGGCGTGTCTCTCGCCCAGAAGCCTCGCACCGTCGAAAGCCTTCCCTGGTCTTCGCTTAGCCCTGAAGAGCGGGAATTGCATCTCAGCGCCCGCCGCTTCGCCCGCGTCGAGGTAGCGGAAATGCGCCTCGAACAGGCTGAAGCCGTCCAAAAAGGCCGCCGCCGCCACAATCTATACGGGGAACTCAAGCCCGTGATCGACGAGGCGAGAGAGACGTTCCGCCAGCGGTTTGTCGCAGCATCCTCCACCATGGTCGACTATCTCCACGTCGAGTTGGTCCAAAGCTTGGCCCAGGACCATGTGGCTCTGCTGGGAACCGGCTACCCGGGACCGTTGGTCTGAAATGTCGAAGGGCCGTCTATTTCTCGGATTCCTCCTCCTGGCCTCACTCCTCGCCGCCGCTCCCGCGCGAAAGAAGAGCACTGCCAAAAAGACGGCGCCTGCCTCGCCCCCGCCTCAGACTGCGCATGCAAAACCGAGGCGGCCAACCGATCCTCACCTCGCTTCGCTGGCGGCGGGGATTCAGGCCTACCAGGAGAACCGCACTCCGGAAGCCGCCCGCCACCTCGATCCGTTGCGAGGCAAACTGCTCAAAGTCGATGACTACGTGTCTTTTCACTTGGGCGGCGCCCGTTTGGCCCTGCAGGATTACCGGGCGGCGCGGGACCTGCTCGAACGGGTCATCACGTATCAGCCCGAGTCTCCATTCCTGGGACAGGCTATTCTGCTCCAGGCCAAAACCCTGACTGAGAGCGGAAAGCCAGAAGAGTCGCTAAGACTGTTGAGCGAACGCGCCGGCGACACGCCCCAGCCTTCGGGTGAACTCGCCTTCGGCAACGCGCTTCTGGCCTCCTCCAGGCCTGCCGAGGCCGCCGCGCATTTCCAGCGTGTCTATTACGAATTTCCGGCGTCGGATCAGGCTGCCAAGGCTTCTGATGCGCTGGCCGCGTTGCGGCGCGACCTCGGCGCGGCCTACCCTCAGCCCGTTGCCGCCCTCGAGATGAATCGCGCCGCGAGCTTGCTCGAAGCCCGCCAGTACGGTCGCGCCCGTTCGGAGTTCCTGGATCTGGCCGACCGCCTCAAGGGTAGCGATCACGACTTGGCCTTAGTCCGCGCCGCCGCGGCCGACTACCTCCAGAACCGGATCGACGCCGCCCGCCAAGCCCTCGAATCCCTCTCGCCGGCAGACCCGGAAGTCGAGGCCGAGCGCTTGCACTATCTCCATCTGTGCGCCGTTCGCCGCGATGCCGATCGGCAGGCCGGCGAGTGGCTCGGCCGCCTCGCCAGAAAACACAGCCGGTCGCCCTGGCGATTGAAGGCGCTGCTCGCCTTCACCAACCGATACTTCGTCCAGAACGAGCCCGAGCGCTACGAACCGCTCTATCGCGCCTGCGCCGAGTCGTTTCCCGATTCTGTGGAAGCGCCCCTCTGCCACTGGCGGATGATCTGGGTTGCGCACCGGAAGCGTGACCGGAAGGCGCCGGAACTGTTCCGCGAGCACGTCACCCGCTACCCGGGTTCCTCCAAGGCCAGCGCCGCACTCTATTTCCTCGGCCGTTTCGAGGAGAAAGCCAAACGGCCCGGCGCCGCGCGCCTCTACTACGAGTTCATCGGCGACCGCTTTCCCAACTACTATTACGCTTACCTGGCCCGCGAGCGGATGAGGCAGCCCGCTCTCTCCCGCGCCACTCCGGATCCTGACGCGCAGGTGTTTCTCACGCAGTTGCCCATCACGAAGCGCCAGCCGCTGGATTTTGAGGCCCAGTCCTCTACACGCCTCCGAATCGAGCGTTCGAGGCTTCTCACCGAGGCCGGTCTGCCGGATCTCGCCATGACCGAATTGCGCTTCGGCGCAAAACGGGACGGCCAACCGGCCATCATCGCGGTGGAATTGGCCCGCCTGGCCGAGAGCCCGGCGCGCGCCATGCGGCATGTCAAGAGCCTGGTTTCCGATTACTTTGCGCTCGAGGTCGATCAGGCGCCCGACAGGTTGTGGAAGTTCCTCTTCCCGCTTCCCTACCGCGAAGAACTCTGGCAAAACGCGGAAAAAAACGCTCTCGACCCTTACCTCGTGGCGGGCCTCATCCGTCAGGAATCCGAGTTTGACCCCCACGCCCGGTCGCGTTCCAACGCCTTGGGTCTCACCCAGGTGCTGCCGTCCACAGGGCGCGGCATGGCGCGGCGCGCCGGACTGAAGGGCTTTTCTTCCAGCATGCTCTATCAGCCATCCATCAGCCTGCGCCTCGGAACCCTGATTCTTCGCTCGATGCTCGACTCGTGTGGCGGGAAAGTGGAACAAACGCTGGCTTCGTACAACGCCGGTCCCTCCCGCGCGGCCACATGGACCACCTGGGGCGACTTCGAAGAGCCCGCCGAGTTTGTGGAGACCATCCCCTTCAACGAGACGCGCGACTACGTGCAGGCCGTCCTCCGCAACGCCGGGATGTATCGCAAGCTGTATGGCGCTCCCGGCGGCCAGACGGTTGCGCAGAAGTGAGTGCTCAGGGCACGGTCCATGTGCCCAGAGGATGCCAGTTGCTGTTGGCGCCCGTTGAATCGACGGCCAGCAGGTAGACGTTCCTGGCCCCGGAAAATGCAGGCGAGAAGATCACGGGCAAAGTCACTGTCAAAGCGTTGCCGGAGGCCGCTCCGCTGACTCCGACCCCGCTGATCGTGCATTGCGAGTTCGCCAGCGTTCCTGCGCCGGCCGTGATGGGCGCGGACCAAACCGTCCCGGCGTCGTTCAACAATTGCACCGTGTTGGCGGCCGGGTTGTAGTAGACGAAGCAACCGGCGCCCGCCTGGACTTGTGAATGGAAGAGGAAGTACGCCCCGGCGATATCGGCGCCGCCGTTCGGATCCGAATACGTTGCCGTGAAGGTCTGCGAGTAGCCGCTGCCGGACGACGGTGACACGGTTTGCGGCGACGCCGGGAGTGGGCCTGGAGGCACGCTCCAGGCGCCGAGCGTGTACCAGTTGCTGTTGGCCCCTCCTGCGTCGATGGCGAGCAAATACACGTTTCTCGATCCCCCGAACGCTGGCGTGAACGAAAGCGGGAACTGAACCGTCAGCGTATTGCCCGATGCCACACCCGAGGCGCCGCTTCCGCTGAGGGTGCAATAACTGTTGGTGAGAGACCCCGACCCCGCCGTGAGGGGCGAGGACCACAGTGTTCCCAGGTCGTTGAGCAGTTGGACGGTATTTGCCGCGCGGCTGTAGTACACAAAGCAGCCGGCATCCGCGCGCACCTGCGAATGGACAAGGAGGTAGGCTCCGGCGATGTCGGTGGCGCCGTTCGGATCGGTATAGACGGCTGCAAAGGTCTGGGAAGCGCCGCTCCCGGAGTTCGGTGAAATCGACGACGGAACTGGAGGCTGATTGGCCGCGGGCACGGTCCACGTGCCTTTTGACGACCAGTTGCTGTTATTGCCGGTGGAATCGATGGCCAGCAGGTAAATGCTCCTGGTCCCGGCAAACGCCGCGGTGAAGGTGACCGGCAGCGCTACCGTGAGCGTATTCCCGGAAGCCGAGGCGGAAAGTCCCGCGCCGCTGATGGTGCATTGGCTGTTGCCGAGGCTGCCGGCGCCCGCGGTGATCGCCGCCGACCAGATCGTGCCTGCGTCGTTCAACAGTTGCACGGTGTTGGCCGAGCGGCTGTAGTAGACGAAACAGCCGGCGTCGGGCCGGATTTGGGAATTCACCAGGAAATAGGCGCCCGTGATGTCCGCCGCGCCATTGCCGTCCGTGTACGTGGCGGTGAAGGTTTGGGAGTAGCCGCTCCCCGACGCGGGCGTGAGGGTGCCCGGGATCGGCGGCTGCGGCCCCAGAGGTACGGTCCAGGTCCCCTTGAGGGACCAGTTGCTGTTCAGCCCGTTTCGATCAATCGCCAGCAGATACGTGTTCTTGCCGCCGGCAAACGCCGCCGTGAAGGTGATGGGAAGATTCACCGTCAGCGCCGTGCCGGACGTGCTGGTGGTCACTCCGGCCACGTTGACGGTGCATTGCGAATTGCTCAGAGAACCCGCACCCACCATAGCGGGCGCCGACCACCACTGCCCGGAGTTGTCGAGAAGTTGAACGGTGTTGGCGGCCTGGTTGTAGACCACGAAGCAGGCAAGGTCTCCGCGGATTTGGGAATTCACCAGCACGTAGGCGCTGGCGATGTCGGCGGCCCCGTTGCCATCGTTGTAGACGGCGGAGAATGTCTGCGAGAGACCCGATCCGCTCGACGGTGAGACGGTTGAGGGAACCGGCGTTTGCGCACTCTGCACGGTCATGGTGCCACCCGTGCCCGCCGCCGGAATGGGGGTACCCGCGCCGGAGGTCGCGACCGCGTTGGCCACGCCCATATTCAGCGAACTCGACGACGGGCTGGCCGCCACCTGAAACGTGACAGTGGCCACGACACCGTCGCCGATCGGCGTCGCGTTCATGCCGAACAGATGCAGGTTGTCGATCCGGCCGCGGTCCCGCACGACACGCTTTTCGAGGCGGCCGTTGCCGCAGCCCCGGCGGCCACCTGTACCGACAGGACATCCCCGGCCGGGTACGTCAGCGTCCACTGCAAGCCCGATGGTTGCGGCCCCACCGAAGTCAGCGACAGATTCAGGGTAAGCGAACTGCCGGCCACTACCGTCCCTGAGGCTAGGGAAAGCGTCCCTCCGTCGCCGGCGAGCGGGGTCCGCGGTGCGGCCGCCGGTTGCTGCGGTTTCAAGGCCAAAACGGGCTGCCCCGCGGCGTCCCACTTTCCGGTGCCGCCTCCGTATTCGTAGGCCCCGATGTCGATCACCGAGTTGCTGATCCTCACCTCCTCCCCCATCGGGTGGAGATACTGCTCTACCGGCGTCAGCGGGTATCCGGCACCCACTCCGGGGTCCCCTCCCGTGTTGATCGCCGGCGACGTGGGACGCAATCGATAATCGAAGCCCTCCCGGTCCACGAAATCGGGGTCCCCGGCGAAGTTGTTGGCGATCGATGCCCCAGCCGCGTCGACCGTCCCGTTCCCGCAGAAGATATTGTTTCTGATGACCGCAAACGGCGCCACCCTGGAATTCAAACGAACGAACGACCCCTCCGTCTGCTCGTTTACCAAGGTGTTGTTGACCAGGTACAGTTCGTTCGATGGGTTTTGCGGCCCGTTACGCCCGTACGCCACCATTACCGCGTCCTGGCTGTTCGCCCCATGCTGTACCAGGTTGCCGATGAGGTAGGTGCGGCCACCGCCCGGCACGTCGATCTCGCGCGGGCTCGCCCCTTTTTCCTGGGTGATGCGGTTCGACAGGAGGTAGTTTTCCGCTGCCCTCGTGAGAACCAGGGCACCCCCTTCCCCATTGTGGAGATAGCTGGCCCGCATCGTGAATCGCGCCACGTGTCCGATGTCGATTGTATTGCCGTTTGACGAAAACTCTGAACGCTCGATCAGCACCTCGGCCGAAGTGCCATCGGCGACCTCCACACCTACGTCGTTGTCGTGGAGAAAGCTGTTCCGGATGACCACTCCAAAGCCCGGCAGCACCCGGATCGCCTTCGAGGCCCTGGCCCCGTACAGTTCGAAGCCTTCGATCGTCACCCCCGGGGCATTGATTGCCCAGATCGCCTGGTGCGGCCCCAACTCCAGGGTCCCCGAGGCGGATACCTTCGCCCGGCCGGCTCCCACGGATCGCAAGGTTAGATCGGGTGTCGAGATCGTGCAGAAGTCGTCGATCCACCGGCCGCCCGAGTCCACTTCGATGACATCGCCCGACCGGGCGGCGGCGATCGCGGAGCAAGGGCTGTTGTAGGCCTTGCCGGAACCGGCTTGTAGGATGGCGGCATTTGCGTGCGGTGCGAACGACAGGCTCCACACCGTCGCGGAAACGAAAAAAGCGGATGATAAGTGCGAGGTAAGGCGATGACGGCGGTGGCCACGCGCCTGACACTTGGCGTGACGCCAGGAGAGCGTTTGGGTCATCGCGTATGCTTATCGGCCCAAGACGGTCCTATCCCGGACTTTTAGTACCCCGCTACGGGCGAATTCGCGTTGACTCAACCCCGACAGTGACGCTTGTGGGGCGGGCGCCCTGCCCGTAGCCGGCCGCGCTGCCGGCGATCAACCCTACATCAGCGAGACCGGATCGACATCGATCACCAGCGCCGTGGCCGGCCACTTGTGCTCCAGGGCATAGTGCCGCGTGCGGTGCAGCAGTTCGCCCAACGTCTTGCGGCTCGCCGACTTGATCAGCATTTGGTAGCGATACTCGGTTTTCAAGCGCACCACCGGAGCCTCCGCCGGGCCCAGGATGCGCACCTTCTCCGGCGCCGGAGTGAGTTGCCGGTGCAGATCGGTCGCCAGCCGCAAGGCTTCCTCCTGTTTCTCACTGCGCACCAGGAGGTTCGCCAGCGCGCTGAACGGGGGATAGCTCATGGCGCGGCGGTATTCGATCTCTTTCTCGTAGAAGTGCGGGAAATCCTGCAGGCCCGCCAGGCGCACCGCGTAGTGATCCGGGTTGATGGTTTGAATCAGCACGATCCCCCGCGTATCTCCTCTCCCGGCGCGCCCGGCCACCTGGGTCAGCAATTGAAACGTTCGCTCGGCTGCGTGAAAATCGGGCATGCCGAGACCAATGTCCGCCGACACCACGCCCACCAGCGTCACGTTGGGGATATCGTGGCCTTTAGCGATCATCTGCGTCCCGACCAGGATGTCGAACGATCCATCGCGGAAGCCGCCCAGGATGTGCTCGAACTGCCTCCGGCCGGTGGCGGTGTCGCGATCGAGCCGCGCGATCCGCGCTTCGGGAAACTCGCGATGAAGTTCCTCCTCCACTTTCTCTGAGCCCGTTCCGAGGAAGTAGATTTTCTCGCTACCGCACTTCGGGCACTCCGAGGGCACCCTCGCCGCGTAGTTGCAGTAGTGGCACAGCATGCGCCGGTCGCGGCGATGATAAGTGAGCGTCACGGAACAGTTGACACACTGCATGCGGTCGCCGCAGGCGCGGCAGGCGACGAAACTGGAGAAGCCGCGGCGGTTGAGCAGCAGCATCGTCTGCTCCCGGTTTTCCAGCCTGAACTTGATGGCATCGATCAGGCGCCGGGAAAACGTCGTCAGCTTCCGGGTTTCCAGGAACTCCATCCGCATGTCGATCAGTTCCACTTCCGGCATCGGCCGGGCCTGCACGCGCGCGGGAAGCTCCAGCAGCGTATACTTGCCGCGCTCGGCGTTGAAGCGGCTCTCGAGACTCGGCGTCGCCGACCCCAGCACGACGCAGGCGTTGACGGCCTGAGCCCGCATGATGGCGACGGCGCGGCCGTGATAGCGCGGCGTCTCCTCCTGCTTGTAGCTCGTATCGTGTTCCTCGTCGACCACGATCAGCCCCAGGTCTTTAACAGGCGCGAAGACGCCGGAACGCGTCCCGACGACGACGCTGGCCTGCCCGGCCCGGATCCGCTTCCACTGGTCGGAGCGCTCGGTGTCGGTGAAGGCGCTGTGCAGGATCGCCACGCGATCGCCGAACCGTGAAAAGAACTGGCCGGCCATGGCCGGCGTGAGCGCGATTTCCGGCACCAGCAGCAGCGCGCCTCGCCCGGCCGCCAGCGCCGTATCGATCGCGCTCAGGTAGACCTCCGTCTTGCCCGAGCCGGTGACCCCGTACAACAGAAACGTACGGAATTGTTTGGCCTCGACCGCGGCGTGGATCGGCTCGAACGCCGCCTGCTGCGCCGGGTTGAGGACATGCGGCGGGCGCGTGTGGTTCCACCCGCTGAGCGCCAGAGGTTCCCGGCGCAGCGTGAGCAGGCATTTGCGCGCCAGCGCCCGCGCGGCGGTCCCCGCATTTTTCACCATGTCCTCGAGTTCTTTCAGATTGTGCGACCCGGGATGCAGTTCCAGGAAAGCCAGCACCTCCCTCTCCGCCTTGGGCAGTTTGGTCCCTTGCGGAGGCTGCTTCCCCTCTTCGACGCGCAGGCGATCCGACGGCGTCCGCAGCGGGTCGCGTTCCTCACGCACTTCCTCGGTCGCGATAAAGCCTTTCTTGATCAGGCTCTTGATCGCTTTATCGGCCAGCGGGAGTTTCTTCAGCAGATACCCGGCGGAAAGGGACCTCGATTCCAGGGCGCGCAGCACATCAATCACCGGGTCGCCCTCTTCCGAGCCCAGCGTGAGTTGCCGCGCCGCGTCGCGTCCGGCGTCGGTCAGCGTGTAGACCTTTCCGGAGCGCACGTCGCCGCCCAGCGGGAGCATGGTGCGCAGCACCTCGCCCAGGGGCGCGCAGTAGTAGCCGGCGATCCAGCGGCCAAGACCGAGCAGCGTCTCGTCCAGCACCGGTTCCGAGTCCAGCAGGCGAAGAACATCCCGCGCGGCCATCGAGGGAGCCTGATCGTGGCACGCCAGGACGACGCCGGTGAGCTTGCGCGGTCCGAACGGTATGATCACGCGGCAACCCGGTTTCACCCGATGGCGCAGCGTCAAGGGCAAGCTGTAGGTAAACGGCTGGTCGAGTGGAACCGGGAGGCTGACGTCGCAATAAAGAAAAGACACGGCAATCCTCCATCATGGCGCATCACACCGCAAAGTGTACGTGCACCCGCCCGCGCGCACTGTCATGGCTCGAGCGCGTCTCGCCGGTTTCCTGAAGCGCCTGCGCTATGCTGAGACACGCTATGACGCAAGAGGTTCCGCCCACCCATCAAAAGGCGCTCCAGGTAAATCTGGACAAATCGTTTTACCGCACAATCGCCGAGATCGGCGCCGGGCAGGAAGTGGCGCACTGGTTTTTCCGTGTCGGCGCCGCGGCGGGCACCGTCGCCAAGGCGATGTCGGCCTACGACATGAAGTTCAGCGACGCGATCTACGGAACGGCCCGCCGCTATGTAACCCGCCAGCGCCTTCAGGAAATGCTCACCCACGAATATCGCCTGCTGATGGAGCGCCTGGATGCGACCCGCGGCGAGACGTCCAGGTTTTTCGCCTTCGCCGACACAGTGGCGGCGACCAGTTTCTCGCGAAAGGAGGAGGGCCGCGGGTGGCTGGGCATCCGATTCCAAACCGAGCCGCGCGGCGCTCCTTCCGATATTCTGATTCATACCCGGCTGCTCGATCGGGAAAACCACCAGCAACAGGCCGCCCTGGGCATTCTGGGAGTCAATCTGGTATTCGGGGCTAAGGAACTCTGGCGGAACCCGGAAGACCTGATCCGCTCCCTCGATGACAACCTGAGTCCGGGGCAGGTGGAGATCGACATGATCTCGTTCTCTGGACCGGCCTTCGGTTCCGTGGACAACCGGCTGATGATTCTGCACCTGGTGCAACTTGGCTTGTCGGGCGCGGCGATGTTCGACGCGAAGGGCCAGCCGGTCGAGCCTTCCGAAGCCCTGTATCAACGGCCGGTGATCGTGGGGAGAGGCAGTTTCCGGCCCGTCACCCTGGCGACTGCCGAGCTTCTGAGGGGCGCTTACACTCTCTTCCTGAAAGAACCGGCCGTGGAGGCCGAACAGGTGGTTCCGGTGATCGAGATGACCATGAGCAACCTGACCGTGGAGGGGGCCGTCGACAAGCAGGATTTCCTGGACCGCGTGGACAGTCTGGGCTCGATCGGGGTGTCGATGATGGTCTCGAATTTCGCCGAGTATTACCGGCTGGCCCAGCACCTGTTCCGCTATACGAAGAAGATGATCGGCATGGGCCTCGGCCTGCCGAGCCTGCTCGAGATCTTCGATGAGAAGTACTACGACAACCTGGAGGGCGGAATCCTGGAATCGTTCGGCAGGCTGTTCCGGAACGGGTTGACACTGTACGTGTACCCAATGCTTCAGGACGGGCAGATCGTGACCGTCGAGAACATGCCGGTGGCGCCGAACCTGCGGCACCTGTATTCACATCTTGTGGAGAACGGATCGATCGAGGGGATTCGGGAGTACACGCCGGAGTATCTCTCCATCCATCCCGGCGACGTGCTCGACAAAATTCGGACGGGTGACCTGTCTTGGGTAGACCAGGTACCCCCCGATGTAGCGGCGCTCATTCGGGATCGCGGGTACTTCCGGCGCGCGCAAGCCCGTAAGATGGAAACCACATGAACTTTCAATATCTGCAGGATCTCTGCCGTCACCAGGCATGGGCCGATGCCGAACACTGGCGTGCCCTCGACACCTGCCCGGCGGCGCTGGCGGACAAGGGCTTGCGGCAACGGCTACACCATCTGGTGGAAGTGCAGTATATCTTCCTGCGCGTCGCGCGCGGCGAGAAGTTCGAGCGGCTGACCCTGACGCCGTCGGCCGAACCGCAGCAGTTACGGGAACAGGCCCAGCAGAACCATCAGGCGTACGCGGACTTCCTCTCCGGCGAAATCGAAGCGCGGCTGGGCGAAATCGTCACTCTTCCGTGGTTTCAGAACCCGCCCATCCAGATCACCGTGGCGGAGGCGTTGACGCAGGTGGTGATGCACAGCCAAGGCCACCGGGCGCAAAACGCCGTCCGTCTGCGGGAATTGGGAGGAAAGGCGCCGATGACGGACTTCATCGTGTGGTTGTGGAAAGGGCGGCCGCTGCCCGAGTGGAATTAAGTAAGTGGCGCAACTTTGTGGGCCGACTTCAGTCGGCGGCGCGCTTCAGCGCGCCCCTCGGGTCTGGTCCTTTCGCCCGGTGGCGCGAGCCCTAGCGCACCCCCTGGCGGTTGGCCCTATCCTCTGTTGAGCCTTTCGCTCGCGCGCCTTGGCTCCGATGTGCCGGCGCCCGTTGGGCCTTCCCGAGGAGCGTGGGCGGGCGGAAGTCCACCGCTTGCCTGAAGTCGCACCCCTGCGATTTTTTGTTCGCAAAACCGTCTTTCCGGCCGCTCCGGGCGTCTAGAAAACATGAACGCGTGATCCGGCCGATTCGGCCAACGGGTTCATTTTTCCTTGCGAATGTTGCGAAGCCTTTGGGTCCTTGCGCCGTTGCTCACACTGCCACTGGCCGGCGCAGGGACCTGTCCTTCCGGCCTGCCCGTGGCGGAATTCCGGCTGATGGCCGTAGCCCCGGAAGGTGGAGCGGCGCTCCCGATTCAGAGCCTGAATCATTTACCCGCCGGTACCCGCATCCTGTACTTCCCCACATCGGCCGCCACTCCTCAAAAGGGCGAGTTGTCGCTCCTGGTGGCGGCCAGCAGTCAAGCCCCTTTACGGCTATTGGAATCGAAGCCGGCGGCCGCAACCGCCGATTGGACCATGCCGTTCGACGTGTCGCTCGCGGCGGTGGTGTGGGGGCCGGAAGGCCTGGATCGCGGCAAGATCGAGCAAGTGGGCGGGCGCGACCGGGAAGTGCTGAACCAACTGGCCCGATACGCCGAGCAGACCGCGCAGACCGAGGCGCTATTGCGGGCGCTGTCCGATGTCAACCGGGATCTGGGGCAGGATCTCGATGTCGCGGTCCGTAGTTTTGCCACTCAATATGGAACGGGCGCCCGGCTGAACCGCGCCGCGCCGCCCGACGAACAGACTCTGACGTTGCTTCGCGCAGTAAATCCCGCTTTGGCCACCTACGATCCGCTGCGCACCGAGCCTCGTGCGCGGCTTCAGCAATCGGCAAGCCTCGCCGCATCGGTGGCCGGACTCTTCTTCGGGAGCACCGTCGGCCTGGGCGCCGGCGGCGCCGCACTGTTGACCAACCTGCACACCCTTCTGTTTCCGCGGCTGGAGTTGCGGTCGTCCTTCGCGCAGTTGGGAGGCGGCGAAGCGTTGACCCTGTGCGCCAAACACGCCGCCCCGTCGGCCCGAACACGGCCCGCGTACCTGTGGGCCCGTAGCTTTCCGGGAATCCAGCCCCCGGCTGTCGCGTTGACCGGCCCGGCATCGGTTCCGCTCGGTTCGACCTCACGTCTCGCCGTGACGGCGGATTCGGCGCTGCTCGACCGTGTCCGCCACTGGCAATGGGTCACGCCCGACGGCCGCCGTGTGGCGGCGTCTGTGCTCACCGTACCGGGCAAGCCCGTTCTGGATGCGGCGTTCCCTCCGGACCGGTTTTCACCGGGCCGCCACCAACTGGAGGGCATCTGGGATTGGAACTCGTTCGCCACCAAAGTGGAAGTGGAGGTACGGTCTCTCCCTGACTTGAAAGGTTCGCGCCTGGCACGCACTTCCAAGCCGAAGTTGATCGCCGGGCGCGGGAAGGTGACCGTTGACATCGAAGGAGCGGACTTCGAGTTTGTCGACCGTGTGGAGCAGGACGGCGCCTCGGCCACGTTCCGGCTGCCGAAGGGTCTTCGGGGCGGGCCCCAATCGACCATAGCGGTTGAACTCGATACCACCAGGCTCGCGCCGGGACCCCTGCGCCTCGCCTTCATCCAGGCAGGAGGCGACCGGCACGAGATTGTGATTCCGGTCCGCCCCGAACCGCCGAAGATCACGAACGTGCCGGTCCGGTTGAATGTCGGGGAGCGCAGCCAGGCGATCGCGCTGAGCGGAGAGCGCCTGGACGCGGTCACGAAGGTCGAGGCCGATGGCGCCAGCCTCACGATCGAATCGCAAACAACCACACAGCTTCGCGTCCGCGGCGCGCTGGCCGGCAGCGTCAAACCCGGGGACAAGCTTCCCGTCTGGCTGTATCTCGACGACTTGGAAGATCCCGTTTCCCTGCCCTCGGCCATCGATGTCGTGGGTCCGCGCCCGCGAGTGACTCACGTGCGGCCGTCCCGGCCGGCGGACTCCGCGGTCGCACTGAAGGGCGATGAACTGGGCGCACACGCGCCGGCGAGTTTCGGGCTGACGGTCGCCAACGTTAAGCCGCAAGCCGTTGTCGACGCCGGCTGCGACGATGCCTCGACCGAATTGGGACGCAAGCGGGTGCGGGTGGGTGGACGGGTGGAAGGCCTGCGCGCCGAACGGTCGGCAGCGGACTCGCTCTACGTGGTCATTGAGCCGGGGTTGGTCGGACAGCCCGGATGCCGCCTGGTCCTCCGAATCGGCACGGAACCGGAGGGAAATTCCGACCCCGTAACCCTGGGACGGGTGGTTAGGATTCCCCGCATTACCCGCTTCCGTCTGACTGATGAAAAGAGCGGCGACGCCGGGTTTATCGGCCTGCTGGAGGGCAGCGATCTCGAATGGATTGAGCAGGTGGGCTGGAGCGCGGACTCGGGATTGCGGGTCACCGAGCTTCCCGCGGCCGCTTCCGGTGGCGCGCAGACTCTCTCCATCACCATGCCTTGGCCGGCGCCCGCGCCTCATGCTCCCCTGTACCTGTGGCTGCGGGGCGAAACCGAAGGCCGCAAGACCACCGTGCGCTGGTAGGATGGTCCAACTATAATGGCCCTTCTGCCATGTCCGTCTCACGCCGAAGGTTCCTCGGAGGGCTGGCCGCCGCAGCACCGTTGAGCGCGGCCGTCGCTGGTGGTAAAGTCATCGACTGTCATACCCACCTGACCCACCACAGTGTCTCCAACTGGTCCGACTCGGACCGCAAGATGGTGGACGCCGCCGACAAACTCGGCATCGACCAACTGTGCTGCTCGATTCTTACCGATAAGCGCGATGCCACGCCGGAGTTGTTTCGCGAGTGCAACCAATGGGTCGCCGACGCGATGCGGCGGTTCCCCGGCCGCATTCTCGGCTACTGCTTCGTCAACCCCGGTCATGGCCGTGAAGCGCTGGACGAAGTCCGGCGGTCGATCGAAGAGCGCGGCTTCATCGGGATCAAGCTTTACAACACCTATTTCGCCGACGAACCGGTGGTGTACCCGGTGGTGGAATTAGCCATTCGCCTGCGGATCCCGATTCTGCATCACGCCGGGCACACGATGTGGCTGTCGAGTCCCCAGCCGAGGATCAGCGACGGAAACCACCTGTCGGCGTTGGCGCGCCGCTATCCCGAAGCCATGCTGATCTGCGCGCATATCTGCGGCGGCGGCGATTGGGAATGGGAGATCAAATCGCTGCGCAACGCGTCGAGCGTCTATCTGGATACCAGCGGCAGCGTGGCCGATGAAGGGGTCGTGGAGATGGCGCATCGCATCCTGGGACCTGACCGGCTGCTGTTTGCCACCGACCTGTCGATGACCGCAAGTGTCGGCCGCATGCGGGGCGCGCAGATTCCCGAGGCCGACAAACGCGCGATCCTGGGAGCCAATTTCCAGAAGATCCTGGGCCGCAGGGGCGCGCGATGATCGACGTCAATGCCTACCTCGGTCATTTCGCGTTTCGCCAGTTGCGCTACAACAATGCCGAGGGCCTGTTGCGGTTGATGGATCGCGCGGGGATTCAGGAGGCGCTGGTGTCGAGCGCCGCATCCATCACCTACCGCAACGCGCACTCCGGCAACGAGGAAGTCGCGGCGCAGGTCAAAGGTCACGCCGGGCGGTTGGTTCCGGCCGCCGTGCTGAATCCGGCGTATGCGGGGTGGCGGGACGATTTGAAGATTTGCCAGGAAGAGTTCGGCATGCGCGGCGTCCGGCTGTATCCGCGATGGCATCAGTACCGGTTGAACGATCCGCGTGTGCTGGAACTGGTAGACGCGGCCGCCGAGCGCCGGATGCTGATCTCGATTCCCGTTCGAGTGGAGGACCGGCGGCAGCAGAGTTGGCTGGTCGATGTGCCCAATGTCGACTTCGACGAGATCGCGGGACTGATCCGGGCCTGTCCCCAGGCGCGCTTTGTCCTGGTGAACGGGTCGGGATACGCGGGGTCCATCCTGGGCCGGAAGAACAATGGGCTGCCGGCCAATTATGTGATCGATATCGCCTTGCTGACGGCCGAGATTTCGAATGAGATTGGCCAATTGATCGCGAATCTCGGCGAGGACCGCGTGGTCTTCGGCACGGGGATGCCGTTTCACTACCCGGAGCCCGCGCTGGCCAAGCTCGAAATCCTCGAAGTCAGCGATGCAGTGAAAGAGAAGATCCGGCGAGGAACCGTGGAGTCGCTGTTCAAGAGCTAGGTGCTGCGGGCGTGAGAAGCCGTGAAAAGACAGGGACGGTCACCCTGTTTTCCGACCACAACTCGTTGATCTTGCACGAAACGTTGATCGGAAAACGGGGTGGCTGTCCCGTTTTTTCACACCCCCTGAGCTGAGACTGTGAAAAAACAGGGACGGTCACCCTGTTTTCCGACCACAGCTCGTTGATTTTGCACGAAATGTTGATCGGAAAACGGGGTGGCTGTCCCGTTTTTTCACACCCCCTGAGTCTGAGTCTGAGACTGAGCTTACGCCCGCCGATCTGCTGTCGAAGGCGTCACTTTCCGCGAAAGCGGAATGTCAAGCCGGCCGTGATGGTCCGGGGATACCCCGGAGTCGCGTGGATGCCGAAGGCCGGCGGGGCCTCTCGAAACGGGCGGGACTCGATGTAGTTCTGCGTTTCGTAATACGACCGGTCGGTCAGGTTGTCGACGGCAA
>JBJXGR010000576.1:0-12368 GCA_046160045.1 Bryobacteraceae bacterium
GCGGGCGGGCGGAAACCGGTCTTCGCTACGCCAGTGATTCTCCCCGCTCAGGAAAACCCGAGCCGGCGCCGTCTTCGGCACCTCGTTGGCCACTCCCTTGAGCCAATAGTCGAACCATGCATCCTCGTACTTGCCGTAGCTGACCTGCGGCTCCGGTCCGAAATCGGTGTCCCCGGGTTTCAGCTTGGAGCCTCCGTGCGTCCACGGCCCCCACCATAACTGGGATCCGCGGCGCGCCTCTTCCGACCCGGCCTCCTTCTGCACGGCGGAAAACAGCGCGGCGGTCGCCGGACCGAAGATGTCGTAGACCCCCGCGACATAGCAGCCGGCGGCTTTGATGCCTTTGACTTTGCCGGCCAGGTTCGTCCGCCGCCAGTACTCGCTCCCGGGAGCGTGGCCGAGCCACTGGCGATACCAGGCGCCGCCTCCCCATTCCATCGACTGGCGGAACAGGGTCTCCATGAAATCGGCGGCCGGGCCGGCGCTCAGTAACGCCTCAAACTCCTGCCGCGAACCGCCCGCGCGGCCCACGGCCCTGCCGTAGAGTTCGATCGTCTGCGCGGCGGCCCAACTCGACGCCAGCAACTGCCGGAACGCGCCCCCTTCGAAGAGGATATTGTGCGTTCCGTATCCGATGGCCGGGAATACCGGGAACAGGGCCACCAGGTGAGGCGGCGACGCCATGGCGGCGAACACCTGTGTGGCGCCTCCGTACGACCCTCCGAACATCCCCACCTTCCCGTTCGAGCCCGGCAACCGGGCCGCCCACTCGACGGCATCGTATCCGTCGCGCTCGTCATCCATGAACGGGTCGAAGCGGCCTTCGCTGCGGCCGCGGCCGCGCGTGTCCTGAACGACGACGACATATCCACGGCGCGCCTTCCCTTCCCCGTTGACCCCCTGCTTGCCGTACGGCGTGCGAGCCAGCAGAACCGGATAGGCGCCGCCGTCATCGGGACGGTAGACGTCGGCGCGCATTTTGACGCCGTCACGAGCCAGGCAGACGACATCGCGCTCGATGCGGACTTTGACCTGGGCGGAAGCGGTCGAGACGGCGATCAGGGCAAAGAGAAGGGGATGCATGGGCGACACCTGCCAGCGTAGTGCGATCCCGCGGCAAAGACAAACGGGGCGTGGCTTTGCCAGTGAGAAGGGGGGGGGGGCGCAGGTGTCGGTGGATAACCGTTTCTGCACTAGCCGCGACCGGCTTCAGCGGTTCAGGATCGCGTCGAGATAGGCGTCACGGCCGGCCAGCCAAACGCTTGCTGGAAAATCGACAGCGAGGTCCGGCGGGAAGGAAACCTCATCGTGGCCTGCGATGGTGACGAATCGCGTAGGGACGATGATGGTCAGGCGCGAGTTGGGTAGCGAGAAGTTCTGCACCTCACCCCAGGAGCTGGGCTTGCCGCCGGTCGGTTCCCCGACGATGGTGAAGCCTGCATCCTTGAGATCAATGGCATTCAGGACTGCGGAGGACGCTGTGCGCTTGCCGATGATGCCGTAGCCTCCTTTCGGAAAACTCACGATCCCCGAGCCGATGGTCTGCCGATACAGTGCCAAAAGCTCACGCAGGAATCTGGTGGAACCACCCGAGTTGTGGCGGAGATCGATGACCAGGCGCTCGACCGGCCAGGCGGAGGCCACTTCGTTCATCTCGGCGAGGAACGCGGCCCATGGAATCGAGCTGATCTCCACGCATTGGTTGTATTTGATGTAAAGAGTCCGCGAATCCGGCAGGAAATCGAACCAGTAGTTGTACGTCGGGTTTCGCAGGTACAGGGGATCGGGTCGATAGGTGCGAAGAGGTCCGGCGAGGAAAATGCCTGCGGCCGGCGAGATATCGACAACGACCTCCTCGCCTGCGCGGTTGACCAATCCGAGGGGGACGGTCGCAGTGCCGGTGATCAGTCCGGCGGCTTCCAGAAGATCGGGCAGGAGCAGATACGTCTGGCTCATCTCGCGAGCCCACTGGTCGTTCTCGGTGGAGATGAAGGGCCGGACGGCCGCCAAAGCTCCTTCGACTGATGCTTCGCCGATGCGGACGACGCGGGCGCCGATCAGGCGCGTGTGGGGTTCGACAGCGGCGCTGATGAACAGGCCGTCCGAAAACCAGCGCAGCGCGAGGGGCAGACGCGCAAAGGCAACGCCGGAGGAGCCCAGCGTGAGATTGGTATGCGCTTCGTTCAGGCCGGCGAGGAGCCGGGCGATGGCAATCGCCAGGCGCTGGTCGGTGGAGTTCTCGACCGTCACGCGGATTTCGGCGATGCGGCGGGCAAGGTCTTCACGAAGTTCGCCCTCGCGGAGGCGGGGGTGGCGTGAAGACAGTTCGCGTTCGAGCGTATCGAGATCCTCGCCCCATCGGCGGGAGCGATCCTGTGCGCACAACGAACAGACGGCCAAACCGAGGCAGAGGAGCAGGCGCATGCCTCCTTTATATGCCAGGCAATAGGGGCGTTCAAGCGTCCGCCTCAGCGATGATCCCCGTGACCTCTGGCACCAGGTCGCCAGTAGTCGCCTACTCCGGCGCTTCCTCCACCAGCGCTACGCGGGCAGTGTGAGCCTCGGACCAGCCGGCTCGCGGGGGAGCATCGTCCGCAGCCTTCCGGCTTCGGTTCGGACTTGCGGGGGTGGAGTTGAATGAGCAGTTCCCGCACCGTGGGTAGGCTTCCTTGGCTCTGCAATCTCCACGTTCCCAATAGAGAGCGGCGGGGGCGCAAACGGAGAGACACTGGCAGAGTGATTGATTCGAAAATAGGCTACTCAAATTCTACAAACCGAATGCGTACCCGCACGTGTTGGTTGAGTGAGCTGGACGAACGGACACTGCTCTATGGCAGGCGGCGGACCTTCAGATTGCGGAACCAAACGTCGCCATCGTGGTGTTGCAGCGACAAAGGAGCGCTCCAGTTGGTCCAACCAGCCATGTTTCGCGTAGTGGTTCGGGCTGTCTTGACTGAATCGAGGAACTTCTCGTCGTCCAGTCGGTACTGAACGACCTTGACGCTGTTCAGCCAGTGTTGAACCACCTTGTTGCGCAGGATGATGCGGCCGTGGTTCCATTCCCCAACGGCCCGCACCGCGTCCTGGCTGGGCGGAAAATGACCGTACATCGCGCCAGACCGGCGATCGGGTGAGCGCCGCGCGTCCGGATTGCCTTCGTTATCGATGAGCTGGAACTCGAATCCAACCGCATAGTCGTGTCCGCTGGGCAAGGGAATGTGCTTCTGAACCAGATACTTGACTCCCGTGTTGGCGCCCGGCGTCAGGCGGCACTCGAAGGTTAGCTCGAAATCGCGAAACGACTCCTTGCTGACCAGGTCTTCGCGTATCGAAACGTCCTTCCCGACACGCGCGCGCAAGCTTCCGTTGTCCACCGTCCAACAGCCTGATGGAAAGCCTTCGCTGGCGGTGCCCCGCCAGTGGCTGGTATTGTGGCCATCAAACAGCAACTCCCATCCAGCCTTCCGTTCAACCGCCGTCAGGACATCGGGCTGTGCCTGAAGAACGGCGGATGCAGCCGCAAACAGAACGGGCAACGCTCGCATCGGGTGATGCGCCTTATACCTTCGGCTTCGGCGGAGGCAACTCGCGGGCTTGGGGGGTGCACTGGAAGCCTTGCCGGGCGTGGGACCCATCGCAGAACGGCCGGTTCTGGGAGTGCCCGCATCGGCACAGGGAAAGGACGGTTCGGCCCGCGAGGCCGTAGACGTTGCCAGCGGCATCACAAATCGTGAATTCACCTTCGATGCGAAGGGGGCCGTTGTTGAGGACGGTAACTTTGGCTGCCATTCCTTCGATGCTATCAAAGTGATGCCAGTGGCCGATAGCCCGACACCTGTGGTACGTTAATAAAGACCGTCTGTAGTTCCTCCCTCGGAACAAGTTATGCCGAAATTGAAGACACACAAAGGTGCGTCCAAGCGATTCAAGAAGACAGGCACGGGCAAGATCACACGGCATCATGCCTTCGCCCGCCACCTGTTAAGCGCGAAATCGCGGAAGCGCAAGCGCCACCTGACGCAGGGCGTCGTGGCGGATAAGACCAATCAGGCCGCTTTGAATTTGATGCTGCCGTACTAGATGCGGCGTTCGCGTGCGGACGGAGCGCGTGGCACGTGCCCGGACCATTCCGCCGCGTATGGTTGACTAACAAGGAGTAGACAAACGTGCCCAGAGTCAAACGGGGAACCCATCGCCGGAATGTCCGCAAGAAGTATCTGCGCCTGGCTTCCGGATACTATCTCACCAAGAGCAAGCTCTACCGCGCCGCGCAGGATGCGGTGGAACGCAGCCTCAAGTTCGCCTACGTCGGGCGCAAGCAGAAGAAGCGCGATTACCGCTCCCTGTGGATTGTGCGCATCAATGCCGCGTGCCGCGACAATGGCATCAGCTACAGCCGGTTCATGAACGGGTTGAAGAGAGCGGGGATCGGCTTGGACCGCAAGGTGCTGGCTGAGGTCGCAATGAAAGATGCGGCCGGCTTTAGTGCCCTGACCGAAAAAGCGAGAACCGCGTTGGCGTAAAGACGAAGCCATGGAAACCATCGATCAAGAGACCGATTCCCTAGGCAGTCTGGAAGAACGTATCCTGCAGGCGGTGCAGTTGGTGGGCCGGCTGCGCCAGGAGAAAGAAGCGGTTTCGGCCGAGAAGCAGGCGGCGCTCTCGGAGCGGGACACGGCACTGAAGGCGGCGGCGCTGGCACAACAGCAGGTATCCGAACTCAAGGCCGAGTTGGATGTGCTGAAGGCCGAGAAACGCCAGGTGCGGTCGCGCATCGAGAAACTGCTCGGCCAGATCGACCAGCTGAGCGGAGCGTAGCGCGATGGACGCCGCCGAAAAGCGCCCCGTCCGCGTCACGCTGCTCGGTCAATCGTACACGTTGCTGGCGAAGGGCGATACGGGCGAAGTCGAACGCCTGGCCGAACAGGTGGATGGCATCATGCACCAGATCGCGCGGCGTGTCCCGTCGGCGGATTCCACCCGTATCGCGGTACTCACGTGCATGCACCTGGCGGATCGCCTTCGCGATCTGGAACTACAGGTGTCCAACCTGAGGGAGCGGATCAGCCGCAAAAGCGAGGAACTGGGCCTCCTCCTGGATCAAGCCATCGAAACCGAGCGGGAGTGAGCAGCCCGTCAGGCCTTGCTCTCGAACATCGAGAAGAAACCGGAGAACAGGCTCTTGCGCGCGGCGGCCTGTTGTTTGGAGCCGGTCAACCGGCTGGCCAGAGCAGCCACGCCCTTGCCCAGGCTCGAACTGGCCGCGACCGGCTTACCCTCGAGAAGCGCCTTCTGGACGGAGTCGAAGTCGTTGGGCAGCACTTCGTAGACATCCAGGTGGAGCGCCATTTCGATCGCTTCCCGCCCTAGCCCAGCCTCCGCGTTGTGCCGGTTCACCAGCAGGCGGATCTTTGATCGGTCGATGCCGCTGCGATCCAGATGGGCAATGGCCCGCTGGGCAGCGTGGAGCATCGGCAACTCGTTGGTGGTTACCAGCAGGATTTCGTCCGAACAGCGAGCGATGGTCAAACCCCAGTCGCCGTAAGGCCCCCGCGTGTCGAGCACAATCCAGTTGTACTGTTCCCGGGCGAAATTGATGAGGGTTGCCACTTCGTGCGATCCGCTGAAGCCGTCGACCGGGTTCTCGGGAGACAGGAGTACGTCGATTCCCTGAAACGAAGCGACCGCCGCCTTCCAGATACTCTCATCCAGTTGGCTGGAATTCGTGAGGATGTCGATGAAGCTGTACTGAGACCGGAGCTTCAATTGAAACGACACGGTTCCGGTGACCGGATCAAGGTCCGCCAGCAGCACCTTTTGGCCCTGTTTGAGCCGGGACAGGTTGTAGGCGAGACCGCAGGCAAGGGTTGACGCTCCGGCGGCCCCCTTACCGGGGATTACGCAAAAGACCTTTCCCGTTCGTCGCGAACCTGCCCCGCTGTCGACGACGAACTTGGCGAGCCGCTCGAGCGCCGCGGTCAGTTGTTCTGCCGAAAACGGAGCGCTGAGAAACTCCTTGGCTCCCTGCCGAAGGCAGAGCAGGATCAGGTGAGGATCCGACGACTGGTTGAGGGCGATCACCGGGACGCTGGGATAGGCCGCAACGAGATCCTGCAGCGCAGCAAGAGCCTTCTCCCGGTCCGTGCCGACGTCCAGAAAACAGAGCGTCGGCGCCTGACCTTGGAACACCTCCGCCAGAGCCCTCTTGTTCGGGTAGCTCTTGAGGTCAACCAGGGGCGCACTGGGGGTCAGTTCCGACAAAAATACCGTAACTTGCTGAAAAAGGGACCGATCGGGACAGATGAACAGGTGCCTCCACTGGCCGGAAGCGAGGATCGGTGACAACGGCATGACCGAAGGTGGGTCTCTCCCTTTAGTATAAATCGGTACTACACGCGAAAGTATGAGACTAACACACAATCTTCCCACTAAATCTTTTGGGGGGATGACCGATCAGACAGTTGGGGCGTGCCGTTGATGCCGCTCCGCCGCCAGCGGAAGAGAAGGGGGAACCCGGAAGTCCAAAATCCGCGGAACATGTGCTTGCCTTCGGGCGTGCGCCGTCTGGGCGCAGCCCCGCCGGCAAGGCGACAAATTCAAGAACGGGGTTTAGAATGAATAAGTTGGCACGCCACATAGAGGGAGCAATTCTCGCCGAGCCGATTCATGTCGAGACCGTCCGGGCAGCCCTGGTGGAACCTCAAGCAATGCCGTGGGACGCGCCCGACGCCGCCGCTAAGACAGTTCTGGTCTGTGAGAGCCAGCCTTTGACGGTGGAGGGGGTTCGAAGTTTTCTTCGGGCCAATGGCGAGTTCAAGCTGATGAACGCGGTCGACTCGCTATCGATTGCGTTTGATCTGGTGCGCAGCCGCCGCCCGTCGATTGTCGTCCTCGACAAATCGCTCGGTCTGCCGGCGGTGATGGACTGGATCGGCACGCTGCGAAGCCGTGATCCGGACACGGCCGTCATCGTCTGGGGAGTTTCCATGAGCGAGTCCGAGGCTTTGCGGCTGGTTCAGGTCGGCGCCTTGGGCGTGATTCGCAAGTCGGTCGACCCGGCGACGTTCCTGGAATGCCTCCGCGCTGTCGCGGCGGGACGGAACTGGATGGAGGAGGACTTGTTGCACGGGGCCGATCGCAACGGGCGCAACTCCCGCTCGAACCTGACGCCGCGCGAGCAGCAGGTGGTCGAACTGGTCGAACAGGGGCTCAAGAATAAGGAAATCGCGCAGGAGATGGGGATTCGCCCCGGAACCGTAAAGATTCACTTGAAGCATATCTTCGAAAAGACAGGAGTCCGGGGGAGATTCGGGCTGGCGCTGGCCGGGCTACGAGAGAAGGGGTTTCTGACCTATCCGGCCGCTTAGCAGCCCGTGGTAGAAGCCGAAAATGCCCGCTCCCTTCCGGTCGCGGCTCTGTCTTTTCAGCAGCTTACGGGAGAGTCTTGCCTGCGGGCGGACATTTACCACGGGCTGTTAGCCTGCGTGGACAAGACACCTCCGCCCGGACAGGCGGCGTTAGGCCGGGGCGATGTCACTGCTGCTGCTGCTGTTGCTGTTGGGGCTGATGCAAACGCTGTTCCTGTGAAACGTCGGGCGGCCCTGCCGCGGTCTCCATTAGCTGCTCGCGACCTTCATCGTCCAACGCCGGGCGAACCCGGACATCGACATGCAAACGCTGGCCGGCGTGGCCTTTGTAGACTCCGCGCACCGGAGGCACGTCGCCGTAGTCACGTCCGTAGGCGATCCGGACATGGCGCAGCGACACGGGCGCCCCCAACGTCGGGTCATAACTGATCCAGCCGCAACCGGGCTGGTACACTTCCGTCCAGGCATGGGATGCCTGCCCCCCGATCACCTGTTCCACGCCAGCCCCGGGTTCAGCGGCGGACCGCGGAACCAGATAGCCCGACACGTATCGGCCCGGCAGGCCGCGCATCCGGACAACCGCAAGCAGCAGGTGGGCAAAATCCTGGCACACTCCCGCCCGCAGCCGTATCGCGTCCTGAATCGAAGAGTGCACGTGCGTCGCGCCTTTCTCGTAGCGGAATTTATGATGGACCAGATCGGCCGCCGCCTGGACAAAACCGGCTATGGTGCCCTGGCTGCGCTCGCGGGCGACCTCGACCAACTCGGCCACTTCCGGCAGGTAGGGAACGTAGGAAGTCGGGGCCAGATACTCGTAATTGTCCTCGTAGACCGATTCCCGCATGCCATCGAACTCAAACAGGGAAATGCTGTCCCCAGGAACCGGCGGCGGGTTGTGGACGAGCACCACCGACTCGGTCTCGATGGTCAGATGCCGGTGTTCGGGTGCGACGTTCAGTTGATGGACCCAGTTGCCGAAGTAGTCCCGGTGAGCGAGGGCGCGGGCATGAGGCACGGTGGACAACCGGAACGAAATACAGCTCTGGCGCTCATCGTGAACAGGACGCAGCCTGACCTCGTTAAAGCTCTCCGAGACCGGACCGTCGTACTGGAATTCGGTGAAGTGATGAAGGCGGTAGCGGTTCATGGCGTCACGGCGTAGTAGAAATAGGTCCGCGCGATCTCCGCGCCGATGTCGCGGCAGGTGTGCTGGACATCGGTCAGATAGTCGTGCAGGCCGCGGGTGAAGATCTCGTCGATGCGGTTATAGCGAAGGCTTTCGAGAAGGCGGCCCGTGAGCCGCTCCGCCTCGTTGGCGTAGGTTCCGGGTTGGGCTCCGCTGATCGCGCGCAGACCGGCTTGCATTTCGGTGATATTAAACCGGACCGAGCGTGGATGATCGGAGTGGAGAATCAGCAATTCGGCCACGCGTTCCGGCTCGACCCGCGACAGGTAAGTTCGGCGATAGGCTTCATAGGCGCCAACGGATTTGAGCACGGCCAGCCACTGATGGTTGTCGAAGCCGCCGAGGTCGCCTGGGGATTCGATCAGGTCGTGGTATTGAATGTCGACGATGCGGGCAGTGACCTCCGCGCGTTCGAGTCCCGAACCGACGCGCAGGAACTGCCAGCCTTCGTCGTGAGGCAGAGTTCCATCGGCGACGCCGCGAAAGCGATGAGTGGCGAACTTCACCAGGTTGCAGAAGCGATGAGGGCCGACGGCGATTTCCTCGTCAGGCTTGAAGCGGTGAATGCTGTGATAAAGCCCGTTGATGTCCTCCCACATCTCGCGGGAGATCCGCTCGCGGATGGTACGCGCGTTCTCACGGGCCTTGGAGATGCACTGCGCGATCGAGTTTGGGTTGTCCTCGCGGAATGCCATGAACTCGAAAACGTTGTGCGCGTTGGCTTCCGGGTATACCTGGAAGAAGCGCTCGTGTTCGCCCGCAATCACGACGAGCGGTTCCCATCGGAGACGATGGGCGCTCTGGGAGTGTTCGAGCACCATGTAGTAGTTGACGTCGAGGATGCGCGCCGACTCCTGCGCGCGCTCCAGGTATCGGGCAATCCAGTAAAGGGAATCAGCGATTCGCGACAGCACTGTTCTCTCCCAGAACCCAAGTGTCTTTGCTGCCTCCGCCTTGGGAGGAGTTGACGACCAGCGAACCGGGCTGGAGCGCTACGCGGGTCAACCCGCCGGGGACAATCAACACTTTCTCGCCGTTGAACAGACAATAGGGGCGCAGATCGACGTGGCGCCCGGCGAACCGCGACGCGGCGGGGTCGTGAGAAGGAACGGTGGAGAGCGAGATCACGGGCTGCGCGATGTAGTTGCGCGGATTGGCCTGGATTCGCTCGTGGAACAGGGCAATCGTCCGGCTGTCCGCCGAAGGGCCCATCAGCATGCCATAGCCGCCGGACTCGCCGACGGCTTTGACGACAAGCTCCGGCAAGTGATCGAGGACGTAGGCTAGGTCGGCTGGTTTCGAGCAGAGGTACGTCTCGACGTTCTGCAGGATAGGGTCTTGCCCAAGATAATAGCGGATGAATTCAGGGACATAGGCATAGATCGCTTTGTCGTCGGCCACGCCGTTGCCGACGGCGTTGGCAAGTACGACGTTCCCCGCGCGGTAAGCGCCCATCAGGCCGGGCACGCCCAGCAGCGAATCGGCGCGAAACTCCAGCGAATCGATGAATTCGTCGTCGATGCGGCGGTAGATGACGTCGACCCGCTTCAGCCCGTAGATCGTCTTCATGTAGACGATGCCGGAGTCGACGATCAGGTCACGCCCTTCGACGAGCTCGATGCCCATCTGGCCGGCCAGAAAACTGTGTTCGAAGTAGGCGCTGTTGAAGACGCCAGGGGTCAGCAGAACCACCACCGGATCCTGCCCGCCACGCGGGGAGACGCTCCGCAGGATCGAGATCAGTTCGGAGCCGTAGTGATCGATTGGCAGGACCGGACAGTTCTGGAACAGCTTCGGCATGGTCCGCGTCATCACAAGCCGGTTCTCCAGCACGTACGAGACGCCGCTCGGCGTGCGCACGTTGTCTTCCAGGACGAAGAACTCACCGTTCTTCGAATCGCGCACGAGATCGATTCCGGAGATATGCGTGTGAATCCCAAGGGCTGGCTCGATGCCGACCATTTCCCTCCGGAACTGGGGGCAGGAGTAGACGAGCGAACGGGGAACCTTCTTGTCCTTGAGAATCCGCTGGGGACCGTAGACGTCCTGGAGAAACAGATTGAGGGCGATGACGCGCTGCGAAAGCCCTCGTTCGATCCGTTCCCATTCCGAATAAGGCAAGATGCGCGGAATCAGATCGAACGGAAAGAGGCGCTCGGTACCGCGCCCGTCGCTGTAAACGGTGAACGTAATGCCCTGAATCAGGAAGGCGAGATCGGCGAGGTGCCGGAACTCTTCAAACTGCGCCGGCAGCATCGAAGCGAAGCGTTGAAACAGCAATGCGTAGTGGGAGCGCGGCTGGCCGGGGGCCTCGAACATCTCGTCATAGAAAGGCCCCGGATCGTAGCCGGCAAACAATTGTTGTGGGGTCGGAACGGGTTCCAACGACAAGCCATAAGTATAACAATTGGGCGCCTTTGACGGCTGTGAACAACGTGCGCGGTTTCCCGGCCGATCCGGAAAGGCCGCGCGTTCTTTTTGATTCGCGAACCGCGGCCGCGAGGCCGAGGGCTCGCCGCCGGTTAGAAGAAGAACTTCAAGCCGAACTGGATGATTCGCATCGCTGTCCGCAAACCCCGTACCTCTCCCATGCGCGCCGCGTCCGGTACCACGACGTTCGCCGACGAGAATCCAATCCCGATCGGCTGCCCGAAATACGGCGTGTTCAGCGCGTTGAAAAACTCCGAGCGGAATTGCAGGCTGTACCGCTCCGCGAAGCTGAAGTTTCTTGAACAGCGAGAAATCCATGTTCCGCTGCCCCGGCGATTCCAGAATGTTGTACCCCGCCGTCCCGAACCGGCACAGGTCCGGCCGCGCCGGATTGTTGCACGTCACCCGCGTGAACGCCTGCGGGTTAAACCACAACGCCCGCGTCGGATTCGACAGTTCGCCATCCGCAATCCGAGCGCGGCGTGCGGTTCATCCAGTTGTTCCATCGCGGCTGGGATCAGCACGCCGACCTGCCGAAGCAGATCCGCGGCCAGTGCGCCCAGACCGATCAGGCCTCAGCCGCCCTGGTTCAGGACCTGAAGCGCCGGGGCCTGCTCGACGACACCCTGGTGGTGTGGGGCGGCGAATTCGGCCGGACCGTGTATTCGCAAGGCACTCTCTCCGACACCAACTACGGGCGCGACCACCATCCGCGCTGCTTCAGCATGTGGCTGGCGGGAGGCGGCGTCAAAGGGGGCCTCACCTATGGCGCAACCGATGACTTCAGCTACAACATCGTCGAAAAGCCGATGGAGGTCCACGACCTGCACGCGACGAGACATCGCCGTACCCATTGCGGTAGCGGCCGTTTCCCGGGTAGTCCACAATCACCGGATACTGCTTCCCTTTCTTCCAGTCTCCGGGCAGATACAGAAGATGATGGACGTCCGACTTTGCGTACCCGGCGAGAGTCTGCCGTACGCGTCTGCCCGGCCCCGCCTCTCCGGCCGTCACCGCCGGAACGGTCAGGTCCGGCGCAACGGATCGGATGTCGGGAGGCGAATCCGGATCCGCCCATTGCGATTGGCGCTAATGCGAGAGACAAACACTCTCGCCTCTGAAGAGCACGGACACCGAGGGATCGAGGTCTACTTTTCAGGGAGCAGTCCCTCCATGCCGGCTCGGGCGGCTTGACGTGCGCGCTCGTCTCCGGTCTCGACTGCCCGGCGGTAGTGATGGAGCGCTTTCTGCTTGTTGCCGAAGTAAACCTGGAGCGATGCAAGGTTCAAATGGGCGCCGGCATAATTGGGATCCAGGGTGAGCGCGAGTTCCAACTCTTTCAGGCCCTCGTCGTAGCGGCCTGCGTCCGCCAGAGTCGCTCCCAG
>JBJXGR010000577.1:0-42347 GCA_046160045.1 Bryobacteraceae bacterium
CGGCAGTCGGACGTCGTTTCGCTGCATTGCCCGCTCACGCCGGAGACATCAGGGCTTATCAACCGGGAACGATTGGGATGGATGAAGCGCGATGCCTTCCTCCTCAACACCTCGCGCGGCCCGCTGATTGTCGATCAGGACCTCGCCGACGCCTTGAACGAAGGGCGCCTGGCGGGCGCCGGCCTGGACGTGCTGAGCGCCGAGCCTCCGCCTGCTGACAATCCCCTGCTTTCCGCGCGCAACTGCCTCGTAACCCCACACATGGCCTGGGCGACCTTCGAGGCGCGGGCCCGCCTGATGGACATCGCGGTCGAGAACATCGCGGCATTCCTGAAAGGCCAGCCGGTCCATGTCGTGAACCCGTAGACGGCTATGAATCCCTTCGCTGCCTGGACCCTGAAACGCTACGAGACCGAATTCCGCGCTCGCCATCGGTTGTTCGACGTCGTCGATTACTGGGCTGCCCGCAAACCAGAGGCTGTCGCCTGGATCAACGCGACCCGCGGGACCCGCTGGACCTGGGCCGCCTTTGACCGGAAGATCTCCGAATGGGCCGGCGCGCTGTGGCGACTGGGATTCGCCAAGGGCGACTTTCTGGCCACGTCGCTTCCCCTCAGCGATGAGCATATTCTGCTCGAATACGCCTGTTTCCGGCTGGGCGTGATCCACGTGCCGCTCGATCTGCGCCTCTCGCCCTCGGAGGCGTTGCGGTGCCTGGCGCTGGTTGATGCCAAAGGCTACGGCCACATGGCAGGACCGCTCGATCCCTTGGGCGCGGCCGTTCGGGAGAAACTACCGTCGGTAAGCCGTGTGTGGGCAATCGGCCCGGGATGGTCTCTGGACGGCGAAGTCATCGACGCGGATCCCTCCATCGTGCCCGAGGACGGAGCTCAGGTGATCTTCACCACCGGTTCCACCGGCGCGCCCAAGGCGGCCCTGCTCACGCATCGGGGGATCACCGCGCAGAACATGGCGCTGGGCGCGGCATTTCGTTTTTCTGAAGATCAGCGGGTGCTGATCAATTTGCCGCCGTCGCACGTGGGCTGCCAGGCCGAACTCCTGATGAGCACCTTCTTCTGGGGCGCGACGGCGGTGACGCTGGAGATCTTCGACGCGGCGAAATCGCTGGAGGCGATCGAACAGCACAAGGTCACCCTGGTTGGACAGATCCCCGCGATGTTCCAGATGGAGTGGCGCGCCGGCGACTACTCGACGCGCGATCTCTCCAGCCTGCGGATTGCGGTCTACGGCGGGCAAGCCGTGCCGCGGCCTTTTCTGGAGAAGATGCGCACCATGGCCCCGCTGATTGGCACCGGACTGGGCCTGACCGAAGCCTCCGGCTTCTGCACCTACACCGATCCAACCGGCGATGTTGCCTCCGTCGCGGCGAGTCTGGGCTACGCGATGCCGGTTTATGGAATGACGATCCGCGAGCCGATGCATGGGGACGGCATGGCGGGCGCCGAATTGCCTGGTGGCGCGATCGGGCACGTCTGCTTTCACGGGCCGCAAACGTTCGCTGGTTATGTCAATGACCCGGAGGCCACCGCGCGGGCGATCTCGCGCGACGGCTATCTTTACACCGGCGACCTGGGCTTCGTCGATGACGTAGGACTCCATTTCTCGGGCCGCGCGAAGTGGGTGATCAAGCCTGCGGGCAACCAGGTCTATCCGGGCGACGTCGAGAGCCACTTGAGTGGGCTGGTGGACAAAGTAGCGTCCGCCGGCGTCGTTGGGCACGAGCACCGCATCTGGAGCGAAGGGATCATCGCCTTTGTCGAGAAGCGGCCGGGCGCAGACCTGACCGAGGCGGAACTGAAGCGCCATTCCCGCGCGCTCACCTCCTACATGCGGCCGCTCCATTATGTGATTGTCGAGCCCGGCCAGATGCCTCTCAACCGCGTGGCGAAGGTGGATACTCTCAAACTGCAGGAGATGGCCAAAGAAGAGGTGCGGAAGTTGCGGGAGCGCGGCCGGTGGGATGGGGACGGGTTCAAGGGGGAAGAATAGAACTCGCCCTTTGCACGCGCGGCTTCATCGCATCGCGCGACTTCCTTGTGAGCTGTGGTCCATATGAAGAAGGTGACTTTTGGCGCGGACGACGACCTGATCGAACGTGCATGTGAAGGCCGGCCGCAAATTCTCTCGGCACGAGATGAATGAACGATAGACGCTTCGTCGAAGGGAAAGTTTTTGTCTCCTGCTCCGTAATACTAGCTTCCGTCCCGGATCACCCGGCAGGACTCGATGTCGAAGGTGACATCGCCAATCGTCAAGCGCGTCTGATTGCGGAAGCCGGCAATGAAGGCCAGAAAGCGGGAGACGTCGGCGAAGTTGGAAGCGATCCCGATAGATGCGCGAATCGCCCCGGCGCTCTTGTTGTGGCCGCGGTCCCGCATCAATCGCAGGAAACTCTGCAGGTTGATCTCCTCACCCAACCCGTATCCGGCCCGCATGTCGTCCTCGGTCAGGCCTTCGGCGATCTCTCCCGCTCCAGGGTTGCAGAAGCAGCCTGTTCGCAGGGAGATCCCTTCCTGTCCGGCCAACTCCTCCACGCGCCGGTAGTCCAACAAGTGTCCTTGCGGGTCGTAGAGATTCAGCGTGACGGTGCCTCCGCGCTCCGGTGTCGTCGCCGGCCCGTAGATTCGGACCATGGCGCGGCCGTTCGAGTGCCGAAGAGCCAGCAACTCTTCGAGCAGCCAGCCCGTAAGGCACCGCACGCGCTCGCCGATGGTGTCCATCCCGATCGACTGCAGATAGCGCAGCCCGATCTCCACGGCAGGAATGGAGAGGTAATTCAGCGTGCCATCTTCAAACGCCGCTTCATTGGAAGAGAGCACATGCGCCTGCCCTTGAACCGACGCGAAGTTGACCGTTCCGCCGGCGAACCATGGACGCTCGAGCATCGGAAAGGCGGAGCGCCGGATCAGCAGGGCGCCGACGCCGGTAGGATACCCGAACATCTTGTAGAAAGAGACCGTCACGAAGTCCGGCTGCACGGCCGATAGATCCAGGCGATTCGTGGGCACAAACGCGGCTGCGTCCAGCAGCACGTGCCACCCTTTCCCCTGGGCCTTCGCCACGATGTCCAGCGGGTGTTTGACGCCGGAGAAGTTGGACTGCGCAGGGAACGCAAACAGATTGCCGCGAGCCGGGTCGGCCTCGTTGAGCAGCCTCTCCAGTTGCGAAAGGTCCAGGCGCAGTGATGGGAGGGTTAGTGGAGCGTACGTGACGGCCGCGTCTTTGATCCGCGCGAACTCGCGAATTCCGTTGACGGAGTTGTGATTGTCGAAGGTCGCCAGAAAGTGGCTGCCTGGTGCAAACGGGAAGGACTCTCCCGCGAGCTTGAGCGCTCCGGAGGCGTTCTGCGTGAACACCACCAGGTATTGGTCTGCCGCGTTGAAGTAGCTGAGGACGAACCGGCGCGTACGCTCGACGTGATCCGTCATCGCCGCGGACGTCGGGTTGGCCGAATGCGGGTTACCGAAGACAGCGCCGCGCAACAGGTGGAGATGCTCCTCGAGTTGTGAATCGGCGTAGAGCGAACCGCCCGTGTAATCGAGGTAGACCTGGCGCCGTTCATCGAGGCGCCGGTATTCGGTTGCGCGCAACTCGTCCAGCCGGGCAGTGTCCAGGTAGCCCGGATATCGCGCAACGAAATCGTGGTAAGCCTTCGGGTCGCTCGCCATACACCTATCTAATCGCGACCGGCTCCCGAGGTGAGCTACTTGGGCTGTGGGACGATCCGGAGATACGGCTTGGGCGACTTCCAGCCGCCGGGAAACTTCTCCTTCGCTTCCTCATCCGATACCGCGGGCACGATGATCACATCGTCACCCTGCTTCCAGTTCACCGGTGTCGCCACTTTGTGCCTGGCCGTGAGTTGAATGGATTCGAGCGCCCGCAGGATTTCATCAAAATTCCGGCCCGTGCTCATAGGGTAACTCAGCATGAGTTTGATCCTCTTGTCCGGACCGATCAGGAACACGGTGCGCACGGTTGCGTTGGTCGCCGCGGTACGACCCTCGGAAGTGTCCCCCGCGTCGGCCGGCAGCATGTCATAGAGTTTGGCGATCTTCAATTCCGTGTCGCCAATCATGGGGTAGTTCACCTTGTGGCCTTGCGTCTCCTCGATATCGGCAGCCCACCTGGAGTGATTGCCCACAGGATCCACACTCAGCCCGATGATCTTGCAGTTTCGCTTCTCGAATTCGGGTTGCAGCCCGGCCATGTACCCGAGTTCGGTGGTGCACACCGGAGTGAAGTCCTTCGGGTGTGAGAACAGGATTGCCCAGCCGTCTCCGATCCAGTGGTGAAAGCTGATCTCGCCGTGCGTGGTATCGGCGGTGAAGTTCGGTGCCAGGTCATTGATGCGTAAAGACATCGTCAGATCTCCTTCAGTTCTTGCCAGAATCTCGGAGGGACTCCCTAATGCGAGATTTTACGTCAGAGAACGCCGTCGTTGTCAACTCTGCAAGGTCAGAGGCGGCGAATCCAGGTGCATGCACGCTATGACGTGAGCTATACTCTCGCCAATCCATATGAAGCCCGTCCAGGTGGAACGCTTCTATTTGGGCTGCCTCGCTCACGCCTCGTATCTGATTCATTCCGAGGGCGTGGCGGCGGTGGTCGATCCCCAACGGGACGTTGACATCTACGTGGCGGCGGCGGCCCGCGATGGCCTCCGGATCGAGCATGTCATCGAGACTCATCTGCACGCGGACTTTGTCTCCGGCCACCGTGAACTCGCGGAACGCACCGGCGCCCGGATCTACCTCGGCGAGGGGTCTGGCGCGACCTTTGCTCACGCTGCCGTCCGCGACGGCGACTCCATAGAGTTTGGCCGCTGCCGGCTCCAGTTTCTTCAGACACCGGGCCACACCGCCGAAAGCATTTGCATTCTGATGACGGACCTTGGCCGGCCGGAAGAGCCCCAGCGGTTGTTCACCGGCGACACCCTGTTCGTCGGCGATGTGGGCCGCCCTGATCTTTCGCCGAATCACACCCCGCAGGAGTTGGCGGCGATGCTGTACCGGAGCCTTCACGAGAAACTTCTGACGCTGCGGGGCGAGACGGAGATCTTCCCCGCGCACGGAGCCGGCTCTTTGTGCGGGCGCCAGATGAGTTCCGAAAGCTCGTCGACCCTCGCCAGTGAACGGCGGTCCAATTACGCTCTCCAGGCTCGAACCTGCGAGGAATTCATCCACCTCCTGACGGACAGCCTTCCGCCCCGGCCCGAGTATTTTGCCCGTGAAGTTGAGTTAAACCGCTCGGGCGCGGCGCGTTTGGACCAACAACCGCCTCCGCCCGCCCTTTCATCCGCCGAAGTTCTGCGTCTCCGGACGGAGGGCGCACTGGTTGTCGATACGCGTCCCGCGATGCAATTCGCCGTTGCTCATGTTCCCGGATCCATCCACATCGCCCTGAACGGTCAATTCGCGTCGTGGGCCGCCCGAATCCTGGGATTGGACACGCGAGTCATCATTGTCGCCGAGGACGAGGATCACCTGCGGGAGTCGCAACTCCGTCTGGCGCGAGTCGGCGTCGAGAACATCACCGGGTACCTCGACCGTGGCGTCACCGGGTGGATTGGAAGCGGCTACACCCTCGACTACATCCCGCAGATCACCGCTCACGACCTCGCCGGACTCCTTGGCAAGGAGCGCGGTCAGGTGGCAGTCCTCGATGTGCGGGAATCGTCGGAACTCAGCGCAGGCGTCATTCACGACTCCGTCCGGATCCCCCTTGGCCAACTCACAGCCCGGACTGGAGAACTCCACCGGGACAAACTGCTGGTGGTGCACTGCAAAGGAGGATACCGGAGCTCCATAGCAACCAGTCTGCTCCGCCGCTCAGGCTTCGGCGACATCGCCAACCTGACCGGGGGCATCGACGCGTGGAAAGCCGCGGGCCTCCCCTGCGGCACTGGTGTGAATCCAGCCGCCACCAATTAAAATGCCTATGCCCACAACCTCCCAACCCGTCTCCGCACCTTTGAATGACGAAGACCGGCACATCCTCGATCAGGTGGACGACTCGCTCGCCGCGGGCATCCAGATTCGAGACTGGTGGAGGAAGACCGATGCCGAGCGCAGCTATCGCGAACAGTACGAACTGCAACGCGCGTTCAATCCGGCCCTCCGGTCCCTGGCATTCTTCGACAAGCCGGAACTGGCCATCGGCGAATTCCCGGTCATGGGCGTCGTCCAGGAAATGACGTTCGATTTTTCAAAGCCCGAATCCGACCTCCCCAACCAGATTCGCGAGTTCGTGCTGCGGTATTTGTTGCGGGTGAGCGATTATCGCCGCCCCGCGGCCTTTATGCTACGCGATCTTCATCGCACGACCGCGGAGCAGGCGCAACTCGACGGGTGGGGCTATTCGCAGGTGTATTACAAGCTGCGCCACGGAGGAGGAGTCGGCAAGTTCGCGGAGGAGGATCAGGCGAAGTTCATCGACCTCCGTGAACTGGGCACGGTCTATGAATGGATCGTCGCCAAGGCGCGGCTGTTCAACCTGACGTTGGACCTCAGCCCGCTTGGCGACACGTACCCTCACTTGGTCGTGCCCGTGGCGTCGGTCACGGAAGAGTACCTGATCACCAGTGCCGATTTTGTTGTGAACGAAGAAGATCCTGCCCCCGGTGTGCTCGGACGCTACGGCGTCGGCGGCGCCACGCTTCGCGACACGGCGCTCCGCGGAGGACCGCTGCTGTGGGGCCCGGGCCGATTCTATCCGGGATTCTCCGCATTCGAGTTTGAGGTCAGGTCGACCGGCGAGACGGTGGTCACCTCCCCGTTTGCCGTCAACCGGCCGGATCGGGTGTTGGGGATTGAACCGGATCCCCTCGCTGCCGGCGTGCGCCTGGCCGACGTGTTTTCCTTCGGGATGGCTTCGCGGCTGTTCCCCGGCATCAGCGGCGGCTTCGACCCGCTGCTGACGCCGATCGCCGCCTTGAACGGCATCACCGGCAACCTTGCTGCCGATCAATTCGGCGTGTCCAAAGAGTCGTTGGAGCGCTATCTGCTCGTGCAGCACTACATGGCGGTCTACGACCTGCTCGCCGGAGCCTCCCTCACCTATTGCCGCGTGCCGGACTGGACAGCGCCCGAAGAGGACCTGCCGAGTTGGGTCCGTAACGGCCTGATCGAGTAGAGCCGCCCTACCGTAGCGCGGCCAGGACGGCTTCCAACTGATCCGCCGAAGGCACACTCCCCTGCGCCAGACGCGGATTGCCGCCACCCCTGCCGCCGACGGCTTGCACAGCGGCTTTGAGCCTCGCTCCTGCGTCCATGCCGGAATCCGCCGAGGCCGCCAGCAGGACGGACGGAGGAAGGCGCACCGCACATAGGCAGATGGCTTTGCCGCCGGCGCAGAAACTCTGGGCCAGCCCGCGCAGCGATTCCACCGATCCCTGGTCGAGTATCCTCTCGAGGTACCGGACGCCTGCCGCATCGGGAGTGGCGGCCGCATATGCTTCCTTGCCCTGATACCCGGCCAGTTCGAGTTCCAGCTTCCGTAACCGTTTGTCCGCCGAACGGGCGGACTCGAGTTGATTGCGCACCAGGTCCGGCACCTCGTCAAGAGCGGCCGAGAACACCTGCGCCGTTTCCGCCAGAGTCTCGAAGTCCCGGCGGGCGCGGGCGGTGGCCCGCAGTCCGCAGAGAAACTCAACGCGCGTGATGCCGCGCACCTTGTCCAGCCTGCGCAGCAGGATCGGCCCGATCTCGCCGGTTGACCGGACGTGCGTGCCTCCGCAGGCGCTGCGGTCGAGCGAGCCGATCGACACAATTCGCAAGGTTCCGGCCCGTTCCGACGCTTTGCGCAGGCCCTCGGCAGTCTCTTCGAACGAGACGGCGATGGGGAGGTCTTCGCAGACGAGTTCGTTCGCGCGGCGTTCGGCAGCGACCAGTTGCGCCGTCTCCACAGAGGGGGTCTCCAGATCAACCGTGGAGGACTGTTCGCCCATGTGGACGCTGACCGTCGGGAATCCGAATTGTTCCGCGAAAACGGCCGAAAGCAGGTGCTGGCCGCTGTGCTGCTGCATGAAGTCGCGGCGCCGCGTCCAGTCGACGGCAGAGGTCACCTCGGAGGCTTCCAGGGGCCGATCGAGGAGGTGGGCGATCTCGGCATCCTCGTCGACGACGTCGACCACAGCGATGCCGTTCAGCTCGCCACGGTCACTGGGTTGCCCGCCCGAAGCCGGATAGAAAGCGGTCCGGTCCAGATACACGCGCCTGCCGCCATCCTCCAGGCGCGTAACGCGGGCGGGAAACTCACGGAGATAACTGTCGTGATAGTAGAGCCGCTCCGTCATTGAATCGCGAGATAGACGGGGTTGCTGACGACGCCATTGCCCATGTCGAGGCTGAGGGCAATCAGGCTGCCGGCCGGCGCACCCTCAGGGACGATGACATTGATCTGATAGAGGCCCACAAAATTCGGCGTCAGTCCTACAAACAAAGGCGTGGCCACGATTGGAGTCCCGCTCAATCCACCGCCAAACGTGACGCTCGGCAACGGCTCCACTCGGGCCAACGGTTCAGCCGCGGGCGCTCCGGCGCCGGAGGCAACCGGCGGCGAAGTAGGCCCAAGACCGATGGCATAGATTGTCAGCGCTTCGCCTACGGTTGCCGGACGGGCGTTGACGCCAGGCGTCGGCGGCAGCGGGAACGATCCATCCTGGTTGACGATGATGCCGTAATCGCCGATGCCGAGACGCAAAATCCGGGGCACGCGCGGAGCGAGATCCACCGATACACTATTGCCCCGCTGGCCCTCGCGTTCGACGCGAACCAGCGCCGATCCGGGAGCGGCATCAAACGGGATCTGGAAGTTGACCTGGTCGGCCTGCGCGTAGTAGACCGGCGCCGGCCGGTCGTTGACGAACACCCGCACGCCGCCGAGTTCGGGGCCCAGCGGAAGAGTCTGTGCCAGCACCGGGTCGCCGGTCCGGAGTTGCGCGCCAAAGATGGCGGCGATGTGGCCCTGCGACAGGGCGCCGCCGCGTTCGAACGTCGCGTTGTCGAGCACTCGCGCGTACTCGATTTCCGGCGGCCCGGGAGCCAGGACTTCCAGGTCGATCTCCACCGGCTGTGTGCCGTTCACGGCGTTGGTGACGGCATTCAGCCGCCCTCGATACCGGCCCGGATTCATACCCGTGACATCGACGGTGGCAGGTACGAAGTTGGCGATCGCCGCTCCTGTGGACAGCCACGTGCCGCCGGAAACGGTGGTCGGGTCGGCGCCTCCTGTTACCGTCAGCGTGCCCAAACCGCCATTGGTGACGATCGCGTATTTCGTAGTCTTGCCGGAATTCTGTGCGACCCGCAAGGCGATGTTGGTCACGCGCGCAATGGGCTGCGACGTAACCCTCAAGGACACCGCGATCGCCTTGTTGTCGGCCGCAAAGCGCGACTGGGAGATGGTGAGCGTTCCGTTGTAGGCGCCGTCGGCGAGGGTCGTCAGAGGCGTCGCGCGAACGCGAAAGCCGAGAACGAAGTCAAAACTGCCTCCTCCATCGGCGGCGAGAGCCAGCCACGGCTGATTGCTGGTTCCGCGAATCTGGCTGTTGGCGCTGAACCGGAAATCGACCGGGGACCCGTTAGGAGGGGCGAACAGATCCACTCGGTTCGGCACGCTGCCGCCCATCGCGACGGTGACCGTAATCGTCTGGGGCGCATCCACCGCGTTGGGGTCGCTGACCGTGACAATGGCCGTCGCGAGACCGGCACCGAGCGATGTCGTCCCGAGTGTCATGGAAATGGGAATACACGTGCCCGTTCGCCCCGTGCACGCACGCGCCGCGCCCGTGGTGGCGGTCAGCCAGGAAGCCGACGAGGCCACTCCCAGCGAGAGAGAGCCATCACCGATATTGAACGCCTCCACCGTTTGGGCCGCGCCGGACTGGCCCGTCGCTATCGAAATCGGGCCAACAGTGGCGTTGGCAAGACGGAGACGTGGTGCGGCGGTCAGCGACGAAAGGGCAAATAGGAAAAAAAAAGAGCGGCTCAACACCCAGGGCCGGTTCATTCTTTCCACTATAACGTGCTTATGGTTACTGGAATTTGACAGATTATTGTGGTTCGCTCGCTGCCTCCCTCGAAGGCAGAGGCTCCTCGACCGAAAGCCGGATTCTCTCATTCACCAGGGCGTACGAGCGGCGCACCCGGCGGCCATCGGCCTTCTCGACCTGGACAATAAAGCCCGGAACGGCGCCGGGAGCGCCGCGGATGGATTTGGGCGGCGGCACCGGTCCGACCGTGATCGGGAACGAGCCTGCCCAGTTGCGTTCGATCAGGCCGGTCTCGTAACGATGGCGGCGTAAGTTCCACACAAACACCCGGATCGAGTCGAAATCGGCATCGGATGTTCGCCGGTCGACCGTGGTCCACAGCCAGACCGTCTTCGCGCCGTCTTTGCTGCGCGTCTCGCCGACCTTGAAGTACGAGGTAATTCGTTTTCCCTCGGCATACTGCAGAATCTCGTCCGGGATCGAGAGGGCGAGACGGCTGCGAAGCACCCAACCGCTAACGCCCTCGCGCGTCCGGATCAAGGTCCATTCATCACGAGGAGGAGGCGCCGGCGGTTGATGCGGTTCTTCGGGTTCGGGCCGCTCTGGCGCCCTGCCGTCAATCCACCCAGACTGTTCCAGCCAATCTTCAGGAGGCTGTGGAGCTTTGGGAGCCGGCGGAGGAGGGACCGAAGATGTCGAGTCGCGCTTCTTCCGCCCGGGCTTCGGGCGCGGCACGCTGCGCCGCGGGGTCAGCAGTTCCTTGGTCGGGGGTGGTGCATTGCGAGGGACAAGTTGGTGCCGGAGAATCTCGATGGACGTGCCCTCCTGGATCTGAAGAAAGCTGGGAGACTGGCGGTTGGGCGCGGTGTGGACGTTAAGAGGTCCATACGTCGTGGCGGCGCCATGGGAGTGAAGATGGGCTACTTCCTTCTTGAGTTGCTCGAGGCCCTGCATCTCCTTGGGACTGAGCAGCGCTCGTTCATGCGTCCAGCCCTCAACGTCCCTCGCCGTGCGGACACGCACGAAGCGGCGCCGGGTCTGCAGAATTTCCACTCGCTCACCGTGCCGCAGTGCGGCCGAGACGGGGGACTTGAGCGATAGCTCTTTGCGGATATTCAGGGACGCCGGTCCGACGAAGGCTTCGCCCAAAGCGGGTTCGCGAGGCGGCCCGTAGCGGCAGGCAGCCAAGAGCAGAACCACCGGCGCCATCGACACGAGCCGCAGAAACACCCTCATGGACGAAGAACGCGGCACGCAAAGCAGCGCCGCTCTTTCCAGTGTACGTTGCCTCCGGCCGGTCAGCGGCCTACCCTGAAGAAATGGCGGACGTTCGACTTCAGCCGGAGTATTATTGTCCTTTGTGCGCAAGATCGGTTGATGACCCCTTACGCTGTGGAGACTGTTCGGCGCTCATCTGCCGGGTGTGTGGCACCCCGCTCGAGCGCATCGACGACCTGGGGATCGGCTAAAGACGCACGGTTGCCGGCTAGCCAGGTGAGCTAGTCGTGTACTCGCTGCTTTTCGCCAAGATGTAATCGCAACTATCTTCTCAGTGATGCCGGTGTCGGCGGCCATGTTCTTACGTGCAAGGCGAATCGCGGAGAAACGGATGGCCGGGCTCCGCGTCCGATCACTGGATGTTTTGCACGTTGCGGCGGCGTTGACCCTGGGCGCATCGGCGTTCTTGACGTTCGATAAGCGGCAGCAGGAACTGGCGCGACTGGAGGGACTTCGCATCCGATAACGGACCGCTGGTCGAGCCACAGATCGCACGAGCCTCCGCTTCCCCGATTCCCCCCGGTTCAGCGGACGGCGACATCGCTCAGCGTTGAATGACTGGCAGCAGGATGTGCGTCGGGTGACTGGCGTCGTGGTAGATGGCGTTGTCGGCGATCGCCCAGCGGCGGTTGTTGTTCAGGGGCTCGCCGGTGTTGGGGTTCACGTCGAAGCGCGGAAAGTTGCTGCTCGACAGATCCAACCGGATCCGGTGTCCCTTCCCGAAGACCAGCGACGTGGGGTACATCTCGATCGTGAATCGGTACACTTCGCCGGGCTTCATCAACGTCGCGCGTTCAAGCGAGTCGCGATACCTCGCCCGCACGATGCTGTCGCCGGCGTTCATCTCCACGCCTTCTGGAAAGTCCCGCGACGGGGGATAGACGTCGATTAGTTTGGCCGTGAAATCCGTATCGACCGCGGTGGAGGAGGCCCACAGCTTGACGATCAATCTCCCCGTCACCTCCACATCCTGGTCGAGCGGCGGGGTCTGGAACACCAGCACATCGTTTCGCGCGGAGAGGCGGCGGCTGTCGCCGCAGATCCACAAGTCCTTGCGGCAGCGCTGGTCCATGGCGCCCCGAGGCGCCAGCACCCCTTCCGACGAAAGCGGTCCACCGATCGTGGGCACCGGATTGCGCGGGTCAAAGGTATACCGCGTCGGAGCCGAATCGGAGGGTTGACGCGTCGAGAGCAGGCCGGCCGAGTGGATGTAGTACGGCGTGGGGACAGCGCGACGCGGCGGCCATTCCTGTTCATCGCGCCACCGGCCGCCGATGAGCACCCGCCCCTCCGGAGTTTTGCGGCTCTGGCCCGGACCCATCACGAAGATTCGCACCGGCGCCTGCGTCGCAGTCCAGGTGGCCATGCCCTTCAGCCAATGGTCGAACCAGCCAAGCCGCACCGCGTCGAAGTCGAGCGCGGCATCGGGGCCAAACTCCGCCTCACCCGCAAAGCTTCGGGTCTGGCCGCCGTGAACCCAAGGCCCGATCAGCAGGCGCTGTGGGCTCTTCTTGGCCTTGGACAGTTCGACGTAGTTGAGGTTCGCGACCTGCGTGCCCCAGGTGTCGTACCAGCCGGTGACGTGCAGCACCGGGATGTCCTTGTATTCCGCAACGTGGTCCACGACGCTCGCGCCCATGTTCTTCCAGTAGTCGTCGTAATCGCCGTGACTCATGGCCTCAATCAGCCAGCTTTCGTAGTCGGGCGCGAGCTTGAGCGGCGTGGTCCCCGCGCGAAGGGGCAAGGCTTTCACAAATTCGGGGACACGTTCGGAAAGGCCGGCCAGTGCGTCCCGTGTGGGTGCGTCCTCGGCCGGGTAGTAGCCGGCGAACCCGGCTTCGCGCGTGCGGCTGGGGTTGTTGCCCAGGCAGAATACCCAGTTGAAGAATCGCAGTTCGAACGCGCCGTTGTGCCGGATGCCGTAGCGGCCATAATTGGACATGGCGTCGACGGGAATCATCGCCTTGACGTGAGGCGCGCCGGCGATGGCCAGCGCGTGCTGGGTGCCGCCTTCATACGACGTGCCGACGGTCCCGATGCCGCCGCCAAACCAGGGCTGCCCGCCGATCCACTTCGCGGCGTCATAACCGTCGCGGCCGTCATCAAAATGGGGGCGCCACTTGCCTTCAGAGCCATATCGGCCACGGACGTTCTGGCCAATGGCAACATATCCGCGCGGCACAAAGTACTTCGCCCAGGTTTCGATGTTGTCGGCGCCATAGGGCGTTCGGGCCAGGATCACATTGAACTCTCCCGGGGCAGGCGCGCCGCCACGGTGCGGCCGGTAGATCACGGTAGTCAGCCGAACGCCGTCTCGCATCGTGACATGAACGCGCTCCACTGGTCCCAGTTCGAACTCGGGCCGCGACTGCCCGAACGCGGCTACCGCCAGCATGACTGCGCAGATCCATCTCATGGGTGCACCGTCACCATACAACAATCGCTGCGTTTTCTGGGGATATCAAAATCTCCGCCCCTCCCGATCGCGGCTCCGAAAAACCCCGCGGCTAGGGGGTGTGCGGATATCGTATCTCTCCAAGTTTGGAGTGCAAGTGTCGGCAGGTACTCCGCGGCAGCCTTTTCCACCACCTCACTCGCGATTCGTTTGGGGCGCATCAGATTCAGATTCGCGCCTCGTGGCCATCGACCGCAAGACGAGTTCGTAAAGTCTCGGGGAAGCGCGGAAGTTGGTAAGCCGCAGTCTGGCCAGGGCCTCAGGTGCACCGTCCAGACCGTCTCGAAGCGCGCGATCCAGTAATCCTAGGGTGCCGGTGATCCTCAAGCCCAGTTTGCCCCCGATTCCGCGGCCACGTGCCTCGTCCAGTAACACCAAGTCCGCCTTGATCTCCAGTGCGACCGCGATGGCCTCTCTTTCGCCGGGATCCAGATCCCAAAGCCTTGCATTTGCGATTGGAGGGGAGGACACGACCTCCAGCCACTCCGGTTTGTTCTGGACGAGACGAAGTGCCTGTTCCGGGGCGCCTGGTGCTTCCAGTTCTTGCCGGACTGCAAGCGGGATGATCACTCGCGAAAACAATCGTGGTAGCAGATCAACAAAGTCAATGACTGCCAAGTAGTTGAGAGGAGAGGTGTTGGAAACGACCTTCATCCTGCGAGTGCCTGGTCGATCGACTGCCGGTCTTGCTCCAGATCGGATTCGTCGTACGGTAGCCAGGCCCCATGCTGCTTGAGGAACGCCTCGCTCTCCCAGAAGCTCAGCGCCAATAGGCGCCCCACTTGGTCTCGGGTGAGGGCTCCGCTACGGTATCCTTCTAGCGCAATGGCCTCTAATGCGCGCCGGGGCATGTCCTTCCAGCTAGCCTGGAGTTGCTGAGCGATCTCTTCTGGCAGGTTGATGGAGACGTTCATCGTCGCTTCCCCTCTCATTATGCCCTTGGACGGTGTCGCTTGGCACTACCTGCCATCCCGCCGTCCGCGTTCCCTCATGAGATTCCCTAACCGCCTCTTAACCGGAACCATGTGGAACCGCGCCCCTTCCGGGCGCGGGCAGAACGACGTGCGCCTTGGCCTCTGGTCGCCGCGACCGGTGCCCGCCCCTCACGACGAACTCACGATGATATCCAGCTACGGCGTCCCATAGAAGGTTTTTGCAGCCTTGAGGCAAAGCTTCACAATGGTTAACCTCTTGTCCGTATACAATAAGTTTCAAACATGGCATCCGACAACAGGCGGTCGTTCTTTCTCGCAGTGACTTATGGACTTTGGGGTGTGATGAGCGCGGTGATGGGAATTCCGGCGGCGTTCTATCTGCTGCTGCCACCGAAACCGCGCAAGACACAAGAGTGGGCCGACGCGGGGGACGTCAGCAAGCTGGCCCCGAACACTCCGATCGAGATTGTGTTCCGGCGCAACCGCCACGACGGCTGGCGGTTGATCAGCGAGAAAAACACCGCGTGGGTGGTGAAGAAGTCGGACACCGAAGTGATCGCGTACGCCCCGCAGTGCCCTCACCTGGGTTGCGCGTACCACTGGGAGGAGAGCAAGAGCAACTTTCTCTGCCCGTGCCACACCTCTGAATTCGGGCTGGACGGCAAGGTGATGAGCGGTCCATCGGCTCGCGGGCTCGATCGCTTTCCGACGAAAATCGAGAACAACAGGCTTCGGGTTGGCAGTGGTGTGATTCAGGGCAAGGAGGCGGGCGCGTGAGAGAGTCGATCGAGCGCGCGGTCAGGTGGCTGGACAGCCGGACGGGACTGGAAACAGGAGCCCGCGATTTCCTGTACGAAGACATCCCCGCATCCAGCGGGTGGCGTCAGGTCTTCGGCAGCGTTGCGCTGTTCTTGTTCATGCTGCAGGCGTTCACGGGCATTCTGCTGGCCTTCAACTACGCCCCCACCCCGGGCGATGCCTACAACAGTCTTCGATACATCATGGCCGAGCTGACCGGCGGCCGTATCCTACGCGGCCTTCACCACTGGGGCGCGAGCATGTTCATCGTCGTGGTGGTGATGCACATGGTCCAGGTTTTCTTGTGGGGAGCCTATAAGAAGCCGCGGGAAGCTACGTGGGTGGTGGGTGTCATTCTGCTGCAGTTGGTCTTGGGATTCGGACTCACGGGATACCTGCTGCCCTGGGACAATCGCGCGTACTGGGGAACCGTGGTGACGACGCAGATCGCGGCGAAAGCCCCGATTGCCGGCCCGTATATCACGCGCTTGCTGGGCGGGGAAGGCTCCATCGGTGTGGTGACCTTCGCGCGTTTTTATGGCCTCCATGTGCTGCTGCTCCCGGCGATCACGGGCTTTCTCATCGGCTTCCACGTGTTCCTGGTGCGCCGTCACGGAGTGGCCCCGGCTCCGGGCGACGAACTGTTACCAAAGAAGAAGTTCTTCCCCGAACAGGTATTCAAGGACACGGTGGCCATCTTTATAGCGTTTGTAATCCTGTGGACGCTCGCGATTGCCGCTCGCGTACCCCTCGAGCGGATCGCCGATCCGACCGACAACACCTACATCCCGCGGCCGGAGTGGTATTTCCTGTTCCTCTTTCAGACGCTGAAATTCTTCGAGGGTCCTCTCGAAGTGGTGGGCAGCATCGTGCTTCCAGGACTGGCGATGATGGGGCTCACCCTGGTGCCGTTCATTGATCGCGGCAAGCTGGTCCATATCCGGAAGCGCACCGTGGCCTTTGGTGTTGTTGCGCTGGCCGCCATCGGCTGGGGCGGCCTGACCGCGGCGGCCGTCTCGACCACGCCCAAGCAGCCAGTGGAAATGACGGTGGACTTTTCACAGCCAACCGGATGGCTGCAACTGACTCCCGAAGAGCTCGCCGGCGTCGGCTATTTTCGAAAAGAGAACTGCGCGGGCTGCCATCCCGTCGGAAGCGAGGGAGGCGAAGGCGCTCGCATCGGACCCGACCTGACCCAGATGCGCAGCCGAAAGTCCGCCGCGTGGATGATCGCGCACTTCAAGCGTCCGGCGGATCTTGTCCCCGGCAGCCAGATGCCGCCCATCCAACTGGCGGACGCGCAACTGAACATGCTGGCGGCGTTTCTGTTGAAGCTGACGCCCACCAATTCCGAAGCATTGCATTCCGCCCCGGACTTCGTCGTGGAGGGAGCGCTGGTCTACCAGAAGCACAATTGCGGCGCCTGCCATTTCGTCAACGGCGCAGGCATGAAGGTCGGCCCGCCCCTCAACGGCTTGTCCAAGCGCCGGACCAAGAACTGGGTGGAACGCCACTTCCGTGAACCTCAAGTGATGGCACCGGGAACCACCATGCCGGCATATCCTTTCAAACCGAAAGAGATGGAAGCGATTCTCGGTTATCTTTTCACTCTAGAAGGGTGAAGGGTACGCTAGAATGCCCGAATGCTACGCCTTATCGCAGGTCTCTCCTTCAGCCTCATCGCATCGCTCTCTCTGTTGGCGCAAAACCCGCAGAGCGACGATGTGCGAAGTGTTTTCGGAAACGTGAAGAAGTACGCTCTGGCGTCGGCCGAAAAGATGCCCGAAGAGCACTATGGCTTTCAGCCGACTCCCGACGTGAGAACCTTCGCAGCGCTGCTGGGGCACATTGCCGACTCCAACTATTCCTTATGCGCCTCGGCCAAGCCTACCAGGCGTCCCGAAGCCCAGGTGGAAAAATCCATGAAGACGAAACAGGAGTTAATCCAGGGGCTCAAGGACGCATTCGCATTCTGCGACGCCGCCTACAACGCCCTGACGGACGCGAACGGCGCTGAGATGGTCAAGCTCTTCGGTCGCGATAGGACCCGCGCCGGAGCGTTGAACTTCAACAACGCGCATAGCTACGAGCACTACGGAAACCTGGTGACCTACATGCGCATGAAAGGGCTGGTGCCGCCGTCGAGCGAAGGTCGACGGTAGGCGCCCTACCTGCGGACGGGTTCAGCGTCGGCGGCGTGCTCATAATCCGACGCCGACACCCAGCCCATCTCGCCGAAACCGCCGACATAGTAGACGTCGGTGATCTCCAGCCGGTAGAAACGGAAGTCGCCGAAGTCGGCCCACTCGGCCGAGCCGGGGTGCCACTCCAGGTAGAGGCGGCGAGTGTCGTCGACTTCCTCATCGGGAATCTCACGGACCTTCCCCATCAGGTTCACGCGGCCGGCGGCGAGCGGATCGTCCTCCTGAGGCTCCTCGGCGATCAGCAGGCTCGCGTGGGGGTCCGCGGTCAGGTTCTTGGTATGGACGGCCAGGGTGCTGATCAAAAACACCGGCCGCCCGCGTCCATCCAACGAATACGGGGTAACCGAGCCAAACGGGAACCCGGGCTTCTTGACTGAGAGGGTACAGAGTACACCGTTGTCGTGTGAGTTTGCGAGCGATCGTGCTCCCTGTGCACGGGCGGGATTCATAAGATACCGCTATCAGCTTAGCAACCTGACGCGCGGCCGGCGCGGGCGGCCGGCCGCCGCATCTACGCATACACCCGGTAGTCGATCTCCGGAAAGGGGCACATCCGCTCTTCCATCGGTTCGACGAGTTTCCGGCGCACGCATGAGGCTTCAAGCGCCCGCTCAATCGCCGCAAAATTGTCCATGTGCATCCGCAGTCTTGCCTGCGCGTAGTGCGGGGCCCCGCCGCGCCGGATCAGAAAGGGCCAGTCGCTTGCCTGCGCCAGGAGAAGCTCACGTGCAGCCTGTTTGAGGGCACGCCGTTCCAAATGGGTCGGCCGTTCAAACCGCCGCGCCATTCCCGTCATGGAGTTTGCCATCCGGTGCAGCCGCGGATAGATCCAATCGGTTTGCGGATTCAGCCACACGTCGCCGTAGCCGTGCTCCCCCCAACTCGAAAAGCCAAGACGCACGGTTTCGGTTGGAGAATGTTCCTCAGCGTACGACGACAGCGTTGCGGTCCCTAACTTTCCCTGCGCTGCACGGAACACCTGCTCCAGCCACTCCGGCCCTTCGAACCACCAATGGCCGAAAAGTTCCGCGTCGTAAGGGGCCACGATGATCGGGTTCGGTACATCTCGCGCCTGCTCGAGATGCTGGATGCGCCGCCCGACGAAGTGCGTCGCGTGCTCTCGCGTTCGCGCGATCGCGGCGGCTCGCCGGTACCACAGCTTTTCTTCGGTCGGGCCGGTGACGCGGTGATACTTCAACCCGGTGTCGAACGGCAGGCCCGCCGGCAGGTGGCGCCGGATGTAGCATCGCGGCCGCGCGCGCCCGATATCCCGGTAGAACTCCCGATAGAACGGATCGCCGGGATACCCCTCCACGGCCGACCACACCTGCCGGGCCGAGGCTTCGTCGCGCCCGAACGCGATCAACCCCCCTTCGGTAACGACGGGCCGCAGCGTCCCATATCTCGGCGCGGGCTTCCCATGCAGCAGTCCGTGAGTCTCCACGAGAAAGTAGCGGATGCCGTTAGCGGCCAGCGGCGCATCCAGCCGCGGGTCGTACGCGCACTCCGGCAGCCAGATTCCTGCCGGCGCGCTTCCGAACCGCTCCCGGTGCGACGAGATGCCCACCGCGATCTGCGCCCGCGCCGCCGCCGGTTGCGAGACCAGAAACGGCAGAAACCCATGGGTGGCCGCGCACCCCAGCAGTTCGAGTTCCCCACACTCTCCGGCCAGTTTGGAGAAGCCCGCGCTCAGATCCCGTTCGCAGAACCCGTCGAGTACTTCCCGCAGCGCGAGCAACCGGTGCTGGTAAAAGCGCGCCAAGACCCGCTCCTCGGTCTGTGACCACGGGCGGCACATTTCCTTCGCGCACAATTCAAGGAGGTTCTCGATCCGCCTCCCCAGCCGGCCGGAAAGCAGCGGATCCCGCATCATCTCCACCAGCGTCGGCGAGAGATTCAGCGTTAGCGCAAACGGAACCTCGTCTTCTTTCAGCCGCCGGAGAGCGTCGATCAGCGGCAAGTAACATTCGACCGCGGCTTCGTAATACCAGTTCTCTTCGAGGAATTCCTGGTGCTCGGGGTGCCGGACATAAGGCAGGTGAGCGTGCAGAACGATTGCGAGCGACCCGGTCATGGGGACAGAAACGACGAGCCCGCGCCGCCGCTCCATTCACGGTCACTGGGAAGCGGCAGGCCGTGTTCCGCAGCCCGGCCCGCCACGGGGGGCAGCGCAATCTCGTTCGACCGCGCCACCAGATGCCGTGCCCGCCGGATCTCGACCCGGTAGGTGTCGCCGGCTTCTAATCCGGACAGGTATGTCGTCCCGGCCGACCCCACATTCCGGGAGGTGGAGATCCGCCCCGAGCCATTGAACAGGCTCATCGTCAAGCCGTTGCCGCCTGGTAACTCCCAGTACAGGAACAGCCGGTGCGGATCCACCGCGAGCAGACCGATCAGCATTGACCGTATTTCCCCAAGTCCTGTGGGAACCACATTGTACTTGAGTTTCCGGCCTGCGGCTACCGCCCGGAGGATCTATTGCCCGGAGGATCTATCTCTCGCCGGCCCGATCCACCCGGACCCGGACGATTCGGTTGCGCTGCATCTCCGCGACCGTGTACCGCCGTCCGCCGTGCTCGACGGTCTGCCCCGTCTCCGGGATGTCTCCGATTTGTTGCAGCAGGAATCCCGCCAGCGTCTCGAACCCCGCGTCGGCGGGGATTTCGATGCCGTGCTGCACATCGAGATCGCGAATCAGCGTCGCCCCGTCAAGCTCCAGGACCTCCGGCGGGTGCTCCGGCTCGATCGGTTTGGCATCGTACTCGTCCGCGATCTCGCCCACAATCTGTTCCAGGATGTCTTCGACCGTCAACAGCCCGACGATCGTGCCGAACTCGTCCACGACAAACGCCATATGGGTCGCGCTACGCCGGAACTCGTCCAGCATCTGCAGCACCGGCTTGGTTTCCGGCACCACCGGGCACCCGCGCAACATTCGGTCCACGTGAAATGGCAGCTCCCGTCTCCCGAACAAAGCCCGCCGCCGCTCCACCCAGACGGGGAGCAGGTCCTTGTAGATGATGATTCCGACCAGGTTCTCCGGCTTGCCCTCGTACACCGGCAGCCGTGAATGCTGCTCGTTCACCATGGTCGTCAGCACCTGGTCCAGCGTCGCGTCCCGCGGTACGGAAACGATCTCATTGCGCGGGACCATGATCTCGCGCACGTAGAGATTCTCCAGGTCCACGGCGTTGTGGATGATGTCTTCCTGGGATTCGGTCAGTTGCTGGGACCCGCGGCTCAAACTGACAATTGTCTTGATTTCCTCCGCCGAATGCCCCCCACCGTGGACCCCGCCCGTCAACCCCAACAGTCGCGACACCGCGAGGCTCGACCGCTCCAGGATGTAGACGAACGGGCCCGAAGCCTTGTAAAACACAAGGAGCGCCGGAGCGACGATACACGCGAGCCGGTCTGCCTTCTCGATCGCCAGGTTTTTGGGGACGACTTCGCCCAGTACTACGTGTCCGAAGGTCATCAGCATGAACGACAGCACAAAGCTGACGCCGTGCATCACGGCCTCGCCGGTAACCGAGAGCGCCGGCTGGAACAAACCCACGAACAGTTGATAGAGGGTGTCCTCGCCGGCCCATCCCAGACCGAGGCTGGAGAGAGTCACTCCGACCTGCACGACCGACAGCAACCGCTCCGGATTAGCCAGGAGGCTGAGGGCGGCGGCCGCGCCTTTTTCTCCCTGATCGGCGAGATAGCGCAGCCTCGACCCGCGCACGGTGAGCAGGGCGACCTCGGCGCCGGCGAAGAACCCGTTCGCCGCGATGATCATCAGCAACAAAATAAAACGGAATCCGAAGTAGGTTTCGGTCATTGAACCGAGGCGTCGACGTTGTTCATCCGCGCCGGGCCGATCTAGTCCGCCGCGCCGGGCGGCTCGACGCTCGCGCTTACAATGACTGCATGGGACACGGCCGGTTCCTCAAATATATCAACATCCTAATCGGTGTCGTGTTGCTGGCCGCCGCCGGCGCGGCCTATTGGTTTCTCCTCCGGCCACTGCCCGAGACATCGGGGCGCCTGACCGCCCCCGTCAATGGTCCTGTCTCGGTCCGCCTCGACTCACTGGGCGTGCCCCACATCGTTGGGGATACCGAAGAAGATGTCTGGTTCGTCCAGGGCTTTGTCACGGCGCAGGAGCGCATGTGGCAGATGGACGCCCTTCGCCGTTCCGCCGGCGGCGAATTGGCGGAAGTCGCCGGCATCGCCGCCTTCGAAGCGGACCGCGACGCCCGCTCCCTCCGCCTCCGCCGCCTCGCCGAAGCGGCGGAACAAACCCTTCTGGCCAGGGAGCGCCGGGTCTTTGCCGCCTACGCCCGGGGCGTGAACTTCTATCTCGAATCCAATCGCGACAACCTCCCGGTCGAGTTCCTCCTCGCCGGCTACCGGCCCAGGCCCTGGCGGATCGCCGACTCCGCGATCATCGGCTTCTATATGCTCCGCACGCTCACCAACCAGTGGAAGAGCGACCTGCGCAAGGCGCGCATGCTGCAAGCCGGCAAAAAAGATCTGGTCGAACGTCTTCTCCCTCCCCGTTCCGGCGGGGACGACCATCCGGGTTCCAACGCCTGGGTGGTCTCCGGCGCCTGGACTGCCAGCGGCCGCCCGCTCCTCGCCAACGACATGCACTTAGAACTATCCATTCCCAACGCATGGTTCCTGGCACACCTCGAAACCCGGGGAGACCGGCCCCTCAACGTCAGCGGCGTGACCCTTCCCGGCCTGCCCGGAGTCATCGTCGGCCACAACGACCAGATCGCCTGGGGCATCACGAACCTGGAATTCGACATCCAGGACCTCTACCACGAACGCATCGATCCCGTCTCCGGCCGGTATCAGGCAGGCGACCGCATCGAGCAGGCCCGCGGGGAGCGCGAGATTATCCTCATCAAAAACTCACGGCCCGCCGAACTCCTGACGTGGATCACCCGTCATGGTCCCCTCGTCGTGTCGAGCGGCAAGGAACAATACAGCCTGCGCTGGGCCGTGGGCGACCCGCGCCTGTTTACCTACGTCTTCCCCGATCTGAACCGCGCCCGCAACTGGACGGAGTTCCGCGCCACCCTCTCGCGCATGCCCGGCCCCTCCTCCAACTTTGTGTACGCCGACGCCGAAGGCAACATTGGTTATCAGGTGGCCGGAAGTCTGCCCATCCGCAAAGGCTTCTCCGGCAGCGCGCCGCTCGATGCGGTGTCCGGCGAGCAGGAGTGGTCCGGCGCCATCCCGTTCGATGCGCTTCCGTCTCTCTACAATCCGCCCTCCGGCATGATCGTCACGGCCAATCAGAACCCGTTTCCCAAAGACTTTCCGTACGCCGTGGATGGCAACTTCGCCCCTCCCGATCGAGCCCATCAAATTCGCGCCTTGCTCTCCGCGCGCAAAGGCTGGCAACCGCGCGACATGCTGGTGATCCAGAAGGACGTGTATTCCGCCTTCGCCCACTTCCTGGCGCGGGAACTGGTCGCAGCTTATGATCGCGGCAAGCGGGCGAATCCGCTGCTCGCTCCCGTCGTCGGCCTCCTGCGCACCTGGAACGGCCAGATGGAGATGGACCGGCCGGAACCGCTGGTGGTGACCCTGTTCTCGCGGCACCTTCGCCGTTCGCTCACCGACATCGCCGCGCCGGGGCAGGACTACGAGTCCGCCTACGCGAGCGTCGTCATCGAATCCCTGATTCGCGAGCGGCCCACGGCCTTCTTCCCCGATTGGGATAAGGCGCTGCTGGACGATTTTGCCGGCGCAGTCGAGGAGGCGCGGCGCATGCAGGGCCGCGATCCGGCCAAATGGCGATGGGGCCGCTTCAATCAGCGGGCAATCCATCACCCCGTCGGCCATCAGGTCCCTTGGTTCGGCGCGTGGTGGGATCTCGGCACGATTCAATTCAGCGGTTCGCCCACCACGGCGCGCCAGATCACCGGCCTGATCATGCCCTCGATGCGCATGGTGGCCGACCCTGGTGATTGGGACCGCTCCCTGATGAGCCTCCCGATCGGCCAGTCCGGCCACATGGCGTCCTCCCATTACAAGGACCAGTGGAAGGCCTACTACGTGGGGGAGAGCTTTCCGATGCCGTTCTACCGTATCCGTCCTTCCGATACGTTGCTGGTGGAGCCTCTCAAGCAGCGCAGGCAAGCCCCTACCAGGTGAGCCGCAGTGCCATCTGGATCTGCCGCGGGGACTTGGAGGACAGGATTCGCCCAAACGTCGAGGGCTCGTCCGCGAACCGTTCCGGCAGATCCAGGTTCAACCGGTTCGTCAGGTTGAACGTCTGGACATCGGCCAGCAGCGTGAGTCCTTCCCCGAGCACGAACCGGCGGGCCAGAGCCAGGTCCAGGCACGCAAACCCGGGACCCCGCACCACGTTCCGCCCGGCGGTACCGAACGAGAACCGCGCGGGAACCGAGAACGCCGCGGTGTCGAACCAAGCGGCCGCGCCGCGGGTGTCCAGACGCGGGTCGCCCAGCAGGTTCGGCCGGTCGTTGCCGAAGATGCCGCCCGAATTGCCGGTGTTGGAATTGTCGAATCGGAGGATGGGAGTAAGGGGTTGTCCGGTTTGTGCCTGCACGATGCCCCGGAACTCCAGGTTGCGCCGCCACCACTCGCGGCCGGGTACCAGATACACGAATGCCGCCACCCATCGGTGTGCCACGTCAAAGCTCGACAGCGCACGCTCCGCCTTGTAATTCCGACTGTCCTGCGGGAAGTTCTTGTCGGCCTTGGTGCCGAGAAACGCGCTCGCGTCGTCCATCGACTTCGCGAAGGTGTAAGTGGTGAGCAGGGACAACCCGCCGACCAGACGGCGGTCGAACGACGCTTGCAGCGAGTGATAGGAAGAATTCGCTCCGCTCTCCGTGAAGAAGATCCCGCCCAGCGCCGGATTTGGCCGCCGCGCCGCCACGGCGCCGGGGCCGGGACGAGGCTGATTCAGGTCGCGCGACCGGATCAAATGCGTTCCCTTGGTCCCCGCGTAGGCAAGGCTGACCGTGTTCGCCCCGCCGAATTCGCGCTGGACATTGATGTTCCACTGCTGCGCGTACGCCGACGTCAGGTCCGGACTGAGCGTATTCGGAGACGGCGCCGCCGGGATGCTGCTCGCAAACGGATTGGTCAGGCTCACGAGCGATGTGGCTGTGGGGAAGACGATGCGGACGTTGAAGTAGGGCGGATTGAAGTAAAGCGAAGAGTTGACCACCAGCATGCTGGCGTCGTAATAAAAGCCGTAGCCGCCGCGAACCACCCATTGCCGGCGCGGCGACCACGCAAAACCGAGGCGGGGGGCCAGGTTGTTGCCGTCCGTCCGGAGCCCCGAGCGCGAGAAGCCCTCCGTACCCACGTTGACCACTCGTCCGGTGGCCGGATTGAAGATGGCCATGCGGTCTTCCGGATCCACCGGGGGCATGTTCAGTTCGTAACGCAGGCCGAGGTTCAGCGTGAGGTTGCGCGCGACCTTCCAGTCGTCCTGGAGAAAGAAGTTGTAGGCCGTCGTGGTCAGGCGCTGGCGGTTGTCGAACTGCGCCTGGATCCCGAACGACGGAAACCCGAGCAGCAAATCTGCCAGGCCCAATCCGCTGAGGACGCCCGAGAAACTGAGCGAGCCGCGGGCAAAGTAATCGAGGTACCCGTTCAGGCGGAGATGGCGCACTTCGCCGCCGAGTTGCAGGTTGTGCGCCCCCCGCAGCAGGGAAAAGGCCTCCGTGGCCTGATAGGTATGGGTCGCGCGCTGAAACGGCAACTGGGTCGCGTCGCCTGCGGAAGGGTAGCCGGCGACGTTAAACAAAGGATAGCCATAGTCACGCGCGCGCAAAGCCAGCCATGTAACGCCCCACTCCGTGCCGACATCCGAGTTTGAGTTCTGCGAACGGACTTCACGAAAGGCGCTGCCGAATCCCAGACGCAGCGAATGGAAGGTACGGGCGCCGAAGGTATGCGAATGATGCAGCATCGCATTATGTCCCCGATTGTCGACCAGGCCGCCGAAGCCCGGCACGTCCGTAAGTTCTTCGGTGAACGGCTCGAACAGGCTCTGGCTGCCGGCGCTGTAGCGGAACGTCAGTTGGTCTTTATCGCTCAGCCGATGATCCACTCGGGCGTTACCCTGGCTCAGCGAATCCCTGAGGACGGACTGGCCCGAGTAATTGATCGGCCCGTCGGCGTTCGCCGCGGGAAACAGGTCGAGCCCCCGGCGCGAGACAGGGTTGATCCGGGACTGCGGCACGGTGTTGCCGGGGAACGGGCGCTGCGTGAACGGGTCGTTGATGACGGGCCCGCCGGTGAAGTCCCCTTGGCGTTCCACTGCCGTGGGCACGCGAGTGTCGCGCACGAGCCCGCGCCGCTCGCGGAGTGCGTCGAGGTTGACGAAGTAAAACGTACGGTCCTTTTTGATCGCTCCTCCCGCCGCGCCGCCGAACTGATTGCGGATTAGCTTGCGACGCTCCCCGTTTTCAAACTCGTTGCGTGCATCCAGACGGCGGTTGCGCAGGAACTCATAGAGCGTGCCGTGAAACTCGTTGGCCCCGCTGCGCGTAATCACGTTCACCTGCGCCCCTGAATTCCGGCCGTAGAGCGCGCTGTGAGCGTTGGTCGAGACCTTGAATTCCTGAATCGCGTCGACCGGAGGCTGCAGAGCGAACGTGCTGATGTAGGCGTCGTTGTTGTCGACGCCGTCGACCAGGTAGTTGTTGGTTTCCTCGCGCGAGCCCGAGGCGTGCATCGCGAACGATCCGCGAGTCGAGAGTTGCGAATCCTGGACGGGCTGCGACACGCCGGGCGCGAGTAGAGCCAACTGGAGGAAGTCGCGCCGGTTGAGCGGCAAGTCCTGAATCCGCTTCCGGTCGAGCACCAGGGCAAGCTCGGAGGATTCCGACGCAATCGCCGGGACGCTCGCCGAGATATCGACCGACTGGCGCATGCCCTTCAGCGGAAGGTGCAGGTCGATTCGCTGGCGCGCGTTCACAGCCAAAGCAAGCGAGTCGATGACGACGGTTTCCAGATTCTCGGCCGACGCCGTCAGGCGGTAGGTGGCCGGTTCGAGTTCAGCGAGCGTGAAGAAGCCATCCTCTCGCGATACGGTTTCGCGGGTCAATCCGCCCGCGAGCCGCTCGGCACGCACCACGGCTTTCGCCACGGAACGGTTTGACTGGTCGTATACGTACCCCGAGACCGCGGCGCTGGTTACTTGAGCGGCCAGGGGCGCGCAGACCAGCAGGAACACAAGCCACATAGATTCACTCTATCAGCGGAGCTGTGGCCTACGCCCCCGGGTCTTGTCCAATACAAGATGAGTCTGAAGCAGGAGCGTGTTGCTAACTGAGATAATGGTTAGCAGTCTTCAGGCAGGAGGTTTTCATGCGGTGGATTTTCGGGCTCAGCGCCCTGCTTCTTCTGGTAGTTCCCGCCGGCGCCCAAGATTTTCGCGCCGGACTCACCGGGCTGATTGCCGATCCGGCGAGCGCGGCCATCCCGGGCGCCAAGGTAAAGGCGACCAACGTTCAGACGAACGCTTCCACCCAAGTGACGGCCAACGATGTAGGCCGCTATTCGATCTCGTTTCTGATTCCGGGCAAGTACCGCGTGGAGGTGGAGGCCTCGGGCTTTAAGAAGTTCGTGCGCGAGAACGTGGAATTGCAGATCAGCGTGGTTGCCGCGCTCGACGTGACGATGGAAATCGGCGCAGTGACGGAACAAGTCACGGTGAGCGGGCAGATGTCGCTGCTCGAAACCGAGACGGCTTCCCGGGGCGGCATTGTGGACAACGACCTGCTGCAAAGCGTGCCGAACGCGGGCCGCAATGTTTACCAACTGGCGTTCGCCATGCCCGGCGTGTATAAGCCGTCGACTTCGCAGGCAACCGAGTTCAGCCTGGACGGCCTGGCGAATTCCCGGACGGCGATCAACGGCGCCGCCAGTGGTGTGGCCGGGACGGAATCGAACACCGACGTTTTGATTGACGGAACCAGCGCAGCCAAAGGCGACCGGCAAGTGGTCCTGATCCCCGCGCTCGAGTCGGTTCAGGAGTTTCGCGTCCTGACCAACATCTACGATGCGCAATATGGCCGGACTGGCGGCGGCATTATCACCACCACCACCAAGTCGGGAACCAATCAGTTCCACGGCGTCGTGTTCGACCGGTACTTCGACCAGCGCCTTGGGGCCAATAGCTGGTCCAACAACCGGAACAACGTTCCGCGGCCGGATCGAACCGCGAACAACTATGGCTTCCAGAGCAATGGTCCCATCTGGATTCCCAAGGTGTTCGACGGGCGCAACAAGCTGTTCTACATGATCAGCTACGACAACAGCCCGTCCAGTTCTCTGTACACCAGCCAGTTCACGACGCCGCTCAAAGAGATGAAGACGGGTGATTTCTCGAACCTGCTGGCGAGCAACGGCCAGCGCGTTACCATCTACGACCCCAATACGACTCGCGCCGGAACGGGGGGCGCCTTCATCCGCACTCCGTTTGCGGACAATCGGATTCCCGCGGCACAGATCAATGCGGTCGGAGCGAAGATCGTCAGCTACTATCCCGACCCCACCGGACCCGGCACGGGGCCGGCGGCGATCAATAATTTCTTCCAGACAAGCGACAACAAAGGCGATCTGTGGCAATGGACAGGCCGCCTGGATGTCCGGACGGGAACGAAGGATGCATTCTTCGGCCGGTACGGGGAAACCAACATGACGCGCTGCTGCGATCAGCGCTATCCGGCCGGCAACCCGGCGGAGACCAGTACGATCCTTCCCCGCGGCCGGCGCGGACGGACGCTGACCCTCGACTGGACACGAACGGTAAGCGCGTCGATGACGTTCAACCTGCGCGCGGGCTTTTCGAGGCTGGAGAACCTCGCCTGGAATCCGCAGACGCTTGCGTTCGACCCCCGGCAGCTCGGCCTTCCCGCATCCCTGGTTTCCCAATTTGCCCGCACGCAGTACCCGTTCGTGAGCATGGGCACCTACATGTCGCAAGGCGCCGGCCCGTTTGTGCAAGGGGACGATACGTACACGGTAGCGGCTTCCGGCGGCAAGGTGATCGGCGCTCACCTGATGAAGTTCGGCGTGGAGGCACGTGATTTCCGCACTACTAACCTGAGCTACGGATCCGCCGGGGGCAACTACTCGTTCACGCGTCTGTGGACCCAGGCCGACCCCAACCGCGCGGACGCCCTTTCCGGCAACGAAGTCGCCAGCGCGCTGCTCGGCTATCCCGCGTCCGGCTCGATCGAGATTCCAATCACGCCGGCGTACCGCGGGCGGTATTGGTCCGTTTTCTTCCAGGACGATTGGAAGCTGACGCGCAAGCTCACCCTGAACCTGGGCCTGAGGTGGGACTATGAGAGCCCGCTGGCGGAACGCTACAACCGGCAGACGCGGGGATTCGCGTTCGGCCAGGCCAGTCCCATCGCTTCGCAGGTGACGGGCCGGCCGGGGATCGAGAATTGCCCGGCGTGCCGGTCGTTGACTGGCGGCCTCCTGTTTGCGTCCTCGAGCGGGGATGAGCGTTTAGCCTTTGCACCCGACCGCAACAACTTCCAGCCCCGGATCGGCGCCGCGTACTCGCTGAATAGCAAGACGGTGTTGCGGGGCGGCTTTGGCATTTACACACTCGGCCAGTGGGCGCTCGGCCCGTCTACCGGCTTTAGCCGTTCCACCCCGGTCATCACGACCACCGATGGTCTGACGCCCTCTGCGTCTATGAGTAATCCGTTTCCCAGCGGCCTGCTGCGGCCCATTGGATCGAGCCTCGGGCTGGCCACCGACCTTGGCTTGGGGCTAGGCTTCAACTACACGGACCGTCCCCTGCCTTTGTCGAAGCAGGTCTCGTTCGGCATTCAGCGCGAACTGCCGTTCGGCATTTTTGCCGACCTTTCGTATGTCGGCAATTTCACGAGCGGCCTGCCCATCAGCGGCAACCTGAATTCGATCCCTGTTTCCGAGTTGGGCAAGCCGGCAAGCTATTACTCCGATCGCATCACAAACCCGTTGGCGGGACTGCTACCCAACAATGCCGCGTTGAACGGTGCGACGATCCAGCGGCAACTGCTGCTGGTAGCCTATCCCCAATATTCGAGTGTCGGGGTGAGCAATATCCCCGCCGGCCGCAACCGTTACGACTCGCTGCAACTGTCGGTGCGCAAGCGTTTCTCGAACGGCTTGAACCTGCAGGCCAACTACATGGCCGCGAAGACACTGGAGCAGTTGGTGCTGTTGAATGCGCAGTATCTCAATCCGGCCGACATCCTGAATCCTCAACTGGAAAAGCGGCTGACGATCTTCGACATCCCGCAGAAGCTTGCGCTGCTCGGGACCTATGAGCTGCCCTTTGGCCGGGGCCGTCCGCTCCTGAACTCGATGCATCCGGTGGCGAACGGCTTGCTCGGCAACTGGAAACTCGGCTGGAACGTCACGTTCCAGGGCGGCTTCCCGATGGACTTCCCGAACGCGGCGCCGCTCGAAGCGCGCAGCGCCAAACTCCCGTCCGAGCAACGCACCTTGGAGCGCTGGTTCGACACTTCGCTGTTCCCGCGGGTGGCCGGTCCGGCGCCTTTCACGCTACGCAATTTCCCATCAAGGTTCCCTGACGTCCGGTTTCAGGGGCTGGCCAACTACGACTTCTCGATCGCAAAAGACATCGTGATCCGGGAGCGAGTGAAGACGCAAGTGCGCGCGGATTTCATCAACGCGCTCAACCGTCCGTACTTTACGCAGTTGGTAGGGAATCCGCCGAACGTGACCAACGCCAATTTCGGGCAGATCAGCCCGCAGCAGAACAACGCTCCGCGCGTGATCTTTCTGGAGTTTCGGCTGAGCTTCTGACGGGAAGGAAGGCGATCGGGACGATTTACGCGTGAGCCCGGATCTCGAGAATGCGGGTGGTGAGAATGGTGCGGTACACAGGGTGCTCGAACTCAAGGCACATCCCGCGGCCGAGGAATTCCGTCTTGATCATCGAACCGCCCCAGGTGGAACCGTGGATCCGCACTTCGGTGGGGTCGGGGCAGTACTCAGGGTGCCCGGAGAGGAGAGCAGTTTCAACTCCGAGGACCACCATGTTGTAGAGATGGTTCCTGGTTTGGATAGAGATCACCGATCCCGGCGGCAAGTCTTTCATGTGGACGCCGCCTTCGATCTCGGACTGGATGATGTTCCGGTTCACCTCATCCGACAGGTGGGCGTGAGGCGCAAAAAATTGGGGACCCGAATTATCGACCGAGTTCGTCGTAGCCATTGACTCTTCCACTCTCAGTTTAGCGGAGGAATGTCAAGATCACAGGCAGGGCAACTCGATGTTGCAAAACACACGTGTTTACCCCACGAAGCTGAGGAACCTAGATAGGATGGGCCGACCGGCAGGCGGGCTGCGGGCGACACCGCCCACAGCCAACCCCCGGCGGCTGGTTCGTGAAGATTAGTCGGCGGCGCAGGCGGTCTGAACGTTACCGCCCACGAGTTGAGCGCGCAGTTCCTGCTCGTACTCGGCAAGACGGCGCTCGACATCATCGGACGCCATGCGCTTCTTGATGACATCCTCGCGATAGCGGCGCAGGAAGTAGTCGATGGTCTCGACTCGAATGCGGATCGAGCCGCTCGGCTTGTTCTCGTCCATATCCTTGAAGCAGAAATAGGGCGTGCCGGACTTCTCGATAATGCCTTCGATGACACCGTAGATCGGCGCGTCGTGACCGCACTTGAAACTCGAGATTTCGAGCGCGACCAGGTTCGGATGACGCGCGGTGAACTTGGCCGCCCACACTTTGTGGTTGGTGCTAGCGGAGTACGAGTTCTTCCACACGTCCTGGATTTCCAGAGGGCTCGTGATCAGACCCTGCCGCATGTCCTCGGCGAAGAGCCGGTCCAGCAGGTCTTCGTCGATCGGCAGCGTGCTCTGCGAGAAAATCGGGTAACCAAGCTTCTGGAACTCCTCCATGATCTCGTGATTCAGCCCGGGATCATGGTGATACGGCCGCCCCAGCATGACGATGCCGATCCTGTCCTCGCGCTCGAGCTGATCGAGCACCTGGCGGGCCCGGCGCTGGATACTGGTCTCATAGTCGGAAAGCGCCTTGAATCCCACTTCAAGGGCGCGGTCGTTCTCTTCCGAAGACAGTCCCAGAACCGGCCCCCAGCACTCGAACATCTGGTGCGCCAGGATCTTCCGGTCCGCGACGTTGGTCATCGGATTCAGGTATTTGACGTTGTGCTCGGCGAAGAGGTCGGACTCTTTGGTAAAGGCCGCCTTCACCGTCTCGGGGGTAGTGGTGACGGTCGGGCAGGCATTGGAGGCCGTCAGCTTCACCAGGTGCGTGGTGAGCACATCGAACATCGGAAAGAAGATAATGTCGATCTTCTTGCGAGCGCTCTTGACGGTCAGTAGATTGTGGACGTGCGCGATGCCGATCTTGGCCGGGAAGCAAGGGTCGATGGCGCCGCGGCTGGAGCCGGCGCGATACAGGTCGCCGCTCGTGTAATCGGAGTAGACGATGTTTTCGCCCTTCACTCCGAGGCTCTCCAAATAGCTGTTAAACAGCGGCGCGTACCCGTAGATGTTCAGAACGCGAGGGATTCCGATCCGCAGGTTGCCCCGGTTCTTCATTAGCGCGACACGTTCCTTGGCCGCTTTGGTCCAGGCGATCGTGGGAATCGGATCAGCCACTGACTTGGGCGAGCGAAGCTTGAACGGCTCGTGGGCGGCGATGTCGACGAAGTTCGGATTCGCGTTCTTCACCGAATCGAGCGCACCCTTGATGTCCTTCATGTCGGCGACATCTTCGACTGTGCCCTTCTCGCAGGTGGCGATAATGAGGCGCTGCTCCCCCTCCCTCAACGGCACCTTGGTGACCTTGGGGGGCGGTGGGGGCGGAGGCGGAGCGATCTTGGTGAGCGGCACAAACCCGCCGCCACCGGCGCTGGGGCTCATCGTGTAGTCGATGAACGTGCGGAGGCAGTTGTTCTTGCAGAAGTTGCAGCGAGTCTCCTCGTTGCGCGTGGTGCGGTACTGAATGTCGCGCACGCCATCGAGGCCGACAAACTCGGTGCGCTTTCCGTTCTTCCACAGGCGCAACGCTTCGACGCCGGCGCCGATCGCGCCGGATTCGCCGCAGTGCTCGTGGACGATGATTTCCGGCTGGCGGCCGTTCGCCCGGAAGCTGTTGCGGATGAAATCGACTTCCGCCTTCACCACCGCGAGATTGTTCTGCGTACCTCCCTGGAGAACAAAACGCTCGCCGAGCGCGGCCAGATTCGGGATGCTGGCGACGTAGAGAAAAACGTTCTTTGGAAGCACCGCTGCCAGGCCGGCCATGATCTCTTCCGCCCGCCAGCCCTGGCGCTGGAAGTTGACGATGTCCGACTGCATGAACACCGCGCAGCCGTACCCGAAGACCGGCATGGCATTCGCGGAGAATGCCAGGTCGGAATACTGCATCACGTCCACGCCAAAGCCCTCGGCGGTCGACTGCAGGAAGTAGCCGTTACCGGCCGAGCACTGCGTGTTGAGCTTGAAGTCCTTGACGCGGCCGTTCTTGAGAACGATGAGCTTGATGTCCTGGCCGCCAACGTCGACGATGACATGCGGATCGTCGTAGAACTTCAGCGCCGACTCGGTGTGGGCGACGGTTTCCACCAGGGCTACATCGGCTTTCAGTACGTCGCGAAGAACGTCCTTGGCGTAGCCTGTGGTGCCGACTCCCAGCACTTCCATCTTGGCGTTTTGCGACTCCACCTGCCGGCGAAGATCCTCGAAGATGTCCTTGGTGTCCTCAATCGGATTACCTTTGGACAACTGGTAGGACTTGACCAGAATGTCGCCGTTCTCATTGAGAACGACGCCCTTGGTGGAAGTCGAGCCGCCGTCAATGCCGATGAAAGCGCCGACGGTGGTACCGGACTGAAAGGTCGCGGGGGTGAACTTCTTGCGGCGGTAGGCGATCTTGAAGGCTTCCAATTCTTCGTTGCTCTTGGATAAGCCCGAGCCTCCAGACTTGGCTTTCTCCTCCGCCCGGCCGAAATCGATGTAGTAGCGAAGTTTGGCCATGCCGGCATAGCGGCCGACGTCGGCATCCTCGTCCTTTCCGAACTGGATGGCGCCCATCGCTGCAAAATACTGTGCGTTCTCGGGAACCTTGATGAGATCTTCGGGCCTGTGGCCGTCCGGCACCTCGACCTTCCGCTCCTGCCACATGCGCGGGATGTTGGCCTGCCATGCTTCCTTCATGCCGCGGATGAACGTGTTCGGACCGCCGAGCAGCAGGACGTGCGGGCGCAGGGTGTGGCCGCGCGTCAGGACGCTGAGATTCTGAAGAACGATGGCTTCAAACAGCGAGGCCATCAGTTCGTCTGAAGGAGTTCCTTCCTTTTGCAGGCCGTTAATGTCAGTTTCCGCGAAGACGCCGCATTTGCCGGCAACCTTGTGCAATTTGATGCCGTGATAGGCCTGTTGGCAGAGAAGGTCGGGCGGGATTCGCAGTTTGGCGTTGATCTTGTCGATGACCGCGCCCGTGCCCCCGGCGCACTTGTCGTTCATCGAAGGGATCTTCTTCTTGCGGCCGCTTTCATCATCATCCTTGAAAACAATGATTTTGGCGTCCTGGCCCCCCAGTTCGATCACCGAATAGACTTCGGGATGTTCCTTCTCGACGGCGAGCGAGACGGCAGTGACCTCCTGGACGAACTTGGCGCCGATCTGCTCGGCGATGGAGCCGCCGCCCGACCCCGTCATGAAGACCCTGGCCTTGCCTTCCGCGATGCCGACTTCGGCTTCCATGCGGCGCAGGAATTCGTCTACCTTTTCAGGTTGTTTTGTCTCGTGGCGCTGATAGTCCTGCCACAGCACCTGATCCGTTTCCGCATCCGTGACCACCGCTTTCACCGTGGTCGATCCAACGTCTAAACCTACCGAGTAACGGCTTTCCATGATTCTCCTGTATCGGCTGACTTGGAAACCGGGCGCTCTAGCGAGCAGCCGAGCGCCCGGCCAGGCACATTACGCGTAATTCGGTTTTGGGGAAGATGACCGCTGCGGCCAGAAGCGGCGGCGGCGATCCATCAGATCACTCACGTGGGCCGCAAAATGCGCGGCCGTCCCGGCGACCCCTTCCTTGTGGGGCACCTTGTAGAGCGGACGTTTCAACTCCGGATGATCTGCGACGTAGGAGCGCAAATCGGGCAGGGTCTTACCGCAGGATTGAAGGACGGTTTCAAACTCTAACTTTGCCTTGGCTTTCGCCTCGCCCAGCGCCATCTGGACCCGGCTATGGGCATTGACTTCGCCCTCACCCGACGTCTCGATGGGCAGGAAGATCATATCGCGGTACTTGTTGACCACCGCCGATTGCACGCCGTCCGACTGCGACGAAGGCATGCAGCCAAAGGGCTTCACCGCCAGGACCATATGAGTCAAGTGGTGAATGTGGTAATAGATGTTCTTTCCGATTTCGAGGTGGCCTTCTCCGCCGCGGCTCATCTTGTGGTAGAACGGGTGCGCCAACGCCGCCAGTTCATCCTGGGGAATCAGGTGGTGGGCCGTGCCTCCGAGTTTGTCGATGATGCGGTGGTAGAAGTGCGACCAAAGCACTTCGCCCATGTGCAGGCCGAACACCTTCTTCTGCAGGTTCATCGCGCGGGTGAGACGCTTACGGAATTCGTGCCAGGCCAGGGGATGAGCGTGAGATTCGACGTCGTGTTTATTGCGCGCGATCGTCTTGGCCTGGTGACACAGGTAGGCAACCCACGTCGCGATCGGTTCCACCTTCACCTCGGCGCCTTCGCGCTCGAGGAACCTGAACATATTGAAGTTGCCATCGCCTTCGGTGGTCTGCGCCCAGAACTCCCCGGTGATCTTCACGATGGGCTTCACTTTGAAGCGGTCCACCTCAATCGTGTTGATGAGATTCCTTACCTCGTCGATGGTGTCGATGAACACATCTCCGTAGAGGTGCTCACGGATTTTCCCGATGGTGTTTGAAGGGTTGCGCACACCCTTGCGGTCGGCGAGATAGTTCTGTACCCAGCCAGGAGACTGTTCCATGATCTCGAAGTGCTTGCGGTCCTTGAGAAGAGTCACCAGGCGGCTCATCGCCTCATCAAACACCCGATTGGTCTCGCCTTTGGTGGTCTCATAGGGCCGGATCAGGTAGGCCATCTCGTTCATCGTGTCGCCCAGGTGGAGCGCATTCAGCATCCCCAACCCGAAGTCCACGTTGAACTTCAGGCCAGCTTCCCCGGACTTGGCGTTGATGCCTTCCTGCTGCTGGAACAGCAGCACCCGGAAGCCGTCGTACCCGGCGTTCTGCAGCGCGAAACGATACTCGGCCTCGTACATGCCAAAGCGGCAGGGTCCACACGAGCCTGCGGTGAAGAAGACATGGTTATCAATGATGTCGTTCCGCGACATCCCCCCGGCTTCGAGCCGCTGCAGATACTGAACCAGGTTCCCGACCGTGAAGTACGTTGGATTGCACTGGCCGTTGTTTCCGAATTCCTTCCCAGCCTGGAAGGCGGGCACGTCGGGAACGGGCAGGATCTCACATTTGTAACCTGCGCCACGGAAGACAGCTTGGATCAGAGCCTCGTGCTTGGCGGTAAGACCTCCAAACAGGATCGTCACCTTGTCCCGCTCCTCGGCTGTGAAAGACCGTTCCATAGGTCGTTGGAATGGCCGAATTTGCACCAGTCCGGTCTCCCGCCGCAGTTTGGCGCGTTCGTCCGCCAAGCGCCGTTTGATCTCGCTTTCCACGTCTGATTGAATTGAGGGGCTATCGAGCTGTTCGATCATCTGATTCCTTAGTGTCCTGAGATTTCGGCGGGTCCAGGCACCACCTGACAAAAATTAACCCTACCGGCAAATCAAAGTCATTCTGACAAGCGTAAGTATCTTTGGTCTCTTCGAACGACGTAACTTCCACGATACAGGTAACCCGGGTTCGTTAACTTGTCTGAGCACGGCTCTGGCACCGGCGAGCCGAACGGTTCATTCTGCCCGGCGAACAGGGCAATCCTCGGTGTGAACTGACATCTCCGAATGAACACGCTTGAAGGCGAGTATAGACCAAAGACCCAGTGGTCTACAAGCACAAAAACGCAAAGATTGCATAGGTGGGATCTGCCGACGCCTGAACTAACCTGCATGCCTGCCTTCATATGTCTGAATTTCTGCAGGTATCTACCATCCTCGTCAGTGGAGGGCGCCGCCCCGCCGACGCCACAGCGGCCCCGGGGAGGGCGTGCCCCCCGTCCAGCCGTCCCGACGCGATAACGGTCGCCGGCGCCCGGCCCCCTCAGGTTTTTTGACTTTCCGGGTGTCGTCAAACAAGTGGGGCCCTGGTCTTATGAGAGAAGATCTGGGCGCGGCATGCGGAGAGTTGTCGGCACGTTTTTCGTGATGGGTGGACCATTCCTTCTCCCTCCCGCAAGTCGTCCACGCCGCGGCGGGGCCTTGGGTTATCCTCCCTCCGCCGCGGCGTTTCTTTGCTACAGTGCCGGGCAGGATTTCGTGCCGGCCGCCCGACGCGTGGCCGGCGCGCCGTGAGCCCGGGGAAGTCATGTCCAGCCGCCCCTTGCATCTCGTGCCGGTCGATCTGGAGAAAGTACGGTCCGAGCGGCACCCGATGACGGCCGAAGAACTGGTGACGAACCTGTTCGTCGAGGCCAGGGACGACGTCTACCGGTATCTGCTGACACTGGGCTTACACCCGCCGCAGGCGCAGGAAGCGACGCAAGAAGTGTTTTTGCGGCTCTACGTGACGCTGCGGAAGGGCGAAGACCTGCAGAGCCCTCGGGCGTGGGTATTCCGGGTGGCCCACAACCACGGGCTAAACGTGCGAGCGAAAGAAAATGGAAACCGGATGTATACCGCGGAGCTTCCGGAACGGCCGGATCCATGTCAGTTGAGTCCGGAACAGTCGCTGCTGGAGCGCGAACGCCTGTCCATTTTGAAAGAAGCCGTCGCGAGCTTGTCCGAGCAACAGCGGCAGTGTCTCTATTTACGGTCAGAAGGATTCCGCTATCGCGAGATCGCGGAGATTATGGGCATTGGCACATCGACGGTTGGAGAGTTCCTGCGGCGGGGTGTCAGCCGGTTGAAGAGGGTACGCCATGAGTAGAGTTCCCCTATCGCATCCCGATGAAGAGTTGCTTTTGCGGTACCGCGACCGCGAACTGCCGGAGGGTGAGGCCTCAGGACTGGAAACCCATCTGGACGCCTGCGGCACATGCAGGGCCGATTTGGACGACGTGGACGACGCCCTCGAAGCCTATCTCCAATACCGGAGGGAGGTGCTCGACCGGATCGACCCGCCGGAATCCTGGGACGGCTTCGAAGGCCGGCTGGCAGCGATGTCGGCGGAGCCGCGCAGGACGCTCGCCAGCCGATGGCGCGTTTGGCTTCCGGTGGCGGCGGCGGTGTTGCTCGCGGCGGTGGTATATCATCGGCTTGACGAGGCTCCTTCGGTAAAGGCCGCACAGTTGTTGCGGGAGTCGTCGGCTCGGACCACCGTTGCGGCGCGTTTCATCCGCATCAAGACCCGAACTGGCAGTTTCACTCGCGTTGGCCGGCTGGCGCAGGCAAGAGATGGCGGCGCGCTGGAGACGCTTTTTGCGAATGCCGGGTTCAGTTGGGAAGATCCGCTCAGCGCGCGCTCGTTTTCCTCCTGGAGGGATCAGCTTTCGCATCGGACGGATGAAGTGTCGTCCGATGAGGGAGGCCATCGGATCCTGACCCGGGGCGAGGGCCCCTTGCGTGAGGCGTCGATCACGTTGCGCGCCGGCGACCTGCGGCCAATGGAAGAGCGGCTGGAATTTTCAGACGGAGAGTGGGCCGAGATCACCGAAGTGAGCGAGGCCATGGCGATGCCGGAGCCGGCTTCTACCTTGAAGCGCCCGCCAACCGTGGAGCCGTTTCCGGCCCGGGGTGCGGAACCCGGCGTGCCCGATATCGGGGCGACGCTGGAACTTCGTGTCTTGAGCGCGCTGCGCGGGATCGACGCGGACCTCGGTGAGCAGATCTCCCTCCAGCGCGGACCGGATGGAGGGTTGTCCGTGGCCGCGACCGGTCTGGATGCATCCCGCCAGTCGGCCATCCGTGACGCGCTCGGTTCCATCCCAGGCGTGAGCGTCCGGATTGAAGAGGCTCGTGAGATCGCGGCAGCGGCGGAAACGCAGGAACTGACCGCTTCCTCCGCCAGGGCCCGTTTGGAACGGGAACTTGGAGGTCCGGCAGCCCTGGAGAAGTTGACCAACCTGGCGCTCGAGTCCAGCATCGCGGTAATGACCCGCGCCCACGCGCTGCGAAAACTGGCCGAGCGATTCCCGGCCTCGGTCGAAACCCAACTTACCTCGGCGGACCGGTTGGCGCTATGGGAGTTGAGGAAGGCTCATGCCGAGGCGCTGGACCAGCAGGCGCGCCACCTGCAAGACGTCGTTCGGCCCGTGGGGAACGGCGCTGGCGAGGCCGCTCGACCTGTGTCTTCAGACTGGCGGGTTGCGACGCAGGAACTCTTCGCGGCCGCGGAACGCGTGGACGGATTGTTGACCGTCCTGCTGGCTGGGACCGATGCGGTGTCCGCAGACCAGGCCCGGCGTGAACTGCCGTCTGCGGTCGCGCGACTGGTGGCGCGGGCTTCTGGCTATTCCTCCGATCTCCTGGTAGAACAGAAGAGTAGGCAATGAACCATGCCGTCGCGGCTGTGGTGGATCATCGCGGCCCTTACCGCCGTCCCGGCGACGGCCAACCCCACCGCGCAGTTTTCCGGCTCTGTCCAGGATTCCTCCGGCGCCATGGTGCCAGGGGTCGTCGTCAGTGCGTTCAACGAACAGACCGGAACCCTCCGCAATACGCGAACCGGTCCTGAAGGTCTCTACGTTCTCGCCGCCTTGCAACCGGGCCGCTACAAAGTCTGGGTTCGGAGAGATGGGTTTCAGACGGTAGCTCGCCTGGGTGTGAGGCTGGAAGCGAACCGTCATGTCCGGCTCGACTTTACTCTGTCGCTTGGGCGAGTGGAACAGGTCATGGTGATTGAGGGCGACCCGCCGGTGATGCAGACCTCCGATGCGTCGGTGGGAACCCTGATCGGACCGGCGTTGATCCGGGATCTCCCTCTGAACGGGCGTGGGCTGCTGGGCCTCGTGGAATTGGCTTCAGGCGTCCTGGTGACCCCCGCCAGCGCGGGGGAGGCGGGGCAGTTCACCGTGAGCGGCCAGCGGCCGAACACCAACTACTTCACCGTGGATGGCGTCAGCGCCAACACTGGGGTGAGCGGTGCCGGGATTCCGAGTCAGTTCCCAGGCGGAACACTGCCCGCCATGACCGCCTTCGGCGGTCTCCACAATGTGGCCTCGCTCGAGTCGGTGCAGGAAGTGCGAATCCAGACGTCGAATTTCGCGGCGGAGTATGGCCGGATGCTGGGAGGACAGATCGCGCTGACGACGCGATCGGGTTCGAACGCCGTGCACGGTTCCTTGTTTCAACTTCTTCGCAACGAACGGCTGAGCGCGAACGACTGGTTCGCGAACAGCTACGGCCTCCCGCGAGGGGCCGAACGGCTCAATCACTCGGGGGGTGCGTTGGGCGCCCCGATCCGAAAGAACCGGACGTTTGTGTTTCTCTCCGCCGAGCGGATGCGGTTGCTTCAGCCTTACGTCTGGCGGACACCGGTGCCGTCGGTGGCAGCGCGGCGGGCGGCGCCACCGTGGCTGGAGCCGTTGCTCGGCGCCTATCCTTTACCCAACGGACGGCCCCTGGACGGTGGCATGGCGGAGTTTACCGGCAGCGCTTCAATGCCTGCACAATTCGACTTCGGCACGTTTCGGGTCGACCACGCTTTGAGTTCCCGCGTCACGTTGTTTACACGCTATACCCAGGCGCCGTCTTCGACACAGGCAGGCTACTCGCAGGTATTGGACTCGTCGTTCGCCGATCGCGGGCTCACGTCCGGCGTTTCGGCCACCGTCCGGCCCGGGATCGTGAACGACCTGCGGTTCAACCTGGCTCGGACGCGGGTCGGGGGAGCATGGAGGTCCACCGGTCTTGGGGGCGCGCTGGGACTGGACCTGAGTCCCTTGTTTCCGGGCGAGTCCGTCTCCTTCTATAGCCTGTCGATTGGCGGTCTCGGCCGGTTGATGGTGGGCGATAGCGGCCGCAATCAACAGCGCCAGTTCAATCTGGTCGATTCCGTTTCGATGACTAGGGGGAGCCACCAGATCCGCTTTGGAGGCGACTATCTGCGATTGCGTCCCACTCGTGAAGGTGCGGCGTCGAGCCTCTCGCTGACGTTCCCCAGCGTCTTCGATCTCCTCGCGAGCCAGGTATACTGGCTGGCCTACACGGAGAGCCGTGAGTCCTCGAGCCGGTTGCACTCGCTGTCGCTGTTTGCGCAGGATACCTGGCAGGCCAACCAGCGGTTGACGCTGAATTACGGCCTGCGATGGGAGTGGAATCCGGCGCCCCGCGCCGGGCAGGCTGGGTCGTTGTACTCCCTCGACGGCGAGGATCTGTTCGCGGTCGAGCCAGGCAGCCCTTTGTGGAGGACCCGGTACACGAATTTCGCGCCCCGGCTGGGAATGGCCTATCGCCTGTCGGCCAAAGGGCGCTCGGTGCTGCGCGCGGGAGCGGGCTTGTTTCACGACCTCGGGTTCAGTGCCGCGACCGACGAATTGAATGGCGCGCCGTACAACAGCTGGCAGATGGCTCATGGCGATACCTATTCAGTGAGAGCCGCGTCCGCGCTACCCCTGTTGGGATTCGGCTTTTCAAACCACCTGCGCTTGCCGTATTCCGTTCAGTGGAACGTGGCCCTGCAGCACTCGTTCAGCGAACAGAGTGTGGCGACCATGTCCTTCGTGGCGTCGAACGGCAGCCATCTGCTGAGGCGCGAAGCCATGCTGCGGCCGCGCTTCGACCTGGCGCAACTGGCGGTGGCCACCAATCACGGCGCCTCCGACTATCGTGCACTGCAGGTGCAATTCCGGCAGCGCGCGGCCGGTGGCCTTCAGGGGTTGGTTTCGTACACGCTCTCGCGCTCCCTCGACACCGGGTCATGGGATTCTTCGCTCTACCTGATTGAACCGGGAATCACCGCGGGGCGCGATCGCGGACCTTCGAACTTCGACGCGACGCACGTGTTCGCCGCGGGATTGAGTTACGACGTTCCTTCCCTGCGCCGGATGCGGGCGATCACCCGCGGCTGGTCGCTCGACGGGATGGCGCGGGCGAGAAGCGGTTTTCCGGTCGACGTGCTGGCGGCCGAGACCCTGGCCGGCCTCACCTTCTCCAACGTGATCCGGCCCAGTCTGATCCCGGGCGCGCCCATCTGGAAGGGGGATCCGTCTGTGCCCGGCGGCCGGCGGCTCAACCCCGGGGCCTTCACCCTGCCGGCGGATTCGCTCCAGGGGGATCTGTCTCGCAATTCGATTCGCGGTTTTGGGATGTCCCAACTGGATCTGTCCCTCCGGCGGCGGGTGCGTCTCAGGGGCCGTGCCTCCGCGCATCTCCGCGTGAATGCGTTCAATGTGTTCAACCATGCCAGCCTGGCGGACCCGGAACGCTATCTGTCGAGCCCGCTGTTTGGCCGGTCCGGCTCCATGCTCAACGTGATGATGGGCAGCGGCAGCCCGCGCAGCGGGCTAACGCCAGCGTTCCAGCCGGGAGGACCGCGAGTCAT
>JBJXGR010000578.1:0-16453 GCA_046160045.1 Bryobacteraceae bacterium
CCGGGTATCGAGCTGCGAAAAGACCTCTCCGGGATGCCGACCCTGTGGACAGAAGGGGAAGGCCACATCCGGCGGCGCGCCATCGCAAGCGCCGTCGGGATCCTGCGTAGTCGGAGACCCTGCGCACGCTGAGAAACAACATGCACGAGAACCGGGAGACCTCCGTCGCGCCTGTGCAGTCGGCAGGCCGGTCCGAGAAGGCGCAATGCCGCCATGCGGACATGCACGCGGCGGAGGAGTCGGACTGTGGCGTAGTACCTGTGAAGCGAGCCGAACAAAGAAGGGCAACCTTCGGCGGAGGTTGGGGAGGGAAGGCCGCAGACCGAGGAGAACCACGGCACGTCAAACACGCCACCGACACAGTGCGGGGAACGCGTGTCCCAGGGGCGGCCGAGGTGCGTCGAGCCGGTTCGGTTCGACGTTTGTATCCAAGGTAGGAGCCGTGTGCGTTAGGAGCGCTCGCACGGATCTGTGCGGGGGGCGGTCAGCGATGGCCGTCCCTACCGCGACAACGCGTTTCCGGCTTTCCGTTAACAATACGTGAATCCAATCAACCACTTACATGCAAGCAACGACTCGCGCACACAGGGATCTGTCCCTCGGTGGGCTTTCTATGTGGTGACGCATCCCGGACTCGACCGCAGTGGCCCAGCCGGCCAAGTTCCCCTCCCGAGCAGCGCCGTCGCATGCGCCTATCTACCTGGCCGAAAGTCCGCGAACCATGAGCCCTCTGGTCGGTCCCGAGGCGCCTGTCAGGACGGCTCGCGCTCGCCGCCGATGCCCTCGATTCGCTACCGCAACAAGCGCCGGAGAACCAGCGCGAACCTCAATTTATTCAGGCACTGACGAACGTGTGTTGACGAGCTGTCCGGCGAGCCTCGGACATCCCCGGGCACCTGGTGAATATTCGCCAACATGGACACGCGGCCGGGTCCACGGGCGCGCACGACATCACGCGGTTATTGCAGGCCGGGACCGCGGGCGACAAGGCCGCGCTCGAACGCCTTTGGGCCATCATGCACGTGGAACTCAAGCGGATCCCGCGGCGGTACATGAACCGCGAGCGCAGGCAACACACCCTTCAGCCAACAATGAAGCGTTCTGCGGTTCACAGTTCCCCCGCCCTCCGGACGAAACTGATGCCCAGTCGTACATCGTCGGAGCCGCTCACGCGGAGCCGCGAGTACTACGATGAATGCCCCTCGCCGGAGTGGGTTTCGTCCCTCCCGCGCTTGAGGGCGGTGCCTCCGCCGACAGAACAGAGGGGAGGTTCACCGGTAACCGACGAACTCAAGCGCTTGGCCCACCGGGGCTAGCGAGATTGAAGAGACCATGCGGCCGACTTCTCGACCGACGGGAACCCCATTTTCCGAAGCAACATCTGAAAGCGCGGCTTGGAATACAACGGCTCCCAATCCGGGTCCGCCCAGACAGTATGGAGCCTGGGATCGCGCTCCTGGTAGGCGTTCTCGAGCCACTCCATGGCTCTTTGATTGTCGCCGGCATGAGCCCACAGCAGGGCCAATTGCGTCCCGGGAACGTACGCTGTCCTGGACCGCCTGACCAACGTTTGCGCTGCTTCCTTCATGGCCCCCGCATAGCCTGATTGGCGCTCGCCCCGTTCGAGGGCTTCGACGACTTCGGCATCTTTCAACAGTTCGTACATGCGCTTACATTCCCCGAAGGCCGCTGCGTCCTCGCCCGTCCGGTGGAGGGCCCTCCACAAGTACCAACGGCTGATGAAGAACTCGGGCGCCAGGTCGACCGCTTGCTTGAGCTGTCCGACGGATTTCTCGTACTGACCCGAGATGTAAGAGAACCAACCTACAGCAACGCTCCCCACGGGCCACAGCGGTTCGACTTCGCGAGCAATCCGCAGTTGCTCCGTGGCTTCCTCCAGGCGCCGCAACGACGCCAGCACCATGGCGTAGTTAGCGCGCGCCTCGGCGTGACTAGGATTCAGCTCGATCGCTCGTCTGAGTTCGCGCTCGGCAGTTGCCCAGTCCCAGTCCGCATACGCGGCTCCCGCACCCACGTGACAGTGTCCCTCACCGAGCATGTCATCCAGTTCGACCGCCCTGCGCGCGGCCGCTTTTGCCTTCGGGTGAGTTTCGCTGGGCCGGACATATCCCCAGTACCCGAGGGCCCCGTATGCGGGACCCAGTGCTGCCCACGCCTCCGCGAAATTGGGATCCTTCTCAATGGCGGTCTGAAAGCTTTCGATGGCCTTTTGAAGCCTCTCCGGCGTGTAGCCGTAAAAATAGAACTTGCCTCGAAGGTAAGCTTCGTAGGCTTCGGGGTTAACGATGCGAGTCCTGGCCAGGCTCCGTTCTTGTTCCGGCGACAGCTTAGCCTTGACCTGACGGGCGACCGTCCGCGCGATCTCGCCCTGAACCGCCAGAATGTCGGCATAGCGCCGTTCGTAGCTTTCCGCCCAAAGATGTTGCTCGGGTTTGGCCCGCACGAGTTGCGCGGTGATCCGGACGCGGTCGCCGGCGCGCTGCACCGTCCCTTCCACAACGGCATCTACTTTCAGTTCGGAGATGATCTCGGGCAACGGCTTTTTGACCCGCTTGTACAGCATGACGGATTGCCGCGAGATGACTCGCAGGGCGCCGACTCTGCCCAACTCGGTGATCAAGGCATCGGTGACGCCGTCGGCAAAGTATTCCTCGTCAGCGTCTTTCGAGAGATTCTCGAACGGTATCACGGCGACAGCTTCGATCTCTCCGGGCGAAACGCCTCTCCGAAAGAACCCGCCCAGGTAGGCCAACAGGAGCAACACGGTGACGCCGGCGGCCCCGCAGGCGGCGTAGAAGGCACGCGGCCGCCGGGAACTGGCGGGAGCGGCTCCGGCGAGGGGAGCGATGAAGCGGTACCCACGCTGGGGGAGCGTCTCGACATAGCGGGGGGCCTGAGCTGAATCGCCCAGCGCTTCTCGAACCTTCCGCACAGCCTTGTTGAGACCCAAGTCGAAGTCGACGAAGGTCTGGCCCGGCCACAGCTTCTCCCGCAATTCCTCTCGGGTCACTATCTCGCCCCGCCGTTCAAGGAGCATAGCGAGGACTTCAGAGGGTTGCTTTTGAAGCTTGATCTTCACCCCGTTTCTGCGCAGCTCAGCAGATGCCGGATCCAGCTCGAATACGCCGAAGCGGAAGATCCGGGGATGTGGCGAAGGATCTTTCATCAAGCCCCCGTTGCATCAGAGTCTAGCCGGGTTTCAATCGCCGGGCAAGCGCTTCCGGAAACCAGCGCTTCCGGAAACCAGGAACCAGGTAAGGCGCTCGCGCAAGCTGTCTGATTCAGATCGGATACGAGGTAATCTCGGGGCAATCCGGCGGGTATTGCTTTTGCTGGCGCTTCTCGTCCACCATCCCTTTGAGAAGCACCGATCTTCTCGCAAGGAGGTTAACTCAAGGTCATGACACATAGGAGACTTGTTATGGCGGCCGTCGCGGTCATGCTGCTGGCGGCGCCCTCATCGGCCAGCGCTGAGGCACCCTGCTCGATCGAAGGGAGCTGGATCACTGGCTTCGCGGATCCGCCGGGACCTGCCGGCCTCGAAACGGATACGTTGATTCCGCTCGACCCATTCGGCCATAGACTGGCCTACCGAGGCACGATCACAAACCCGTCTGTCTGGACCCCATTTGCGCCCAAAGCGGCCGTGCTGAGCGCCATCGTCGGGACCTTCGTGCGCACAGGCCCCAGAGCATACAAGTTCAACATGATCATGCATGCCGCCGAAGCGCCCCCGGCAGGCGCCCCCGGTCGCGGGCGGATCACCACGCTGGCGCGTTATCGCGGTACGGCCGAGTGCCGCGGTGGAAATACCCTGGCTATGAAGGGCACGTTCACGTTTTTCAGCGCCCTCGACGTTCCTGAGATGGGAATCCACAACCAGGACCAAGACCACGATGGGTTTCCGGATAAGGGCGAGGTGCCGCTCGTGAGCGTGCCTGTGGAACTTGTCTCTAAGCGGGTGTTGGTCGATTAGTGGCGCATCCGGTCACAGCGTTGCAGTCAAAAGAATGACCGCTCGGCACTTCAATCGGCGAGGTTCATACTCTCCAACAGGACATAGAATCTCGGGTCCGCGGGAATCGGGTCCACTTTGATCCAGTAGATACCGAGGCTTCGCAACTCGACGGCGCGTGCCCGCCATCGGAATCCGCCGTCGATGTGCTCCAGTTACCCGGGAAGCACGGAGAGGAGCGAAGGAATCTCACAGATACGGAGCTTGTCGGGACCAAGCGGCCGATTTCTCGATCGACGGGAACCCCATTTTCCGGAGCAGCGACTGAAAGCGGGGCTTCGAATACAGCGGTTCCCAGTCCGGGTCCGCCCAGACCATATGTAGCCTGGGATCGCGCTCCTGGTAGGCGTTCTCGAGCCACTCCAACGCTCTTTCGTTTTCGCCGGCGTGAATCAACAGCAGGGCCAACTGCGACCCGGGAACATACGAAATTTTGGATCGCCTGACCAGCGTTTGCGCTGCTTCCTTCATCGCCCCCGCATAGCCCGACCGGCGCTCGCCCCGTTCGAGAGCTTCGACGACTTCGGCGTCTCCCAGCAGTTCGTACATCCGCTCGCATTCCCCCAAGGCCGCTGCGTCTTGTCCCGTCCGGTGAAGGACCCGCCAATAGAACCAATGATTGATGAAGAAATCAGGCGCCAGTTCGACCACATGCTTAAGCTGGCCCACGGCTTGCTGATACTGCCCCGAAATGTAATGGCACCATGCAACTTGACCGTTCCGCACAGGTTGGAGCGGATCGAGGTCACGGGCAATCCGGAATTGCTCCATGGCTTCTTGCGTTCGCCTGAGCGACCCCAGCACCATGCCGTAGTTAGCGCGCGCCTCGGCGTGGCTGGGATTCAGCTCGATCGCTCGTCTGAGTTCGCGCTCGGCAGTTGCCCAGTCCCAGTCCGCATACGCGGCTCCCGCACCCACGTGACAATGTCCCTCACCGAGCATGTCATCCAGTTCGACCGCCCTGCGCGCGGCCGCTTTTGCCTTCGGGTGAGTTTCGCTGGGCCGGACATGTCCCCAGTACCCGAGGGCCCCGTACGCGGGACTCAGTTCCGCCCACGCCTCCGCGAAATTGGGATCCTTCTCAATGGCGGTCTTGAAGCTCTCGATGGCCTTGTGGAGCCTCTCCGGCGTGTAGCCGTAAAACAAATGCTTACCCCGAAGATAGGCTTCGTAGGCTTCGGGGTTAACGATGCGAGTCCTGGCCAAGCTCCGTTCTTGTTCCGGCGACAGCTTAGCCTTGACCTGACGGGCGACCGTCCGCGCGATCTCGCCCTGAACCGCCAGAATGTCGGCATAGCGTCGTTCGTAGCTTTCCGCCCAAAGGTGTTGCTCCGGCCTCGCCCGCACAAGCTGAGCGGTGATTTGGACGCGGTCGCCGGCGCGCTGCACCGTCCCTTCCACAACGGCATCTACTTTCAGTTCGGAGATGATCTCGGGCAACGGCTTTTTGACCCGCTTGTACTGCATGACGGATTGCCGCGAGATCACTCGCAGAGCGCCGATTCTGCCCAACTCGGTGATCAAGGCGTCGGTGACGCCGTCGGCAAAATACTCGTGATCGGCGTCTTTCGAGAGATTCTCGAACGGTATCACGGCGACAGCTTCGATCTCTCCGGGCGAAACGCCTCTCCGAAAGAACCCGCCCAGGTAGGCCAACAGGAGCAACACGGTGACGCCGACGGCCCCGTAGGCGGCGTAGAAGGCACGCGGCCGCCGGGAACTGGCGGGAGCGGCTCCGGCGAGGGGAGCGATGAAGCGGTACCCACGCTGGGGGAGCGTTTCGATATAGCGGGGGGCCTGAGCTGAATCGCCCAACGCTTCTCGAACCTTCCGGACAGCGTTGTTGACGCCCAAGTCGAAGTCTACGAAGGTCTGACCCGGCCAAAGCTTTTCCCGCAATTCCTCTCGGGTCACGACCTCGCCCCGCCGTTCGAGGAGCATGGTGAGCACATCAGAGGGTTGCTTTTGAAGCTTGATCTTCACCCCCTTTCTGCGCAGCTCTCCGGATGCGGCATCCAGTTCGAAGACGCCGAAGCGGAAGATCCGGGGATGTGGCGAAGGATCTTTCATCAAGCCCCCGTTGCATCAGAGTCTAGCCGGGTTTCAATCGCCGGGCAAGCGCTTCCGGAACCAGGAACCAGGCAAGGCGCTCGCACAAGCTGTCTGATTCAAATCGGATACGGTAATCTCGGGGCAATCCGGCGGGTATTGCTTTTGCTGGCGCTTCCCGTCCACCATCCCTTTGAGAAGCACCGATCTTCGCGCAAGGAGGTTAATTCAACGTCATGACACATCGGAGATTTGTTGTGGTGGCCGTCGCGGTCATGCTGCTGGCGGATCGCGCTCCTGGTAGGCGTTCTTCGAGGTCAAGATGGATCGCTACTCCTTTCTTGTAGGGCTCTTTCATCCCCGATAACATGCCGGTTTATCCCGGCGCTCGGACGTCCCCAGGTTTCCGATTCCTCGAAAGTCTCGCGGCGATACCTAACAATGCGCTGCGGGCATTTCACATCCATTGCAGGCACGGCGTTCCTTCGCTCAGCGACCCGATCCCCTGGCGTACCGTATTCACCCGCGTCTGCCAGATACGAGACGTCCTGATCAATCCCGAGATCCATCACCGGAACAGAATTCCCGCCGCAAAAGAGTTCTGCTGCCAGCTATTGGAGGCCGGCGATGCCGATGCACCCGCTGCCTCCTGAGCCGTCTCGAAACATGACGATCTCGGCGGCATCGCCCACCGCTCCGCACGTCAGGCAGCGGTACAACTCGCCGGCATCGTGGTAGCCAGTTTCGCGGCCAACACCGAAGTCGTACTCCTCGATGCGCACGTTCTCGCTTCCGCAGTCGGGGCACATAGCTGTACCGCCGGAGCCAAGCAGTCGAGCAATACCCGAATGAAGATCGGCCGCACGCATGCCGGCGCGAGGTTCAGATCGCTCCTACCGCCCTGCAGTGGGCGTAGCTTCCACGGGCGATGGCCGTCGGGCAACGGTTGGTGAAACGAGTATGCCTGCCCGACGTAGTCTCGCACGTTGGTGGCGTGCGGCTCATCTGTGCCGCGGAGCAGCACGGCGCGGTTCACATGGCCCTTGCGGTGGCGCACGACCTTCACGCGCCCCATCTCCTCCAACCGCTCTGCGCGTCGGACTGCGATGTGGTCGATGTACGAACCGTCGTACGAGTAGAACGGGATAAGGCGTCCGGGCATACGTGGCCTATGGTCGATGTGCCTGTTGTGGAAACACTTCTCCTGACGAGAAGCGGGAAGGAGTTTTGAATCGAGGCGTCCCGACGCCTCGCGTTTAGCTGCGGGGATTATCGCTGTACAACATAGGCCTCGTCAAATGTTTTATCTAGATTGTTTTCAATGGGCGCCGCGCCCTCTGACACGATTTGGTTTGGTGACGGCACTTTCGTTGGGACAGTTTCGGGAACCTCGGGACAGATCTCCCTATATAGGAAAAGAAAAGTTGTCTTCCCGAACGACGACGGCGACGTTTGGAGTCACGCGACCGTCACGACTGTCACAAGCACGGCGGAATGAAAGCACGTACGGTCGGGAGCGACTTGAGTGCGTCATCCCGGCGTAACATCAGTGGCCGAAATCGAGCCTGGACACCCGGCGGTTTGTGATCCGGCATTCCACGTGCTTTCGCGCGTACGCGCGCGGTCGTCGCGTCTGGGATTTTTTCCCCTCGCCGTTGTCGTCCGGGAAGACAACTTTTCTTTTCCTATATAAGGAGATCTTGTCCAGAGAGATCCCGGGCGGTCGCGAAAAACCTGATGTGAACCCGGATCGGGTGGTGGCAATCCGCAACCGCGTCAGCAGAGCGTACCGTGTCGTCGCAAGGCCTGCTGGCCGAACACGCAGCAAAGGAGTATCGAATCTCGACACCCGATTTGAAACGCCACGTCAGTATAATAAAGCAGAGTGCAAATGCTCGCTCCCGCGACTGCCAGTCGGCGCATTGCGCGTGCTGGCCTGACACGCATCTGACGATCAGTATGTGTGCAGAAGGCGCGGTTATGTGAAAGGATCGCCGCCCATGATGGCAACCGCAATAGCACGTCCAGCCCTCTACTACCCGTTCATTCACATACGGAGCGAACATTGGCTCAAACTGACGCTTTTGTGTTTTCCGAAAGTCGTCCGCATGATTCCCTACGGCGAATACGCGCCAGAAGACTTGCCACAAATTCAGCGATACGTCGAACCGAACCGGCGTGGCGAACGCCTTCTTGACAGCCGCGGCACGGCCGCGGAGTTCGCGGTGGCTGCCCAGCAACGCTTGCTCCTGAAGATCCAGGCAAACGAGGAGTTCATCACAAAGACCTACGCTCGGGTTTCGCACGGAGAGAAATACCTGATCCATGACGCAAAGATGGAACCGGGGTTGCGGAGTTACCTACAGCGCAGGAACTTAGCGCGGCCTGACACCGATGCGGCCGCTGTCGGGCATCGCTCGTGGCTCGCACTGCATCCTGTGCTCGGCACTGCCATCATGAGTTCCATCGCGCTAGCGATTGCAGAGCAATACGGCTTCGACATCGTAACCGACCAGACCGCAACGCACGAAACAGTCATTTCATCGAACCAGGACGAGATATTTGATCGGTTGCTCGGCGCATTCGTGCACCCGGGTGCAAACCAGCAGACGACAACGAATGAGTTGGGGCAATTGGTGATCGGCATGACCGGACTGAACTTGCAGGCGCTTCAACCGGCCGACATCATCGAACTTCAAGAACAGAAACAAGACTTCCGCAGCTTTCGCAAGTTACTCCTCGAAAAAGGGGCGGAGGTCGGAGCGATCCCAGACGCCAGCGAACGACACGAGCGACTTCAACCTATTGCTGCGGAGATTATTCAAGCATGGCACGACTACCAACGCGCGCTGCCCAAGCGCCTAGCGAGGGTGCTGTTCGATGCAAGCAATATCAAAGTGCCGGAGGTGCTTGCCACAGCATTTGCCAATGCCACCACCACGCTTGTGGCGGGCGTCACCGCGGGGCTCGCGGTTGGCATGCTCGCTTATAGTGGCTTACGCCTATATGACGATTATCAGCAGCGCAGCAAGAGCCCCTACCGATGGCTCAGCCGCGTCACCAGTGCCCAACAGCCGGCTGCGCTACTCGCATGCCCTATTGGGCTTGAAACGAACATCGGGCGTACCCAACATTGAGGCTCGGCCGCGCCGCGTCAACGAGCGGCCCGTGCCCTCACGTCGCGATGGGCAGCGCCTCGCCTCGTCGCGCCTCCCAAGAACGATCGTGCAGATCGCGGCAGCACGAACGCTGCGGTCCTCCGAGGATCTCATTTGCCAGTTGTGGACAGCGCCGCTTCAGTGCGGCAGGCTCCCGTACCACTGCTTCCAAGCGGCGTGGTCGAAGTCGTATCTTTTGCCATTCCAGGCTTGCCAAGTCGGTGCGGGACGGCCAAAAAGATGAGCCCACAGCGCCTCTGCGGCCGGAACGGCATTCCTCCAGCTGCTCGTAATGACCCATCGCAGAAGCGACTGACATTCACTTAATGGCAGGGCCGACCGAGCGTCTCCCGCCCATCTGCGCAGGCTGGAGACTACCCGAGCATTCCTGCGACTCGGGACGGCGTCCTCGAACTCCTGAACAAGAGCGTTAAATTTCTGAACATCGAGGGCCTCCCGATTTTCCAGGATGAGATCGTATCCCCTGGGCGACCAGCGCAACGGGCTCGGCGTTTTGACAGTTGGCCCGGTCTCAACCTGTGACGCAGGCGAGTCGAATTCACGCGGCGGCTTCATTCTCGGAACAGGCGCGGATGTCGGAGTAGGGATTGGAGCGGAACCTGCGGCCTTAGTTGTGATCCCGTGCCGCTCGGCCACTCGCCGAAATTCCGCCTCGTGAATTTCGTCGTATTCGATGCTATGTGATCGAGGAATTCCCGCACTGAATTCGGAATGTGCGGCGCGACCAGCCACATCACTACCCTCTTTCCCAGGCGATCCAGTTCATCCTTGTACCGCGCCAACTGGCTGGCGTCGTCGTACTTACCCGGCCTCGCCTTCAGTTCCATCAGGAACGTCGTCTGGAACTGATCTTCGAAGAGGAGGTCAAACCGCCCCACACCTGAGAACGATCCCTGGCGGCCTTTCAAGACAAGCTCCCGACGTGGAAAAAAGTCGGAAGGGAACATGGCAATCAGGTCTTCCATTTCACGCTCGGTCACGCAAATCTCCTGGCCTGCTCGGTTAGTGGATGCAGAGGAACATTGTAACCGGGTACGACTAAGGCATGGAATTCGCGCGCTACTGAGCGGGTGCGCCTCACGCCGCTATCGGCAGCGGCTCGCCCCGCCGCGCTTTCCAGAAGCGGTCGTGGAGGTCGCGGCGTTACTGAAGCGCAGCCGCCCCTCCAAGGAAGCCGACAGCCATTTGCACCCCGGTGCGCCGACTGACCGACAAGCAGCACGTTCGCCTTCGCGATCTAGGGACCGCCGCGAGTGCATTGCGGTCGCCGGTCACGATCAATCGTTGGCAGTCCTCGCACGCCAGCCATTCATCGAGGGAAAACCCGGGGGAAAACCCGGGGCGGAAAACCCGGGGCAGTAACCGCTTTGCAGATTTCATGTTGGTGTCCCTTGTCCGCATTGGGAAACCCGGGGCAAACTTCCGGTAGAGGGTCTCGGCTTCCAAAGGCACAGACAGCAGTGCTTTGGGATTCCGACGCGGAACGCGAAGCCGGGCTACTACCCTTGCGGGCCTGACGTAGGCTGTTCTTCGGCTCCGTCCCACGGATCGAGAATCTCGACGCCGAGGCCGGCAAAATCTCTGACGTTGCGGGTCACTACAGTCAATCCGTATTCCAGGGCTGTTGCGGCAATGAGTCCGTCCGCTGTGTTCAACGGCGATCCCTTCATCTGACGGGTGCCGTCCAGTTTGCCCCAGCGCTCCGCAATCGCGGCCGAGACATCCAAGATACGTCCCTCAAACCACGGTATCAGTGCCGTGCGAAACCAATCTTCAAGGAACGCGCGGCGCTTGGCGTCCTTCTGCGTTACGAATCCCTTGTGGAGTTCACCTACGGTGATTGCGCTGATGAACAACTGCGAGTCGTCGGCGGCCTCCAGCCAAGCCATGACTCTTGGTTCTGGTCGTTTCCGAGTTAGTTCTGAGGGAACATTTGTGTCGAGCAAAAACCCGCTCATAGATCCACGGAACGGCCAGTGGAGGGATTGCGGCCGAAGTCAAGCTCGCTCTCCTGGAACATCTCGCGCAGCGGGGCGAACACCTCGACCAGACTCTTCTTGCCCGGCTGCCGCTTTCCCGGTGAGATCGCTTGGGGAGTGGGCGGTTCAGGAGTGGGCAGCGCCACGAGCGCACGATGAATCACCTCTTCGACCGTGCGGAATGCGCCGGAGCGGAGCTTCTCCTGGATCAGCTTTTCGTCTTCGGGTTTGAGTTCAATCGTCACCTGCTTACGGTACCTCTGGCCCTGCGGGCGGTCAACTTTCATGATCCCACAACGCCAGAAACCAGGCCCTACGGCGCGGCAGGCAATGAGATCAGGTTCTTGTCAGCGGCGTTGGAAGCAGATCGTCGCGTCTCATAACGTCGCTCGCCATCGCGCTCCGTCTCGGCGACCCTCGGAAGTCGCTGGACCGAGGGGACCGGTGCCAGTCCGCAACGCGTTCCCCGGTTTCCATGAACGACACTGGAATCCAATCAACCACTTGCACACGGGCGACGACGTGCCCGTAGCCGGTGCCCTGCACGGGTTTCTGGCGACCAACGGCAAACCGGGCAGACTGCCCTCTGCTGCTCCCGCCAATGGGGCAAATCCATCCTGGCCGTCCACCGCCTCGTCTACGGCCGGCCCGGCAATACCTCTGTCATCGTCGCCCCGCGAATTTGTCCCCTTGAGCGAAGGCCTCTTCCCCCGCCGCGCTCTCGACTCACTCTTCATTGAGGACTCTGAACCCGTATGATCCACGAACCTCGCTTCCTCGCCGGTCTCGACCTCGGCAAGCGCCAGGACGATCCTCTGCTTGTGAGACGCCCTTGGAACTCCGCGCGCGGCCACCACGGCATCGAGGCATGCTTGCCGCCTGTGCGCCGCGATCCCCAGTCGTCCAGCCTTACCGCGTGAAATATCCGTTGATGTCGACAATCAGATCCGTGGCGTTGGATGAGAAGAAGTTCACGTCTCCATTGCCGCCCGGCGCCACCACGGCGGCGTTCGCCACTACCCGTCCATCGACGGAGTTCACCGTGGACACCAACGGCCTCGCCAGAGCCCCCGGCCACACCGTCAGGAAATCGAGGCGGCCGGTCAAGGGCACTACGGTGAGGTTGGTCGACAGCGCGCCCGCGGTCGCGGGAACGCTGCATCGGCTGGCGGAGAACTGCATCGTCCGCGTCTGTTGCGCCGCCAGGAACGGCGGGCCGAGCGAGAGGGTGAAACCTTCCGCCGGGCGCGTGTCGGCCATCCGGCACGGGGCGACCGGGACAAAACTGAGGCCGGCTCCGTCGTCCGGGGCGAAGTATCCGTTGATATCGACGATCACGTCTGCCGGATTGGATACGTAGAGCGTGATGGCGCCAAGCGCGCCGGCGGGCACGATGGCGGCGTTCGCCACCACGCGTCCTTCAAACGAATTGAGGGTCGAAACCAGCGGTCTCGACTGCCCCGCCGGCCAGGCTGTGAGAAAAGAAAGAACTCCCCGAGGCACGGCCGTGATGTTGGTGGAATAGGCTTTCGCGTTGGAGGGAATGCCGCACCGGCCGAGCGGAATCGTCAGATTGCGGGTCGAGTTTCCCTCGAGCGACGGCGGACCGAACTCGCCGCCAAAGCCCGACGACGCCCGCGTGTCGGCGACGCGGCAGGGAGGCACCGGATAGAAAGTCCACCGCGACGAATCATCGGTGAAGTAGCCGTTGATGTCCAGGATGACATGGGTGAAGCCGGCTGCAAAGAGGTCGATGGCGCCGTTGACGCCGGCGGGAACAATGGCCGCGTTCGCCGCCACACTCCCCTCAAAGGAATTGAGCGTCGAGACGAGCGGGCGAGCCTGGCCGGACGGAGAGAGCGTCACATAGGGAAGCGTTCCCACGGGAACCACTGTGAGATTGACCGAGTAGGCGCGGGCGGTCGACGGGATGTCACATCGGCTCTGCGGAATCGGCGCCGGCCGGATCGAATTCGCATTCAGGTACGGCGGGCCAAAGACGGCGCCGTAGCCGCTGTCGCGCGTGTCCATGATGCGGCAGGGCGTGACGGGAACAAACCGCAATCCCGCGCCCGACCCGGCGGCGGGCAACAGCGCCTCCTGGACGATCTGAAGAGACTGCCCGCCGACGGTGATGCTGCCCACGCGAGCCGCTCCCAGGCTGGGACTGACCGTAAACGAACGGGTGCCCGACACCACGCTGGAACCGCCGAGTTGAATCCAGGTGACGTTGGTGGCGGCGGCGAGCGCCGCGGCCATGCACGCCGGGGACGTGGTGACCTTGACGGTTCCTGTCCCGCCGTTGGCGCCAAAGGCCGGCGGCGCGATCTCACTGAAATACGAACATCCGTTGACGGGCGCGCTGGGCTGATTGACCTGGTGACTGGCCGTGACGTCAAACGGCGAGAAGCCGACAACGTGGATCAGGCCGGATCGGGCGGGCGAGCCCAGGGTGCTGTTGGCGTCGGCGGTATAGCTGACCGAACCCGGGCCTGGGGTGAGCGACCCGCCTTGTGTGATGGCCAGCCACGAGGCGGCGGCCACGGCGCGCCACTGGCAGGAAGAGTCGCTGGGAGCGACCTGGAACGATCCCGCCGCTCCTCCGGACGAATCCAAGGTGTTGGCCGGGTTGACCAGCGTGAACGTGCATCCCATCTGGAAACGAGCGTAAAAGCCGGCGCCGGCGTTGGAATCGGGGACGGCGGCTTGCCGGGCATTCGCCACGGGCAAATCGCGGGAAGAGGTTCCGCCGCCAAGGTACGTGTGGCCCTGGGCGTCCACAGCCAACGCGGACGCCTGCTCGACGCCTCCGCCACCGTAGAGCGTCGAATACAACAGGCCAGGCAGGTTAGGAGCGAACGGGTCAAGGACTGTGAGGAACGCATCTCCAGTGCCGCGCCGCTCGATCTGATAGGCGTCCAACGTCAGAGGAAATGGCTTGCCGCCCTGGGACGCCGTCTCGCCAAAAACGTAAGCGAACCCGGTCGACGGCGCCACCTGGATCCTCCGGCCGATATCGAGCGAATCGCCGCCAAGATAGACGGAGTACAAAAGGGCAAGGCTGGCGGTCGCGTTGGTGTCGAGCACGGTCACAAACGCATCGCCGGAGGGGTCATTGAGAGAGCGGTAGGCCGCCGGGAGTTGGGTATCGATGGTGGAAATGGCGGAGAACGCCGGGAAGTTGACGCCGGCGGTGGTTCCCGTAACATACACCACGCCGCGGCGCAGTTTCGGTTCCAAACCGGAACCGGGCTGGACGGAAATACCGTAGGCGGCGTCATTGCCGCTGGAACCGAGATACGTACAGTACACCACTTGCGCTGGCGCCGAGCGTTCGTTCCACCGCACGGTGGCGACAAAGGCATCGCTGCCACCGCGATTCTGGCGCTGATACGCCGAAGGCGAAACCGGCAGGCCGGTCGTCGACAGCGATTCGCCGGCCACATAGACCAAAGGAACCCGTTGGCCGTCCGTAACCCCCGGGGTCCCCGTGTCGATGGCAAGACCGCGGATGGCATCCGTGTCGTCGCCGCCCAGGTAGGAACTGTACAGCAGTGCTCCGGCAGGTTTCTCGACGAACGGGCCAAACCCCGAGGTTACCGTTGGCGGGAAGCCCGCGCCATTGGTGTCGAGCACGGCGAGGAAGCCGTCGGCCGGGCCTTTCCGTTGGCTCTGGAAGGCGTTCACCGTGACGGGGAAATTCGCCGAGAAGGTCTGTCCGGCGACATAGGCGTACCCGGAAGCGTCCACGGCCAGACCGCCCACCGTCTCCGCGCTGTCGCCGCCCAGGTAGGTGGCCATGAGCAATTGCGAGCCGGATGCGTCGAACCTGGCGACGTAGGCATCCGCGGCGGCCGTGTTGATCTTCGTTTGCACGGCCTGGTTCAAAGGGAGGTCCGCCGATCGCGTGGTTCCGGCCAGGTAGACCTTGTGCGAAGCATCCACCGCCAGAGCGCGGGCGGTGTCCTCCGATCCGCCGCCATAGTAGGTCCACCACTGGAGGGTCCGGCCGTCGGCGGCGAGTTTGGTGACGAACGCCTCGCTGCCCGTCTGCCGCGCCCGCAGCGGGGCGAGATTGGAGCCGTCCGGAAAGCGCAGATCCGAAGTGGTGCTGCCGGCCAGATAAACGGAGCCCGCGTCGTCCACCGCGATCGCGTTCACGGAATCCAGGCCATTGCCTGCGTGGTAGGAGGCGAACGACAGCACCGGATCGATGACCAGAGGCCTCGATCGATCGTAGGGTCCGATGCGGAAGCCGGCCAGGTTGGCGTCGAGAAGCGCGTACTCGCCGGCGACCGTCTCGCGCCGGGAGCCAACCGCCTGATAGATCGCCGGCTTGCGCCATCGGACCTCGCCCGAAGGAGTCGCGAGCAGCAGGTCGCCGGCATCGTTGCGGCGGACCAGGGCCGCTCCCGAAAAACGCAATCGAATGCGCGCCGGATCGGCTCCCGGCTTCAATTCGAAGTCGTATTCGAGCGATCCCCGGGTTCCGTGGAACACGGCGTCGATGCCCGGCCAGAGATTCCGGTAACGCACGCGCGAGAAATTGCGCACGTTGGCCAGGTGCGACTCGCGAGGGCCAACCAGGTAGCGGGTCCGGGCGGCGAGTTCCTCGATGCCTTCGGCGGCGGCCGCCGGATTGGCATTCTCGAAGCGCATGCGGACGACCGAGGGAGATTCGGCGCCCGCGCGGAGGACGGCTTCGTCACGCGTCAGGAAAAGGACATACTGCGAGCCGCGGGCGATGAACGAGACGCGGGGGTCGGTCTGGGTCCGGTTCTCTTCGAACAGCAAGGGCCGGTTCGGCGGGAGGTGGTCCCGCCGCGGAGCGGCGGCCGCGGCGGCGGCGGCCAGCAGCAGGGGAAGGAACGCCAGTTGGGCACGGTCGCGGGTAGACACAACCCTCCACTATTCGAAGCACGGGGCCCGATTGTCAAGCAGCAGCCGCCGGGCGGCCTTTTGGTACACTCGACTTACAACGACTGCTATGACCAGAACAATGGTACTTGTTTTTGTTTTGACTGTCTTCGCATCCTCGTGCGCGAACGACCGCAGTGCCGTCAGGACGCCGGTGCCGCCGCCGCCGCCCCGCACCAACCTGCGGTGATTATTTCCCTTTGACCCGCGTCCGCATGACCACGGGAGTCCCCTCGAACCCGAAGCGCTTCCGCAGTTGATTCACCAGGTATCGTTCGTGGGAGAAGTGCAGG
>JBJXGR010000579.1:0-19666 GCA_046160045.1 Bryobacteraceae bacterium
CCGACGGCAAGCCCCCGGAGAAGTATTTCCAGCGCGCGCGCGATCAGTGGGTGCGCGTCTCGCATGCCGAGGCCGCAAGCATCGTGGCCAAAACGCTCGCCAATATCGCCGAGACCTATACCGGCGAAGAGGGCCAGCGGCGGCTGAAGGAGCAGCACTACGACGAGGCCGTCATTCAGGCGACGCGCGGCATCGGCACGCAGGTACTGAAGTTCCGGGGCGGCATGCCCCTTCTCGGCATGACCCGTGTCTTCGGAATGTACCGGATGGCGAACTCCATGGCGCTGCTCGACGCCAAGATCCGCAAGGTTGGGCCGGATCAGGCGGTGGGGGGCAAAGGCTTCGATAACTACTCGTGGCACACCGACCTTCCGCCCGGCCACCCGATGGTCACCGGCCAGCAGACGGTGGAGTTCGATCTCTCGGCCGTCGAGTACTGCAAGACGGTCGTCGTGTGGGGCATGAACTGGATCACGACCAAGATGCCCGATGCCCACTGGCTCACCGAGGCGCGGCTGAAGGGCACGCGCGTGGTCGTGATCGCCTGCGAGTACTCGGCCACGGCCACCAAGGGCGACGACGTGATCGTGGTGCGCCCCGGTGTGACGCCCGCGCTCGCGCTGGGCCTGGCCCATGTCATCATGCGCGACAGGCTTTACGACGTCAACTACGTGAAGCAGTGGACCGACCTGCCCTTGCTGGTCCGCATGGACACGCTCAAGAACCTGCGCGCCGAGGAGGTATTCGGCGGGAAGGCTGCCGATCTGAAGGACACCCAGGTCACGTCGGCGAACGCCAAAATCCCGCCGCCGGCCCTCCACACCGATCAACTCGTGCCGGAGAAGATGCGCGCCGGATGGGGTGACGCCGTGTGGTGGGACAAGGCGGCCAATGCGCCCAAAGCCTCCACGCGGGATCAGGTGGGCCGGAACTCCAACATCGGCGAGCCGCTCCTGGAAGGCTCGGTGGAGGTGACCCTCGCCAACGGAAACAAAGTGCGATGCCGCCCCATCTTCGATCTGGTGAACGAGTACGCCGCCCATTTCACGCCCAAAGTGACCGAAGAGATCACCTGGGCGCCGGCGGCGGCTGTCGAAGCGCTGGCGCGCGACATTGCCAGGAACCCGGGGACGACCTTGTTCGCCATCGGAATGGGACCCAACCAGTTCTTCAACAACGACAACAAGGACCGCGACCTGTTTCTGCTGGCCGCCCTTACGGGCAACGTGGGCAAGATCGGCGGCAACGTCGGCTCCTACGCGGGCAACTACCGCGTGGCCCTGTTTAACGGCGCGCCGCAGTACATCAATGAGAACCCGTTCGATCTGGAACTCGATCCCGCCAAGCCCGCGCGGCCGAAGCAATACTGGCGGGCCGAATCGGCCCACTACTATAACCACGAAGACCATCCGCTCCGTGTCGGCAAGAAGCTGCTGACCGGCGCCACTCACATGCCCGCGCCCACCAAGTCACTGTGGTTTGCCAACGCCAACTCGATTCTCGGCAACGTGAAGTGGCACTACAACACCGTGGTCAACATGCTGCCGAAGATCGAGATGATCGCGGTCAACGAGTGGTGGTGGTCCACTTCCTGCGAGTGGGCCGACGTGGTGTTCGGCGTGGATTCCTGGGCGGAGCTGAAGCAGCCCGACATGACGGCTTCGGTCACCAATCCCTTCCTCACCGTCTTCCCTCGGACGCCGATGAAGCGGTTCTTCAATACCATCGGCGACATCGACGTGCTAGCCCTGGTCGGCGACAAGATGGCGGAGGTCACCGGGGACCAGCGCTTCCGCGACTGCTGGAAGTTCGTGCGCGAGGGCCGCTCGGATGTCTATCTCCAACGCATTCTCGACTTCTCCACCAACACCAAAGGCTTCAAGTTCGCCGACCTGGAGGAGCGTGCTAAGAAAGGCATCCCCGCGATTCTGCAAAGCCGGACGTCGCCGAAGGTGGTGGGTTACGAGCAGGTGGTGGATTCCAAGCCCTGGTACACCAAAACCGGCCGCCTGGAGTTCTATCGCGGCGAGGACGAGTTCATCGAGGCCGGTGAGAACCTTCCCGTCCATCGCGAGCCCGTGGACTCGACCTTCTACGAGCCGAATATCATCATTTCGCCCAAACATGAGGCGATGCGGCCGGCTGGGCCCGAACAGTACGGCGTCGCGCGCACCGACCTGTCGTGCGAGACTCGCTGCGGCCGCAATGTCGTCTACACCTGGGAGGAAGCCAGGAAGACCACTCATCCGCTCGCCAAGGACGGCTACAAATTCGTCTTCCACACGCCCAAGTACCGGCACGGTGCGCACACCATGCCGATCGACACCGACATGATCGCGGTGCTGTTCGGTCCGTTCGGCGATCTCTACCGGCACGACAAGCGCAGCCCGTTCGTTACGGAAGGGTATGTCGACATCCACCCGGACGATGGGCGGGAACTGGGCGTCGAGGACGGCGACTATGTGTGGATCGACTCGGACCCCGAGGACCGGCCCTTCCGCGGCTGGCAGAAAAACAAGCGCGACTACGAGTTCGCGCGCCTGCTGTGCCGCGCGCGCTACTACCCCGGCACGCCGCGCGGCGTCACCCGCATGTGGTTCAACATGTACGGCGCCACACCCGGTTCGGTCGCGGGCCACAAGAAGCGCGCCGACGGCCTGGCCAAGAACGAGGCCACCAACTACCAGGCCATGTTCCGCTCGGGTTCCCACCAGTCGGCCACTCGCGGCTGGCTGAAGCCCACGTGGATGACGGACTCGCTCGTGCGCAAGGAGATCTTCGGCCAGGTCGTGGGCCAGGGCTTCCTGCCCGACACGCACTGCCCCACCGGCGCCCCGCGCGAGGCGATCGTCAAAATTACCAGGGCGGAACCCGGCGGCATCGATCAGAAGAGTCCGTGGCGGCCGGTTCGATTGGGCATCCGCCCCAGGTCGGAATCGTCCGCGATGAAGAAATACCTCGCCGGAGGGTTCTTCGGCGGCGGCAAGGAGAAAGCGTAAATGGCACGCGTATTCAATTGGCAAATCGGCCGGGAGATGTCGTATTGGTATCCCGAGAGCCGGCCGCAACGGCAGTTCGCGGCCGTGTTCGATACCAACAAATGCATCGCCTGCCAAACCTGCACGTTGGCCTGCAAGACGACGTGGACTTCGGGCCGCGGCCAGGAGTACATGCTCTGGAACAACGTGGAGTCCAAGCCCTATGGCTCCTATCCCCTTGCCTGGGACCTGAATCTGCTGCAGACGCTCGACGGCGGCAATTGGAAAGGCGGGCGCTACGGCGGGCAGACCATCTTCGAATCGGCGGCCGCGGGCGAACGCCTGGAGGGCTGGCGTCCCGAATCGCAGGATTACGCCTATCCCAACGTTGGCGAGGACGACTGCGCGGGCCAGGTGGATGCCGGCGCGGCCATGTCGTCGCCACACATGGCCTGGTTTTATTACCTGGCGCGCATCTGCAACCACTGCACGTACCCGGCCTGCCTCGCTTCCTGCCCGCGCGGTTCCATCTACAAGCGCCCCGAGGACGGCATCGTACTCGTCGACCAGGGCCGCTGCCGCGGCTACCAGGAGTGCATCAAGGGCTGTCCCTATAAGAAGGTGTTCTTCAACCCGATGACCGGCACCTCGGAGAAGTGCATCGCCTGCTATCCGAAGATCGAGCAGGGCATTCAGCCCCAGTGTTTCGTCAACTGCATCGGCAAGATCCGCATGGCCGGAAGCCTCTCCAAACCGGAGCAGGCGCGGCCCGAAAACCCGCTCGACTACCTGGTCCACATCAGGAAGGTCGCGCTGCCGCTTTATCCGCAGTTTGGCCTCGAGCCGAACGTCTACTACATCCCGCCCATCCATGTGCCGGTCTCGTTCACCCGGCAGATGTTCGGGCCGGGTGTCGACGAAGCGGTGAAGACCTATCGCAATGCGAAGAACGATCCGGATCTCGCGGCCCTTCTGTGCCTGTTCGGATCGAGCGAGATGATCATGCCGCGCTGGAAACGGCAGGGCGACTTTGTCAGCGGTCTTGACGAGAAGGGCAACACGCTCGTGCGCGTACCGATGAATGAACCCGTCTACGTCCGGGCGTCCTACGACAAGCTCTACCAGATCCAACGGACGAACTGCCCGTAGCGGGGGAGGAGATGGAACCGTGACACGCGAAAACAAGTTTGCGCTGGCGGCGGCTGTACTGGCCGCGTTGGCTTCGGGATGCCGGACGGTGGCGCCCACGGCAAGCGAAGTCGTGGCCGTGAAACTGGCAAAGCTCCCGGCCTCGCCCACCGATCCCGCCTGGAATTCCGCGCCCGAGTTTACGGCGAAGCTGCTGTTGCAGGATCTGGTGGATCCGCGCCTGATGAAGGCATCCACGCCGGAAGTCCGCGTGCGCGCGGCCTCGAACGGCGCGGACGTGGCCTTCCGTCTCTCTTGGACCGACCCGGTTGTCGACGACCTGCCCGGCCCCGGCCGTTTTCTCGACGGCTGTGCCATTCAGATCCCCCGGGTGCTCGAGGCCAATCCGCCCGATCCCCAGATGGGTCAGTTGGGAAAGACCGTCGACATCGCTTTCTGGCGGGCCGACTGGCAAGCCTCGGTCAACGGACGCAAGGATACGATCCAGTCGCTCTACCCGAATGCATCGGTGGACCACTACCCGTTCGAAGCCAAATCGCTCGATCCAGGGTCGGCGGCCCAGAAAGAGATGGCTTTGCGCTACGCGCCCGCGGGGGCCGTAGGCAATCGGCGCGTGGGTCCGCGCGACGTTCCGGTCGAAGACATGGTCGCCGAAGGTCCGGGCACCCTGTCGCCCAGCCCCGGGGTGGGTTCCCGCGGGCGCGGCGAACGCGTGGGTGACGGCTGGTCCGTCGTGATGATTCGCAAGGCCCCCGATGGCTGGGCTCCACGCACCCGCACCCAGATCGCGTTTGCCGTCTGGGAGGGGTCGGCGAAGGAGGCGGGAGGGCGCAAGATGCGGAGCGCATGGGTCCCTCTTTCCCTGAAGGAGATGCCGCGATGACCACGCTCGAACCTCATGTGGAAGAGTTGTTGCGGGAAGCGGCGGAGTGGAGGCTGATCGGCCTCCTGCTCGAGTGTCCTTCTCCAGACTGGCAGCGCCGCGTGGACGAACTGGCACGGGAGGTTTCCGATGCCGATCTCAAACAAGCCGTTTCGTTGTCGCGCGAGCAGGCAAGCGAAGGCCTGTATCACTCGACCTTCGGCCCTGGAGGGCCGGCGCCTCCCCGTGAGGCCGCCCACCGCGACACGCTGCAGCTTGGTTACCTGATCTCGGAACTGGAGGCCTACTACGGCTCGTTCGGCTATCTTCCGGCGTCGGTGGAGCCGCCCGATCATATTGCGGTGGAGGCGGGGTTTGTCGCCTACCTGAAGTTCAAGCAGGCATTCGCGTGGGCGTGCGGCGATTCCGAGGCGGCGGACATTGCCGTGCAGGCTTGCCGCGAGTTCTCATCCGAGCACCTCGCTTCAACGGCCGAGCCGTTGACAGCGATGCTTGCCGCCTCCGGCGTACCGTACCTCGAAGCGACGGGTCGCGCGCTCGGTCGCCGGACTGGCGCTGCAAAAAAGCGGTTTGTGGTGCTGGACGCCGAAAGCCTGATTCCGGACGAAGAGGTGTTCGGTTGCGGGGACGCGGCGATCCCACCGCTGGGTTTGGAGCAAATCTCGTGATGATCGCACGCCCGTACTTGAGGTTCTTTCGGAGCCGCGACTGTCAGGGAGCGGTGGCTCCAGGACTGAAGCAATGATCCGCCCTCGGGAGTCGAAACGATGAAAGAACTGTCAAAGGGCAAACTCGTGGTGGTGGGAGGTCACAGCCGGCGCGTGGGGAAGACGTGCGTGATGGAAGCGATCTTGCGCGCCACACCCCAGTTGGCCTGGCATGCGCTGAAAATATCCGGCCATCATCATCGCGAACCGGCCACCGGCGTCGCCCTCACGGCGGGACAAACGGCACGGTACCTCGCCGCCGGCGCCGTCACGGCGGACTTGCTCAGCCTCTCCGACGCGGCGTTCCCTCCGGCCATTGCCGCTCTGGACTCTCTGCTCGCCGGGGGCCGCCATCTGCTGATCGAGTCCAATCGGATCGTCCGTCATTTGCGGCCCGATCTGGTGCTGTTCGTCGTCGACCCGTCCAATGACGATTGGAAGCAGTCCTCCGCCGCCTGTCTCGAGTGCGCTCATGCCCTTGTGTTCTCGCAGGACGGCCCGTGTCCGGCGCCCCTGGTGCCCCTTCAGAAGATGCTGCCGGCGTTCCGGCTGACCTCTTGGGACCGGACCTCCTTCGGACTCATCGAGTGGCTTCACGAACGTCTGCCGGCGGCCAAGGTGACTTCGTATGAAACTCCGGTTTCTGATCCTGCTCGCCGTGACTCTGCCCGGCGTCGCGCAAACACCCGCGGCTCCCAAGCCCATCAAGTGGGGCAATGTGCTGATTCAGGGTTCGGTGCGTGCCCGATTCGAGGCGTGGAATTGGTTTAAGCCCGATGCCGGCGACCCCGATTACGGGTATCTCGGCAACATTGCGCGGCTGGGCTTTTCTCGCACCACCGACTCACTGGACTGGCAGGTTGAACTCGCCGCTCCCATCCTGCTGGGCCTTCCGAAGAACGCCGTCGGCCCCGGCACGCAAGGACAGCTCGGCCTGGGCGCCAGTTACTTCCTGGCAAACGGCCGCTCTCGGAACGCGGTGGCGCTCTTCCCCAAGCAGGCATGGATGAAGTTCAAGCGAAGGGGCCATGCGATTCGAATTGGCCGCTTCGAGCACATGGACGGTTCGGAGACGACCCCCAAGAACCCCACGCTCGCGGCCGTCAAACGCGATCGCGTCAACATGCGCCTTCTGGGTCACTTCGGATGGGCGCACGTGGGACGCAGCTTCGACGGCGCGCACTACACCTACAACCACGGCGGCGGCAACTTCACCGCGATCGGCGCCATTCCCACGCGCGGCGTTTTCCAGACCGACGGCTGGGGTCAAACGCATACCGCGTTCGCTTATGCCGCGCAGACATGGAATTGGGGCGCCGGCAGGCACTCAGCCGACACGCGTCTGTTCGCGCTCCAGTACCACGATTGGCGCGACGTGCTGAAAACCGACAACCGTCCTCTCGCGGTTCGCCGCGCGGATCTGGCCGGCATCCGGATCGAGACGTTCGGAGGGCACTCGGTGCACGCGTTCAATGCGGGGGTGGCGGTCTTCGACCTCCTGTTGTGGGGCGCGGCCCAGACCGGCCGTTGGGGCGTTTTGACCCACCGTGCCCACGCCGTCGACGTGGAGGCGGGAATTCAGCCCAAGGCCGGTGGCCGCTGGAAGCCCTGGCTGCGCGGCGGATTTTTCGATGGCTCAGGCGATTCGGATCCTGGCGACACACGCCACGGTTCGTTCTTCCAGGTGCTGCCCACCCCGCGGCCGTTCGCGCGCTTTCCCTTTTTCAACATGATGAACAGCCGCGACCTGTTCGCCATGCTGATTCTCCGGCCGCATCCCAGGGTGACATTCTCGGGTGAGGTTCACAGCCTGCAACTCAGCCATCGCAATGATCTCTGGTATCAAGGTGGAGGTGTCTTCCAACCGTGGAGCTTCGGGTATGTAGGCCGGGCTGCGAATGCCGCTCGCTCCCTCGCCAATCTCTACGATGCCAGCCTGGAATACCGGTGGCGTCCGGAACTCTCCTTCACTGGCTACTTCGGGGTCGCCCAGGGCCTAGCGGCGATCCACGCGATCTATCCGAATGGCCGCCGCGCACACTTGGCCTATGTCGAGGCCATGTACCGGTTCTGACTCCCGGTTCCGGCGCATGTCCCATCTGTGCGCAGACTTGGCGCACCGTTGTGCCATTTCCCCCAAGCCCTCTTCGCGCACCCGCGTCCGGATCCGCCGCGATTCCACAGAAACAGCGGCATTTCTGTCAGCCTTCCGCTTCCAGCCCGGAATGGAATCCAGATTGCCTCAGCAAAGGCATGGCATACGTCGTCACCGAAGGTTGCACCAAGGACATTGCCTGCATCGATGCGTGTCCGGCGGATTGTATCGCTCCGCGTCAGGCTGAAGCCGCGTTTGAAGGCATTGATCAGGTCTTCGTCGACCCGGAGAATTGCATTGATTGCGGCGCCTGCGTTCCGGTATGCCCGACCGGGTCGATCATGCCGCTGGAAGACGTCCCGGCCGAGATGCAGGCATTCGTTGAGAAGAACGCCGCTTATTTTCGGCAATAGCTGTCGTGTTGGCTCCTCCGCCCCGCCCGTCTGAGGTCGTGCGCCGTCCGCCCTGTCGGGGGTTCACGGCCTCGACGATCGCGGGGTCCCGCCTTGAAGTACGTGCGCCAGAAGTGAACATGCTGACCAAAAGGTTCCCCAGGTTTCTCCCCTTATCCTGTTAATCCGGCGTTTTGCGCATCAGCGAGGGAGGGGTTTTGTTGCGCGCCAGCGGTTCGGTGAGGCGGCCCACTTCTTGCTGGGCGGCTGCGAATTCACTAGACGCAGCGGCGGCGTAGTCGACCGTTGGCAGCTCTTCAATAGCCGCCAGCAGGGCAGAGATGCGTTGGTCGCGGTCGGGCAGCGGAGAATACGCCTTCGACGTGGTTCCGGGCGGTCGAACCTGAACTCGCTCGACATAGCGCACCAGAGCCTTCGGATCGAAACCCGCACGGGCCATGGTCTGGACTGCCAAGAGATCCGCTTCCAGTTCAGCGCTGCGCTCGATTGCCACCAACCCGAGAGGCGCCGAATGCCCTACCGAACGGCCAGTCCAACCGCCCATGAAAATCAGCGGGATGCAGCCGTAATTGATGATCGTCCCGCGAGTGGCCTGCCCGGTTCCGTGCCGCTGGGCGATATGCCCCATGGCGTGCGCCAGCATTCCCGCGAACTCGGCCTCGTCCTGTGCCGCGGCAAACAGAGCGGCTGGCACGAATACGTAGCCACCGAGCAGAGCGGCTGGTTCGTGGGTCGTGATGCAGGGGTCGTCGGCAATCACGCTGAATGTGAAGGGTAACCTCGCATGCGGCATCTGCGCCGCGATCCTCTTGCCGAGACGTTCCAGGTAATTCTGAACGTTTGGGCTGTCAATCGGTTTGGTTCGTTGACGAAAGTGCGCGGCTACTTGCTTGCCCAGCGCTGCCTCCTCTTCGAGGCTGCAGGAGTTGACGCCGTTCTTGGCAGGCCCGATCGGCTCCTGGGCGGTCAATGACAGGCCGGCGAGCATCAGGACGACAACGCGACGTACCAGCATTTAGCGTTCACCTTTCGCGCGGTTAGACGCAGACCAGGCATGACGGGTTGCGAAATCCGGCTTGACGCCGCGGGCTCGAGTCAGGCGCGACGGGTTCGCATTTCATCCGTGCCGCGACCGTCAGGGAGTCCCCATGGGCCTGCGGCCCACCAAAGGTGATGAAAAACGCGCGCTGCAGCGCGTGTGTTGGCCCCTAAACAAGAAAAGCCCCGGGATCCGCCAGGACCCCGGGGCTTCGAGTTACAGCTTCGCTTACTTCCCGTAGTAAGCCGCGTTCCGCTGTGTAAACTCGTTCCACTTCTCCGGCAGGTCGTCGAGCGCGAAAATGGCCGAAACCGGACACACCGGTACACACGCGCCGCAATCGATACATTCAACCGGATCAATGTAGATCATCTCTTCCGCTTCGAACTGCGGCTCGTCTTTCTTCGGGTGGATGCAGTCGACGGGGCAGGCGTCAACGCATGCGGTGTCTTTGGTGCCGATGCACGGCTCTGCAATCACGTAGGCCATAAGTCTCGTTGGATGCTCGAAGGCGTATGAAAGATTCAGGTATAACACAGATCGCCGGGGAGAGACAATTCTCGAGACCCCGGCGGCCGTGTTAAACCCGATGAGCGGAAATCAGGCGCGCAGCGGTTTGGCCGTCACCCGCATCCTGTCGTCGTCCCAGTACAAGACACGGCCCTCGCGATACGATTGGACCGCCATGGTAATCGTCACCTGCGCCCGCATCCCCGTCTCGACGTCCAGGACGGGTTTCTCCCGGGAACGAACGCAGTCGAGGAAGTTCTTCATGTGGGCGGATTCCACGGTTTGAGCCACCGGGATCTTGATCGGCTCCTGGCCCCACTTCTTGTGGTACTCGTCGCCAATCACGCGCTTCTCCGGGTACACCGTGATGAATTCGGAATAGCCCTCGAATCGGCCGTGCTCGACCATGACGATCGTCCCGTCGTGCCCGCGGATCAGGCCGGGCGAATGGTGGGAATTGGCCATCGACGAAGACAGAATGAGCGAGTGGCCCTTCGGGAAATCGGCCATCAGATTGAACGTGTCCGGTACTTCGCGATCCTTGAAGACGTAGATGCCCCCGGCCGCCGTAACGCGATGGGGGAACTGGGGTTCGCTCCAGCAGATGTTCATCGGCGCGACGACGTGATAGAACAGGTCGGTCGCGATGCCGCCCGAGTAGTCCCAATACTTGCGGAAGCGGAAGTAACGGTCGGCATCCCAGGCCCGCTTGGGGGCCGGCCCCAGCCATGTCTTCCAGTCGATGTAGTCGTCGCCTGACTTTTCGGGACCGGCATTCGGATCGATCTTCCAGTTCCACTCGCCCTCGACGGAGTTCCGATGGTAGGTTCCCTGGCTCGTGAGCATCTGCCCGATCATGCCGTCGGCGATGGCTTTCTTCGCCTTATGCCATTGGTCTGATGACGTGGTCTGGGACCCGACCTGGAGCACCCGTTTGGTCTCCTTGACGGTCGCCGACAATTGCTTCGCTTCCTCGATGGTGTGGCACATGGGCTTTTCGAGGTAGACGTCCTTGCCCTTATCCATCGCTTCCAGCGCGATCCGGGCGTGCCAGTGGTCAGGTGTGGCGACGACGACCGCGTCGACATCGGAGCGGTTGATAATCTCGCGGTAGTCGAGGTACCCGTCGCACTTGTACTTTTCTTTGTGTTCGGTCACGCGGCGCTGCCAGACGTCGCAGACGGCGACCAGTTGGCAGGAACTGTCTCTGGCGCCCAGACCGGCGAAAATACTAGCGAGATAACCGCCGCGGCCACCGACGCCGACCACACCGACGTTGATGCGGTCATTGGCGCCCACGACGCGGCCGGAGGCCGACTTGCCGGGCCGCGCCGCCAGAGCGTTGCCGGCCACGCCCAAGGCGGCGCCGATCTGTGTTGTCGTTTTCAGAAAATCTCTTCGATCGATGGGGTGATCGTTCACCGGGGGAAGTCCTCCTTCAGGGGGCGGGCGCTTTCGAGGGTCACGGCTGAGCCGGTCCTAAAGGGTTTCTAAAGGACTGATCGGACGGAGCGCCAGCAGGATACCACACCCTGATTGTACTCCTTCCGTCTCACCTAATGGGCAGGTAAGAATTACGGAGAGGACGCGAAGTCAGCAAAAGTTACCCGGCGTCACGGTCCTGACTTTTGTCGTAAGTATCTCAAAAACAGTCTGTTAGCTGTTTGGCAGGAGCCTTGCACGCTTGGCGGGCGTAGGGAGGTTGAAGAAAGAGCATGACCAAGGGTCTGTTTCCAGCAACGCTGATAGCCGCCGCGACCGTGCTCGCAGGTGGCTGCGCAACCAAGAAATATGTTCACACGCAGACGGCCCCGATTCAAACGAAGGTCGATCAGGTGGCTGAGCGCTCGAACAAGAACGCGTCCTCGATTGAGGAGACCAACAAGAATCTCAAAGAGGTCGACGAACGCGCCGCGAACGGCATCAGTGCCGCGAAAGAGCGTGCAATGACCGCCGAGAACCGCGCGGGCGAGGCATTCCGTAAGGCGGAGGAAGCCGGCACGCTGGCGGCATCGGTGAAAACGATGTCGGAGGAGAATCGGGCGGACCTCGCCAGCCTCCGCGGTGCGGTCGCCAACATCGATGACTACCAACCGCTTAAAGACGGGACCGTCCTGTTCGGCTTCGACAAGGCCTCCCTTAGTGACGAGGCAGTGAAGACTCTCGACGATCTGGCCGCCGAGGCGGCCCGGCAAAAGCATTACATCCTTGCAGTCAAGGGCTATACCGATCAAATCGGTTCGGCCGATTACAACGCGGCATTGAGCCGGCGGCGCGCCGACGCGGTCGTCCGGTACCTGGTTTCCAAGCACAATCTACCTCTCCACCGAATCCATACTCTGGGCCTCGGCCATGAGAATCTGGTGGATGAAGGAAAGACGCGCACGGCCCGAGCCAAGAATCGCCGTGTGGAGGTGAAGGTCTTCGTGGCCAATGCGGTGGACGGCGTCAAATTGACGGCGGCTGGTCGCTAGCGGTTACCGGTCCTTCTTGCTCCTTGGGAAGGGTCGGCGGTGGGGAACCCGCGGGTTCCTCACCCACCCCAAACCTTTTCCTTCAACTTCGTCGGCTTCCCAGCTTGTTTTCTCCTTTTACCCTCCAGACATCTGAACCGCGCGCGTTCGAAGCCTTGAGAATTGGGCGCGGTCACCGCGTTTCACGACCTCAAATCGTTGGTTCTTCACGAAACGTTGATTGGGAAACAGCGTGGCTGTTCTTTTCACAACCCGCAGGTGAGCCGCGAGCGTAAGCCCCGGGGGTTGTACGAAAACAGAACCCGCCGGGCTCAGGCACCACCCCGCCACCGGGCGCTGACGGGGCTGTGAAAAAACGGGACATCCACCCCGTTTCCCGGTCAACGTTTTGTGGAGAATCAACGATTTGTGGGCGTGAAACGGAGTGAACGTCCCTGTTTTTTCACGGCTTCTGACGCTCTTCCATGAGAGGGCCTAAGCAAGCGATGGCTATTCATGGCAAGCCAGGCTCACCCCAGCAAACGCTCGGAGTTGACGATGCCGAGCGACACTGCGGTCATCACCATGCCGATGCCACAGATCACCGCCGCCGACACCACTGGAACCAGTTGGAAGAAGGGATGGCTCGCCGTACTCTCCCGGTTGGGTAGCAACTGTTTGGCGTAGAGGATCAACAGACCGATGCCTGTCAGGACCGCGGCTAATCCCGCACTGAACGCAACCAGCAGCATCAAGCCCAGGCCGACCCTTTGGAAATAGATCGAACTCAGCAGCAGCACCAGCGCCGAAGGACACGGCACCAGGCCCCCACTGGCGCCTAGAGCGATCAGCGAACCGATGGTCACCTCGCCTTCGGGGACGTGAGTATGGCCTCCCGGACCGTGATGGTGGTCATGATCGTGGTGGTGATGGGCGTGGCCGTGATCGTGCGGGTGTCCGGCAGCCACCAGGGCATGGGTGTGAACGTGTGCGTGTTCGTGGTCGAGACCCAACGCGTGTGCCCGTTCGTGGGTGCGCCACGCCAGGTACTTGTGTAGCCTGCGGTAGAACAGAGAACCGCCGATCCAGACGATGGTGAAGCCGGAAATCGCGCCTAGAATCGGACTGAGCGTTTCCGGCGCGACGTAGTCGGCCAGGAATAACGTAACGAAGCCCAGAAAGAACACGGACACGGTATGGGTGAACGTGGTCATTGCTCCCAGGAAGACGGCATGCTTCCAGGTGCCGCGGGCGCCGACCAGGTAAGCCGCCACCAGCGTCTTGCCATGGCCAGGCGAGAGAGCGTGCATCGCCCCGAAGGCGAAGGCCGCCCCGAGTCCGACTAAGATCATGCCGAAGGTCAGGTCGCGATTCTGCAGCAACCGTGAGAGATAGTCGCCCCGGACAACCGTGCCGGGCGAAAGGGACTGCGGCGGCGTGGGTCCCGTCGCCGCTGCAGGCGTAGCGGCATCCACGGTTGCCGGCGCCACCGGAGGGGCGGCCTGCGAGACTGGAGCGGCCCCCGCGGTCCACTCCAACTCCGCCTTCAATTCCTGCGGCGGCGCGATGGTGGGGTCCTGCGGATAGGCCGTCAGTTCCTGGCTTCGCTCCTCGGCGCTCGACGACGAGCGAAGGACAGTGCCCCCCTTCCCTGCCCGGACGACGATTTCCTTCCACCCTGCGCGCTCCGCAAAATTGGGATCCTCAAACGTGATGCGCCCGGGCGCCACCGGCAGCCATAATGTCGCGGCAATGCGGAGGACCGGCACGCCGCCCGCTCCATCGGCGACCGTCAGGCTGGCCTTGTCGAAGCGGGGCCGGAGCGCTCTTCCGTCGCTCGAAATCCGCAACTGGGAGACCCACTCCCGCGCCTGTTGCTTCGCCCGGGCTTGGAGTTGGCTGGGCGGTGAGTTGCGGTCCAGACCCCAGGCGGACAACAGTTCCACCGTCGGGATCTCCGCCAGATCGAGCGCATAAACTACGGCGACGCCCTCGCGGCCCGGTTCCAACCGCGTATAGTGGCTCACGCTGTAGTTGCCCATCGGGTGGGCCCAGGCGGCGGCCGAAATCAGAAGCAGCGCACACAGGCGGGTTAGAATCATTGCAATGATCCTTACGGATTTTACGACGGAATCGGATGTATGCGCCAGGTAATCACAGCATCCGACGTCCCAGCGCGAGGCGAGTGGCATGTCCCGAAGGACGCGGTCTGGACACCGTCGGCCCGGGATCTGGCCCGGGAACGCGGCGTCAAGGTGGTGGAAACCGCCGAAGGCGACCTGCCCAAGGCCCCCGCGGACCGGACCATCTGTATTGGATCCGATCACGGCGGATTCCGCATGAAGGAATTCCTCAAGCCGGTGATCGAGAGCCTCCATCTGACGGTTCACGACGCCGGAGTGTACGAAGAGAAGCGCGCCGACTACCCGGATATTGCTGAAAAGGTGGCCGGGTGCGTCGCCTCCGGCAAGGTGGGCCGGGGCATTATCGTGGATGGCGCCGGCATCGGTTCGGCCATGGTAGCCAACAAGATACCGGGAATTCGGGCAGCCCTATGCTACGATAAAGCATCAGCCCGAAACAGCCGGGAACACAACAATGCCAACGTCCTTACCTTAGGCGGCCGGCTGCTGACCGAGTCGCAGGCGGAGGAGGTTGTCCGGACCTGGCTCGAAACGCCGTTCGCCGGAGGGCGGCACCAGGCGCGGGTCGATAAGATCGCCGCCGTCGAGCGCAAACATCTGAAGAAAAACCCTGAGGAGCAAGTGTGAGCCCCGCCGAACTGGATCGTCTGGTCGCGCAAATCGGCGAGGAGTTGCTCACGCGGTTGGACCGGAGAATCCCGCCCAAGGCCGAGGGTTTGAATATTCCCGAACTGGTCTGCCCCGGCTGTACCCAGCGCTGCGCCCAGACCTGCTCGAAGAAGAGCCGCGAAATCGTCGCCGCCGGCGCCGACCGCCTGTCGGCCAGTGAGAAACTGACCCGGGTCGATGCGGATCTGGCGGCGCTCATCGACCACACCTTGCTGAAGCCTGAAGCCACCGCCGCCGACATCGGGCGTATCTGCGCCGAGGCCCGAGAACACCGCTTTGCCAGCGTCTGCGTGAACCCTTACTGGGTGCGCGTGATCGTCGGCGAACTCAAGGGCAGCGGCGTGAAAGCCTGCTCGGTGGTGGGATTCCCGCTCGGCGCCACCACGACCGCGGCCAAACTGGCTGAGACCGAAACCGCGTTGCGCGATGGAGCTGAAGAAATCGACATGGTGATGAATGTGGGCGCTATGCGCTCCGGCGATCACGAGACCGTGAGACAGGACATCCAGGCCGTCTGCGACCTCTCGCACCGCTCCGGCGCGATCGTCAAAGTGATTCTGGAGACAGCCTTGCTCGATGACAACCAGAAGGCGGCGGCGTGCGCGCTTGCGAAGTTGGCCGGCGCCGACTTTGTGAAAACATCCACCGGCTTCGGATCGCACGGCGCGAGCACTCACGATGTCGCCCTGATGCGCCGCGTGGTCGGTCCTGAGATCGGGGTCAAGGCGGCCGGCGGCATCCGAACCCTGGCGGACCTGGAAGCCATGACGGCGGCGGGCGCATCCCGCATCGGCGCCAGCGCCAGCGTCCGGATTCTTCAGGAAGGCCGCAAAACCAAGATAACGTGATGGCTGACCCGCGTAAATCGGCGGTTCGCTTTCGCGAGCGTTCCGAACTCCTGGACTTTCTGCTGGAGGTCGTCGGCGTGACCTCCGAGACGCTCGATCTCGACCGCCTGCTCGCCTCCGTCTCGACCATCGTCAAGAAAGTCATCGACTGCGAGTTCTTCGCCATCCTGCTCTTCAACGAACGAACCCAATCGCTGCGCATCCGCCATTCGGTGGGCCACCGCCCGGAGTTGATCGATCACCTGGAGATCAAACTGGACGAAGGCATCACGGGGGCGGCGGCCCGGTCGCGCGAAGCCGTACTGGTGGGCGACGTCCGCAAAGATCCCCGCTATCTCAAAGCCGTCGATGCGGTCCGGACCGAACTCGCCGTGCCCATGATGGCCCGGCAAAAGCTGGTCGGCGTCCTGGACGTGCAGTCCACGCGGGCAAATGCGTACACCGAATACGACCGCGCGCTGCTGCGGTTGATCGCCTCGCGGGTCGCGTTCGCGGTGGAGAACGCGCGGCTCTACCGGCGTGTCGAACGCACCAACCGGACGCTCAGCACCTTCGCCGAGATCGCCAACGAGATCTCCTCCATCCTCGATCTGGATGAGTTGTTGGGCCGCATCTCCACGCTGATGCGGCGGGTGATCCAGTACGACGCGTTCAGCATTTTCCTGCTCGACGACGAGCACCACTTGCTGCGCCACCGTTTCAGCATCCGGCACGACCGGCGCGTGGACATCCAGAGCATACCGCTCGACAAAGGGATTTCCGGCGCGGCGGCGCGGTCGCGCGAACCGGTGCGAGTGGACGACACCGAGAACGATTCGCGCTACATCGCCTCGCACCCCGGGGTGCGAAGCGAAGTGGCCGTGCCCCTGATGGTCAGCGATCGCGTGGTGGGAGTGATGGACCTGGAGAGCGACCGCATCGCCTACTTCACCGACACGCACGTGCGGGTGTTGTCGACGGTGGCGCCGCAGATTGCGAGTTCCATCGAGAATGCGCGGCTGTACGGCGAGGTCGCCATCCGGCAGCGCCAGATCGAGGGCGACCTGGTGGCGGCCAAGCGCCTGATGGGGGCGCTACTGCCGACCGAGCCTCCTCCAATGCTCGATCTGGAGGTGGCCGCCAAACTGGTGCCGGCGAGGATCATCAGCGGCGACATCTACGACTTTTTCGAGCACGGCGACAGCCAGACAGCCATGGCCTTTGGAGACGTCAGCGGAAAAGGCGTGGCCGCCGCGCTCTACGGCACTCTGGTGGGGGGCCTGCTGCGAACCCTCGCGCCCCGCAGGCGTTCGCCCTCTATCCTGCTGCGGGCACTGAACGACGCGCTGGTCGAACGCCGCGTGGATGCCCGCTACGTGGCGCTCCTGGTGCTGTTGTGGGATCCCTTTGGGCGGGAGTTCCGCATTGCCAACGCGGGGGCGCTGCCGCCCATGCTGGTCCGCAATGGCGTGGCCAGCACCGTGAACGCCGCCGGCGTCCCCTTGGGCTTGCTGCCCGGCCGCGAGTACGAAGAACTGTCGCTGAACGCGGAACCGGGAGATCTCCTGGTTCTCTATTCCGACGGCATCACCGACCACACCAACGAGCAGGACCAGGACTATGGCGGCGAACGCCTGGCGGCTCTGCTGCCGGGGATTACCCACTTGCCGCCCAAAGAGATCATCGCGGCCATTCTGGAAGACCTCGACCGCTTTGGCGGCGCCGGGCTCAGCGACGACCGCACGCTGCTGGTGCTGAAGATTCACTAGACTCGTTCATGAAGCAACCAACGCCGTACCGGAGGCCCGACCGCGAGGGAGGGCTTGCCTCTTCTCTTTTGCACGGGAACCGGAAGCCCTCCCTTGCGGTCGGGCCTCGGACAACGCGGATGGTCGCCGCAGTTGTTTTGACAGATCCGTAACCCAATGTTCCACTACGACTCAGCTACCCTGATGTGCGAGCAGGCGCCTCTCGCCGACATTGCCCGGCGTTGCGGCACACCCGTCTACGTTTACTCCTCCGCGGCGATTCGCGGCAACTACCGGGCCTATTCGGAGGCGTTCGGCGATCAACCGCACACTATCTGCTACGCCGTCAAAGCGAATTCCAACCTCGCGATCCTGGCCTTGCTGGCCCGGGAAGGAAGCGGGTTCGACATCGTTTCCGGCGGTGAGCTGTACCGGGTCCTCCAGGCCGGAGGCGACCCCGCCAAAGTGGTGTTCTCCGGCGTCGGCAAGACCGCCGACGAAATCGAGTACGCGCTGGGGAAGGGCATTCACAGCTTCAACTGCGAGTCGGAATCGGAGCTCCAGTTGATCGACGCTCTGGCAGGGCGTCTGGGCGTGAACGCGCGCTTTTCACTCCGCGTCAACCCGGACGTCGGCGCGGAGACTCACCCCTACATCTCGACCGGGATGCGCGACCACAAGTTCGGCATCGACATCGCGTTCGCGGCCGGCGTCTACGCCAGGGCGGCAGCGCTGCCGAATCTCACCGCGAGCGGCGTCAGTTGCCACATCGGGTCGCAGATGCTCGACACGGCGCCGGTGATGGAAGCGGTGGACCGTCTGCTCGACCTGGTCGATCAGCTTCGCGCCGCCGGACATGAGATCCGGCACGCCGATCTGGGGGGCGGCCTCGGGGTCGCCTACAAGCCGCTGGACGAAACGCCCGTGATCCGGGAATACGTGTCCCATCTGCGAGAGAAGGTCCGCGGCAAGGGGCTGGATGTGATGGTGGAGCCGGGGCGCTCGATCGTGGGGGCGGCCGGAGTCCTGGTGACGCGGGTCCTGAACCGGAAGCGGACGGCGGCCAAGGAGTTTGTGGTGGTGGACGCGGCCATGAACGATCTGCTGCGCCCTTCGCTCTATCTGGCCTATCACGACATCATTCCGGTGCGGAAGACCGATCTCGGTTCCATTCGGGCGGACGTGGTGGGGCCGGTGTGCGAAAGCGGCGATTTCCTGGCTCGCGACCGGGACCTAGCCAATGTCGCGCCGGGCGACCTGCTGGCGGTTTGTACGGTGGGAGCGTACGGGTTTGCGTTGTCGTCGAACTACAATGCGCGGCCCCGGCCGGCGGAAGTGCTGGTGGATGGCGCCTCGTGGCGGGTTGTGCGCCAGCGGGAGACGTACGAAGACCTGGTCCGCGGCGAGAGCACGTAGCCCCGGGTGGTGTTCAGGCCGCGGCGCGCTTCGGCGCGCCCTTTCACCGCGCCTGGCGGTCGGGGCTTGGCACGTCAATTGTAGGGGCCGCATACATGCGGCCCGCCGGCCGCAGGCCGGCTTGCGGAGGAGCAAAACCCCCTGCGCAGCGCTCAGCGCTGTCCTTAGGGTTCGGACGTGCGCAGCCTCCTGCCGGAGTGCACCGAAAGGCTCAATCCGCCACTTTTTTTGGCGGTAGTTCGGTCCCAGCGCCCGGGTCGGCTCAGACAATGAGTGGGCATGCCGGTGCGGCTCCGGAGAGCCGGCCTTCGGCCGGCGGGCCGCATGCATGCGGCCCCTACGTCGACAACGCGGGCAATCTCCGGGCCCGCATCTGAGACGGCGGGTCACTGGTGGTCAGCCGAAAATGTTGAAACTCGAGAGCGTCGAGCCGAGTCAGTCTCGATGCCGCAAAGACGAGGGTTCGCGCCACAATTCCGCTCCCCGCGCGGCCTGCTATGCTCGACCGAGAGCGTTGCGCACCTGTCTCATCTGCCGCGGAGCGCGGTTTCGCGTGGTCTTCCGGGAATTCGGCATCGACGTCCTGCGGTGCGAGGAGTGCGGTCACGTGTGCTCCTCGCACCAGGGCGATCCGG
>JBJXGR010000580.1:0-12042 GCA_046160045.1 Bryobacteraceae bacterium
TTGCGAAGCGCGCTCGAGGATCTGCGCTACGACATGCAGTCGCAGCCCAGCCGGCTGATGCCGCGGGCCGAAGTCGGAAGGCAGCCCTCGCGCACCATCGCCGTGCTGCCCTTTACCGACATGAGCCCCCAGAAGGACCAGGACTACTTCTGTGACGGCATCGCCGAGGAGATCATCAATGCGCTCACCACCATTGAAGGGCTCCGTGTAGCCTCCCGCACTTCGTCGTTCCGGTTCAAGGAACAATCGCTCGACATCGCCGAAATCGGCCGCCAATTGAAGGTCGATAACGTCCTCGAAGGCAGCGTGCGGTCGCATGCAGACCGCCTGAGGATCACCGCGCAGTTGATCGACGTGCACGACGGCTACCATCTCTGGTCGTCCCGCTACGACCGGCAGATCGCGGACATCTTTGCCATTCAGGAAGAGATCGCGCAGGCGATCGTCGACACCTTCCGGCTTCATCTGGACCGCGCCCAGGCAGCCAAGGCCCTGGCCAAGCATTCCGTCGACGCCGGAGCCTACCAGCTTTACCTGCAGGGGCGCTATCACTGGAACAAACGCACCGTGCCTTCCGTCCGCCGGGCGATCGAGTTCTTTGAGAAGGCCATCCAGCGCGATCCGGAGTACCTGCTGGCCTATTCGGGCCTCGCCGACTGCTACAGCACGTACAACTACTACGGCGCGCTGGCGCCTGCCGAGCTTCGCGACAAGGCCCGGCAGGCGGCGCGAAAGGCCGTCGAACTGGGCGGGACGCTCTCGGATCCTCACTCGTCGATGGGCTTGGTGACGGCCAACTTCGACTACGACGTCACTGCGGCCGAAGGCCACTTCCGGCGGGCGATTGAAATCAACCCGAACAACTCCACTGCGCGCTATTTCTATGCGTTCTCGAGCCTCGCCGCCCAGGGGCGGTTTGATGAGGCGTTGGCGGAGACGCAAAAGGCCCTGGCACTCGAGCCCTTGTCGCTGCCCATCCTGACGTGGAAGGGAGCCATCCTTTATCTCAGCCGCCAGTTCGAACGGTCGATCGAGGAGTATCTGCGCGTGATCGAACTCGATCCGGGGTTTGTCCGGGCGCGTCTCGAGATCGCCTTGCCCTATTTCGCCGTGGACCGGATCGCCGAAGGGCTCGATTCGCTCGAAGAGGCGCGGGAGCAGGTCGGCGACACGCCCCGCGGCGTCAGCCTGCGCGGCTTCGGATCGGCGCTCGCCAGACATCGCGACGAGGCCGAAGAGTCTCTGATGGAGCTCGAACTGCTGGCGCAGTCGGTCTTTGTCAGTTCGTATGAGCGGGCGATCGTCTACGCCGGCCTCGGGCAGAAGTCGAGCGCGGTGGAGGCGCTGTGGCGGGCCTACGAAGAACGGACGCCGTGGATGATCTTTGTCGAGCAGTTGCCATTGTGGGACGCCCTTCGCGGCGAGGAAAGCTTTCGCCGGATTGTCCAGGCGATGCGAAGCCACCGCTCGGCCCCATAGCCCAGCACGCCGTGCTTGTGAATGGCGTGTAGGGGGTGGTGCAACGGTACGGCTTCGCCGGTTGGGGGACCGAGGTCCCCCTGCGCGCTGGAAGCGCGCGCTACGGGGGCTCTCAGGGCTTCAGTTTCCAGAACGCGGCGCCCTCATGAAGGGCGGGCGCGATCCGCTGCCGCTTCGCGGGCGCCTCGTTGTGGCGCATCAGATCGTGGATGTCGTGCAGGAGCGCCTCCGCCTGTGCATAGTAGGAGTGGCCGAGGAGGTCGACGTCGAAGTCCGGAACCGCCACCGTGTCCACGCCGGGAGCCACGGTATAGGGAGTGAAGTATCCCGCGCGCGGCGCATCGTGCAGCGTTGACGAAAGGTGCACTGCCCGGTCGGCATCGGAGGCGTAGAGGGTCGTGCGCTCGGCGTGCTGCGGGTACAGCCGGGCGAGGTCCAGGAACAGATCGCGATCCACGTCCGGAGCGGCGAGGAGGATCTGGCCGAATTTCACCGGGCCTTCGGCATTCCCCGCGATCCGCTGGAGCGCGCGGAGCAGACCGCGATTGCCCATGCTGTGCGCGATAACATGGACCTTTTCCGCCCCGCAGTTCGCCGAGAAATCCACGAGGAAGTCGGTGATCGCGCGCTCGCTGGCCTCGATCGTGGCCTCATCGGCCGGGTAGGCCGTCACGGTGCCGCGCGAAGGCCAACTGAAGAACGCCGCCGCTCCCGGCACCTTCAGGTCGTAGCCGATCTGCGCGGCGCGGACGGCCGCGTCCTCGAAGGTCACGTTGTACCCGTGCAGGAAGAACAGCGCGTGCGGCGGCTCTCCGCTATCCCGCGCCGCTTCCGCCGCGGCCCGGATCTCCGCGAAGAATGCGTCCCGATCCTGGGTTGTGATGTGTTGGATCCGCAAACGATCGTCGTGCCGGTCGAAGCGCAGCAGGGACGGCGGCTTCGAGGGCGGTCAGCAGGTCGGTCAGCGGCCGATTTGGGTTGGTGGGAAGAGGCACGGTGAGTTTGCTGGGACTCAGTGTCGCACGTTGCGGGAGGTCTGGGTTGAGGGGCCAAGGGAAGGGCGGAGTGACCGGCCACGAGGAAAGGGCGCGCTAAAGCGCGCCGCGGCCTGAAGGCCGCCCCACAAGAGGCGGCCAGGATTGGGCAGGTTTGTTGTTGTGGGGCGGCCTTCAGGCCGCGGTGGGCTTCAGCCCGCCCCTGGTGTCCTTTTCGCCCCTTCCCCTTTGCTCGGCCCTCCAGCCCTCAAGCTCCTTTCTAGCCGCCCCCTGAGAATTTCCACCCGCAGAACCCACTCCCTTCATGGAATGCAAATCCGCCGCCGGCGTCTTCCACACCTCACCGTGATCGGCCAACCCCTGTTCGTCACCTTCCGCCTCCACGGCAGTCTCCCTCCAGGCCGCACCTTCCCCGACGAATCCATGACCTCCGGCAAGGCCTTTGTCTGCATGGACCGTCTGCTCGATTACAACCGCCGGGAGCCCCAGTATCTGGGTCTACCCGACATTGCGGGGCTCGTCGCCGGCACTCTCCTCACCGGCGCGCCGAAGGATTATCTCTTACACGCATGGGTGCTGATGCCGAATCATGTCCATCTGTTGATCACGCCTCACACCGAGCGGCAGCATTGGTTGCAGCGGTTGAAGGGACGTACGGCTCACGCCGCCAATCAACTCCTGGGCCGCACCGGGCAACCCTTCTGGCAGGACGAACGCTACGATCATCTGGTGCGGAACGATCAGGAATTCCGCCGGATCGAGCGCTACATTGTGCAGAACCCCGTCACCGCAGGTCTCGCCGCAACGCCGGAGGCATTCCGCTGGTCGAGCGCATTCACCACAGGGGCGGGCTGAAGGGCTGACGCCCGCCGCGGCCTGAAGGCCGCCCCACAAGAGACGGCTACAGGGCGGACTGGCGGACTTGCTCGAGGAGTTGATCGATGGCGGCTTGCAGTTCGGCCGGATTGACCTGGCGCTGGCGGAGCCAGTCGTCGAGGGGGCGGAAGGCGGGGTCGGCGAGGAGTTCGGCCAGGCGGGGCACGGCTAGCGCGACGCCGGCGGCGCGTGCGCGGCGGAAGCGGATAGCGTAGTTGCCGAGCGAGGTCTGGAGGTCCTGCCCCAGCCCGGAGACGAGGAAGTACACGAGGGCGGCGAGTCGGTGGCGGCGGGATTCGGGTAGGACGGACGAAATGCCGCCGCGATCGAGGTAGATGGCGAGGTTGTTGTGCGAGATGGCCCGGTCGCTGGGGTCGGGCAACTGCTCGCGGATGGCGAGGGCGCGGCGCTCCTGGATGATGGCTTGGGCCCCGTCGCCCTGCTTGTCGAACACGTCGGCGAGGGAACTGAGCACCTTGCCCCTGTTGGCGGGATCGTTCTCAAAAACCTGGAGACAGGCCTCCAACTCGGCCTTCGCCTCGCCGAAGCGGCGCAGGCGGCCCAGCACGTTAGCGCGGTTCCCCCGAGTGGCGGCGAGGTCCTCCGCCGGGCGTTGCAGCGCTTGCTTAACCTCCAGAATGGCATCGATGCGGTGCAGGGCGGGTTCCCAGTCCTTCTGGGCAAAGTGAGCGTCTGTCGCGATGTCGAGCGCGGTGATGAAAACACGGGCGAGGAACTCGGGATCGGGCGCCTCCGGTACAGTCTGGCCGGAGCGGTGGCGCTGCCACCAGGCCTCCACCTGTTGGAGGCGCGCCTCCACCTGCGGCAGCGCCTGCGCGGCCCGGCCTTGAATGATGTCGATGCGCAGGGCCTCCAGTTCGCTGCCGATCCCATAGACGGCGGGCCGGCCCGCTTTCTTCGAAGCCTCGGCACTCTCGAGTTGCCGCTGGCGCGAGCCGTCGAGTTTGCCAACAGCACGGAGAGCGTTCGCCCAGTTGCCGGTGATCACGGCGACATCGGCCCATGCCTGACGCCCGGCTTCACCCCCGGCTTCGGCGGCGGCGTGGGCCTGGGTGCCAGCCTGCTCGTAGAAGGGCAGGCCGGCATCCGAGCGGCCCGCCATCATCAACGCGTCGGCGAGATTGCAGAGGCACGACCAGCGCGGCCTGCCCTCCGGGGCGGACGCGGCTGCGGCTTCGAGGTGCGGCCGCAGGCGCTCCAGGAGCCGGGGATCGCGGGCGCCGGTGACAACGCCGCTCGCGAAATCGCCCAGCCGGTCGTAGGCTTCGGCCTGGGCGCAATAGACCAGGGCGCGGCTGCCTGCCTGAAGAGCGGCGGTCATGTTCTGGTGCCGAAGGGCTTTGAACACCGCCTCCAGCCGCCCGGCATAGGCGAGGCGGATCGAGTTCTCCGTCAGGTCAGCCCGGTCCGGCGGGTGATCCCGCATCCAGGCGCGGATGCGCTCGCGGACCAGTTCGTGGCAGGTGAGGTCGGGATTGGCATCGTCCGGCCCCGTACGCTCCTCGGTGGCCAAGCCCACGGCCACCAGGTAATGCAGGAGCGGCACGGGATCGGGCCGAGCCGGCGGCGCGGGCGGCAGAGCATCGAGGATCGCACGCGCCTCCGGTGGCATAGCCTTCAACTTCTCTTGTAGCTCGCTGGGGAGGGCGTGCAGATTGTCCAACAACTGCTTGATCTGGCGAAGCTGCCGCCGTTCTTCGTCTTCCTCCCCGGTCCACACGTCTCGTAACAAACCGAGGGTGACGGGCTCATTGGCCACAGCAATCACCCAAAGCAAGCGGCGGGCGTCCGGGCTGGCATCCTGGATAAGCTGATCGAGCGACACCGCCAGCGCATCGTTCAGGTATGCGAGTTCCTTCGCATCCCCCGGGCTGGCTGCAAACAAGGCGGGAAGCTGGGAGAAATCGTGACTCGTCTCCAGCCTTTCGAGAGCCTGCAGCAACTGAGGCCGCAATGCGGCTCCACCGGTCGCCAATCGGGCCAGTCGATCCATTAACAGCGGGTGGAAACGGCTGGCATTCAGCAGGCGCATGGCGAGGGCTCGTTCCGCCGTATCGCCGCCGAACACCATTTGGCGCAAGCCCGCATGCTCCCGCAGGTAGAGCGCGGCCTCGCCCGCCGGCAGCGGACCCAACTGCACGGCATGGCTGGGTGAACCCGCCAACGCCGAGAGCGGCCGCCGGCAGGTGATCAGCACCCGTGAGGGCGAGCCGGCCAGTTCTTTCGCGACCAGCCTCAGGCAACGGTCCCAGGCCGCGTCCTGGCACGCCCAAAGCGCTTCCGCGGCGTCGGAAGAACCGGGCTGGGGGTGCTCCTTCAGGTTGTTCTCGAAGTTGTCCAGCACCAGCAGGATCGGCTCATCCTGCAGGGCCCGGACCAGGTTGTGCGTCAGACGCTCCAGCCGCGCCGCGCCGGTGAACCCGGCATCGGCGGCACGATAGATGGCATCGGCGGGCCGCGACCTCACGTGCTTGTGATAGCGGCCCAACTCCTCGCGGAGCTTCAAGTCGATATCCCGCAGCGTCGCATCGAAGCCGAGGGCATTCGGCTTGGCCTGGTAGAGCAGGACCCACACGAAACGCGACTCCCAGAGCGCGAGAACCTCGGCTGCCAGCGCCGTCTTGCCCATGCCGCCCAGCCCGGTAATTACCGCCACCGGTTTCACCTCCGCGCCCGCACGGGAGCCGATGAAATCCGCGCCCAACCCGGCCAGTTCCCAGGTGCGCCCGACAAAGTGCCGGTGCTCCGCGAGGGTCAGTTCGGCAATCCGGTGGAGCCGGCGATGGCGGATTTCGAGAGCGGGGCTGCGGCCGTTCGGCAGCGTCAAGCCAGGCTCCATCGCGCCGTAGAGCACGGGCGTCGCGTGATCGCAGAGGGCGTACCGGGACGAGTCCTCCTTCGCATCGAGCAGCGTTCGCCGCGCCATGGTCAGGGCCGCGGCGGCGTTCTTCGGCTGCGTATGGGCCAGCAGGGCGCGATAGAATTCGACGCCCAAATCGCGGGCATACTCGTCGCCCACGGCATAGCGCATCGCGACCACGGACGGCACGCCGCCCTGGAGCAGCGCGTGCGCGGTGCCGGTGTATCCGGGCTGTTCTTCCAGAGGGATCTCCCTGGTTTCGGGCGCCGGGGTGTGTTTTGTGCCCGGCTCCTTGCCTTCCGCCACGGCCAGGAATTCGTTCCAGTCTTTCACGCGCAGGATATCGCCGGAATGGCAGGCGCTCAGGAAGAACAGGCGCGGGATGAATCCGCCCGCATCGGTGAACAGATCGAGCAGTTCCTGGCCGGACAGATGGTCCTTTGCGCCGCCGGGTTTCGAGAGTTCCAGCAGGTTCATGTGCCCGTGCCCGCTCCAATGAACGATGTGGTAGCCGGCACGGTCGGCGATCTGTGCTTCGAGGCGCTCGCGGGTGACCCCGTGGGTGAGGAAGTCGGCGACCACGCGGCGCTGGGGATAGATCTCCTTTTCAAAAAGCCGGAGCAGTTCCTGCCGCTCCCGCCGGGCCGCGAGCGGGCGCGACCCGCGCGCCTCGGCGAAGACGAAGAGCACACGGAGGCAGTTGTCCCTGCCGAGGTCAAGCGCCTGGGTGGCCGGCTCTGCCATCTCGTGGACGACGCGGACGAGGAGATTGCGCTCGCCCAGCGTAGGCTGGTTCGCCGCCGGCCGCGCGATCTCCCACGGCACGCGTGCGAGCGCCGCCGCAAGGTGGTTCTCCACCTCGCCGGCGCCCGGTAACCGAATGCGGAGAACCCGCTGGGACTCGGATTCCCAGAGCTTGCGGAAGATCTCCGCGCCCAGCACTTCATCGGCGATCGACACGCCGACCTCCGCGATACTCGCCGCCTCCCTGCCAAGCTCGACGTAGTGGCGCAGGTAGTTCCGCAGGTCGAACAGGCCCTGACGGCGGGAGACGGCAATGGTCTTGAAATCCGTCGGCCGGTAGGCGAGTTGCACGCCGTGGGCGTCGAGCAGGCGGAGTTCGGCCGTGAGGCGAGGAGAATCGGCGGTGATGATGAGATCGAAGTGGGAAGCCATGGCAGACAGTCGATTCTTGAGAGTCCCGGGTTCGAGCCGCGCGTGGCCCGATTATATGGACTTTGCATCCGCACCGTAAACTCCTCCTTCGATGCTGCCTACAAGGAAGTGCAGGACGTCCAGAAAGAAGCAATCAGCCGGTTGACCTTGGCCGCTGCCTCCATTTGCACCATGTGACCGCTGTGCGAGAGGACCTCCGTCCGGACTCTTTCCGGCAAGCCGAGACCGTGGGATGCGGGAATGATCCGGTCATCCTTCCCCCAGATGACCAGGGCGGGGATTGAGAGGTCGGCCAGGCGATCGCGAAGAACACGGGCCTGCCGCCCGCCTGGGCAAAACTGATTGGCGATCGTTCGCAGAGCCGCCTCCACCCCATCCAGGCGTTTGTATTTGAGGATGTCGTCAATCAGCCGGTGGCTGACCAGCGCCGGATTTGTGAACAGCTTCTCCAGCAGCGGCTTGAACTCCTTGCGCCTTCCCGCCGTGACAAAGCCGTCGATGTAGCCGCCGTCGATTTCCGGTCCCAAGCCGGCGGTTGCGATCAAGACCAAGGAGGACGCACGGCCCGGGTAGGTCAGGGCGAACTGCAGCGCCACCCCGCCACCCAGAGAATGCCCCACCAGGTGCGCGCGTTCCAGGCCCTGCGAGTCCATGAAGCCGGCAACCGCTCGACCCAGGTCGTCGAGAGCGCCGTTGGCCACTCTCTTCGACGAGCCGCCATGGCCTGGCAGATCGAGCGCGTACACCGCGCGATTGTCGGCCAGGGCCTCATGATTGAACAGCCAGTTATTCAGATCACCGCCAAAGCCGTGGATCAGGAGGGCCGGTTCGCCACCCTGGCCCCGCTCGAGATAGCGAAGGCTTCCCGCCGCCGTGTCTACGACTCGAGGCGCGGGACCGGCGGCTTCGAGCGTAGCCGCATCGGGTACGAAGGTGGCTTTGAACTCGGCGACAAAGCTGTCGATCGCCGCGTCCGACACCGTCAGGTCCGCAATCACGCCAAGCAGGCCACCGACCGGGGCCACCTCGCCCGCGCGGGCGACGTGGCGGCGCAGGATTCCGCGTTCCGGAGCTTCGATGCCGCTGGCGATCTTGTCCGTCTCGACCTCGACTACTTCGATTCCCGGACCGACCTCCGCACCTTCCTCCATGAGCCAGGCCACGACCGTCGCTTCCTTCATGGCGAGGCCCCACTTCGGCATGGTGATCCTGATAATGCCGGGGGCGCTCATTTCTGGTATTGCACCACTTCGCGAACCGCCGCTGCGAGTTTGCCCGCATTGGGGATGTAGAGGTCCTCCAGCACATCGCTGAACGGCACCGGTGTGTGCGGCGGCGTCACCATCCGGATGGGGGCCTTGAGCGAGGCGAACGCCTTCTGCGCCACGAGAGCGGAAACATCCGTCGCCATGTTGCAGCGCGGGGAGGCTTCATCCAGAACGACCAGCCGCCCGGTCTTCTCGACGCTTTCGAGGATCGTGTCCTCGTCGAGCGGCGATGTCGTTCTGGGGTCGAGGACTTCGCACTCGATACCGTCCCGGGCCAACGCGTCCGCCGCTTCGGAGGCGATGTGCACCATGCGGCCCCAGGCGACGATGGTGACGTCACCGCCTTCGCGCACGTAGTTCGCTTCTCCGAAAGGAAGGGTGTAGGATTCCTCGGGAACGTCACCCTGAATGGAATACAGCAGCTTGTGCTCGAAAAATATAACCGGGTCGTTGTCACGGATGGCCTGGATCAGCAGGCCCTTGGCGTCGTACGGAGTGGAGGGGATCACGCATTTCAGGCCGGGGATGTGGGTGAAGATCGGGTAAAGGCACTGCGAATGCTGGGCCGCGGCCCGGAACCCCGCGCCGATCATGGTGCGGATGACCACGGGGGTTTTGGCCTTGCCGCCGAACATGTAGCGGAACTTGGCGGCCTGGTTGAAGATCTGGTCGAAACAGACGCCCATGAAGTCGACGAACATCAGTTCGACGACCGGCCGCAACCCGGACGTCGCCGCGCCAATCGCGGCGCCGATGAACGCCGACTCGCTGATGGGCGTGTCCATGACGCGGTCGCCAAACCTGCGCCACAGGCCGCGGGTGACGCCCAGGACGCCGCCCCAGGCCTCCATCTCGCCATCCGTGCCGGCGCCGCCGACCACGTCTTCGCCCATGACGATGACCGTCGGATCGCGCTCCATCTCCTGGGCAAGGGCTTCATTGATCGCCTGTTGATAGCTGATTTTTCGTTCCATGGCCAGTCCTCAATAGGAGACGTAGACGTCGGTCAATAGATCGGCCGCGACCGGCTTGGGAGCAGCCTTCGCCTGGACGACAGAGTCCTCAATCAGAGCCGCCACGTCGCGGTCGATGTGGTCGAGGTCCGCGGGATCGACCAATCCGGCCGTGGTCACCCGGGCGGCAAAGTTGGCGAGGCAGTCCCGTGTCTCGCGCACCTTCTTCACCTCGTCGGGCCCGCGGTAGGTTTGGGCGTCGCCCTCGAAATGGCCGTAATAGCGATTCACCTTGCACTCGATCAGGGTCGGGCCCTCTCCGTGGCGGGCGCGCTCGACGGCCGCGCCCGCGGCTTCATATACGGCGAAGAAGTCATGCCCGTCGACCGTCACGCCGGGCATGTTGAAGCTGTCCGCCCGGTCGGCGACATCGTGACAGGCGACCGAATACTTCGACGATGTCGCCTCGGCGTAGCCGTTGTTCTCGACGACAAAAATGCAGGGCAGCTTCCAGATGGATGCCAGGTTCAGGCTTTCGAAGGTAGTGCCTTGATTGGAACCCCCGTCGCCGACGAAAGCCACGGCTACGGAGGTCTTGCCCAACTTCTTCGCGGCCAGACCCGCGCCGCAGATCAGGGGCGGCCCGCCGCCGACAATGCCATTGGCGCCCAGCATTCCTTTTTCCAGGTCGGCAATGTGCATGGAGCCGCCCTTGCCGGCGCACAATCCGTTCTTCCTGCCGTAGATCTCCGCCATCATGGCGCCTGCGTCACAGCCTTTCGCCAGACAATGACCATGGCCCCGGTGTGTGCTGGCTACCTTGTCGTCGTCATGGAGATGGAGACAGACGCCGGCGGCGATGGCCTCCTCCCCGGCGTAGAGGTGAACGAATCCGGGGATCTCTCCCGTGCCGAACTCGACATGGATCCGCTCCTCGAAGACGCGGATGGTTTTCATGATGCGGTACGCCTTTAACAGATCTTCTTTACCAAGCTGCATGGCTGACGCTCTTCCTGTACTCACCGTTCACAGAGGCGCGTGTGGGATCGAAATTCACCAGGAGGCCTTCCCGTGCGGCTCGATGCATCACGAGGTCGATGTCGATCGTGAAGGGTCCATCCTGTTCGAGCCGGATCGCCACCTGGTCGCCAGGCCCGAATTCTATCTCCCGTTCTCCGTCGACCGCAACAACCCCTTCCGGGCAGCGAACGAGATGACGTTCTCCGAAGCGGATCTCGTCGAAGGCGGCAATCCCGAGGGGGACGATCAGGCCGGGTGCGATGGGCGCCATCAGGGTCATGGGCGCCTGCCCAAGTGGAGCCAGGTCGATGCGCAGACCGTGGCGGGCGTTCCGCGCGACGGGGCGGAGCAAGCCGGCGATCGAAGATACGCCGATCGCGTGCGGCTCGGAGAACGCGACGAAGATCTGGCTGAGGTTCTCCGGACGCCACAGGGCCTTGGCGCCGATCCAGCGGTCGCTGGTCACGGACGCGTCCACCACGGCCAAGCCGCGCGGCGTTCCATTCGATTCCAATCGCAGCACCTTGTTGCGGAATACGGCTTGGCGGGCCGGAACCAGGCCGGTGGCTACCAGGCCGGCGGCCAACCCGGCGATAGTGGCCTCGTGCGATCCGGGAAACGCGTTGTTGGTGCCGGTCGAGAGCGCGACCAACGGAGTCTCCCCGCAGGCCATTGCCACGAGGCGGTGCGTGCCGTCGCCGCCCAGGACGACGATCACTCTCACTCCGGCTTCCACCATCCGCTCGACCGCGCGAAGGGTATCCGCGGGCCCATCGTCGACGGGCATGTCGAGGAAGATCAGTTCCGGCCAGCCGTGCCGCCGTTGGCTCTCGGCGCTTCGCCGGATGCGTCCGGCGAGGCCGGTGACGTCGGGCATCATGCAGACGCGGCGGATTCCCACCGCGCCCAGCGCCGAGAGCAATCGGCCGATCATGCTGCACTTTTCGGAGAGGTGGAACACGGAGGCGTGGGCGACCAGGCGGCGGACGTCGCGCCCGGAGACCGGGTTCGCGAGAATGCCGACCGTTACCGGGGTCCTACCGTCCGTTACGCGCAGAGGCTGCCTCCAGGTGGATGAGATGATGGTCCGGGAAAATCGACTTTCAGCTTATACGATGTGCCGGTCGTCGTGCTTGGCTGCCTCGTCACGCGGGATGCCGTATCTCCGATGGGGAGTGGGGACCTTGTTCGGGGATGGAGTGGAGGGTCTCGGCCGGTCCGCTCGCTTCGGGGGTGTGAAAAACCAAGAGGCCCGCTCCCTTCCGGTCGCGGCTCGGATAGCCGCTCGCGGCTCTGATCCTCCCGGCAGGTCCGCTCGCTCCCGCGGCTGTGAAAAAACGGGACATCCACCCCGTTTCCCGGTCAACGTTTCGTGGAGAATCAACGATTTGTGG